>DDIK01000209.1 GCA_002338505.1 Bacteriovorax sp. UBA1852
AGAATTATACATTATAATGGATACTTTATGGAAAATAGCATCGCACAGAAACATTTCAATCCTATTGTTCTGCAAAAGGCCAATAGATTACTAAAATTAGGTAAAGTATCTCTATCATTTCAAAAAGGTGATTTTGATGGCTTTCTTATCGCCACAGGTATCGTTAAAGATAACTCAACTCACGAGTCTAAGGTTGTCTATAAGAAGAGACTTGAAGATACTGAATCAGGTCCTTTATCGACTAATTGTAATTGTACAGAGTGGACTGAAGAGAAGCACTGTCATCATACAGCTGCCATTTATCTCTATATTCAAAACGTTTCAAAGAAAGTAGACGGTGATCCTCTTCCAATGATTGGTGGCCATGGAGTTGCTCCACGCCAATATGGAACAATCATCAATGGACCTCATGAGCTAGAAAACTCAGGACACATACCAACTTACTCTGCGCTTAAATATACTTTAACAAGTAAGAAGACAGTCGACTTCCCTGTTCCAAACAACTTTAAAGGGAAGATTATAGTAAATATTAAGCCACATAAGGAATATGCCTCAGGTTTTCATGAAGACGTAAAAGAAAATATTCGTTTTTCTTATATAGATCCCGATGGAAAGACTCATCACAAGATATCAATCTTTGAGAGTCTCTACCTCTTTAACTGGATTAACGGTGATGTACAATTCCTAAGTCCTGAACTTAAGGAATTCTTTTCAACAATTAGAAGTAATCTTACGACAATCTCAATCGATAACATTCTAAATCTTGCTGTAAACTCGAAATTAAATCATCTCATAGACTTTATGATTAATGATGAAATTGTTTCTAAAGAAGCAGAAGAGCCTACTCTCAGAGTCGTTATTGAAAATAGTGATCGTAAGGGATTTAATAACTTTGCACTTGAGTTTTATAATAAGGAAGAAAAACGCTGTAAGCCGCCTATCTTTTTAAGACTTTGTTCTTTTAGTGGTGGTGGCCTAGATATCTTTAAAAAGAAGATCGATGCGTATACCTACCTAACTAAAGTCATGGACTTTATAGATGTTGAAAGTGAAGAGTATAAAAAACTATTAACGGGAAAAGCTAAAAAAGTACCTTGGATTAGGGCCATTACGGATATCGTTAATAATGAGTATACGATTTCTTATGATATCGAAAACAATCGATTATTTCGTTATGATAATAAATTAATCATCACCCTTTTTAAGTCCTTTGTTCTTGATTTTGGGTCTCAATTTTTTCGTTACTCTTATTTCTATCAAGACTCTAACGAACTAATCTACCAAGTTTCGATGAATACTATCGTGACGGGACTTTCAAAATTCTACACTATTACGAAAGTATTTGGCGCTCAAGTTTTCTACAATCAAAATGAGCTCAACCAGTGGTCTTCAAGAATTAGGTTTGAGAGAAATAAGATCGGTCGAAATAACTGGTTTGATCTTGAGCTTGAGATTTCCGATGAAGACATGGAAATTCTAAAAAATGCTGATTTTGAAAATAATATTGCTATTACGAAATCTGGAATTGTGCTTCTTGATAATAATCAAAAAGACCTTTTAAAGTTCGTTAAGAAATATACAAAAATAGAAAAGAAAGAAGTTATCGAGGAAGGAAAGTTTAAGAAATTTATCATTCCTTTTAATCGCGCAAGAATTTTTGAATTATTTGAGCTTAAGAAAATTGGGCTTGAAGGCCAATTAACAGAAGAAGAAATTGAATTATGCCATAAGCTTCAAAACCTTGAAGAAATGCCTGATTACGATCTACCTGAGCCTTATGATAAAATCCTACGTCCTTATCAAAGAACTGGGTACAACTGGCTTAAGTTCTTGCATGAGAGTAAACTTGGGGCATGTCTGGCAGATGATATGGGTCTTGGTAAGACGCTTCAAACAATTTGCTTCATTAATAGTATTTACGACAAAATAGATAAGGTCCTAATTGTTTGTCCGGTTTCAATTCTACTAAACTGGGAAAATGAATTTAAGAAATTCTCTGATATTGATGTTCATATTTTCCATGGCGCCGGAAGAGAGTTTAAGACCGATAAGAAGGTCATTCTTACAAGTTATGGGATCTTAAAAAGAGAACTTGACGCTAATCTGCTCGAACAAAAGTTTGATGTCTTTATTCTGGACGAGGTTCAGCATCTTAAAAATCTTCGTTCTCTTGGAGCATATGCAGCAAGAAAGATTAATGCAGACTTTAGAATCTGCTTAACAGGTACACCTGTTGAGAATGATCTAGCTGAATTCTATAATATTATAGACCTCTCGATTCCTGGAATTTGGGGGGACCTTAAGTTTCTTCGCTCAAACTCGACGCCAAAGTCACGTGTTTTTGCAAGAAAGACGGCTGCACCATTTATTTTAAGAAGAACGAAGACACAAGTACTTACTGACCTACCTCCAAAAGTTGAAAATAACGTTATACTCTCTTTATCTGATTCAGAAAGAGACTTCTATAAGAATAAGCTCAAGTCTATTAAGACAAAAATTGAAGCTGCTCCGAAGAGAAAGAAATACGGAGAAATCCTCAAAGGACTTCTTGAGCTTAGACAATCTTGTCTCTGGCAAAATCATGATACTGCGGTCGCGAGTAGGCACTTCAAGCATGTTGAGTCTTCAAAAGTAGACTTCTTACTTGAAAATCTTGAACAAGTTCTTGAAGAAGGACATCAGGCAATTGTCTTTTCTCAATTCACAACATACCTCGATATAATTGAAAGTGCTTTTAAAGAGCGCACTTGGAAGTTTAGCCGTATTGACGGCTCTCTAAATGTTAAGAAGAGACAATCTGAAGTCGATAAGTTTCAAGATGGTGACAACCGACTCTTCCTTATTTCCTTAAAAGCTGGTGGGGTTGGTCTCAACTTAACAGCTGCAAGTTATGTCTTTATTATGGACCCTTGGTGGAACCCTGCTGTTGAAAGTCAGGCAATTGATAGAGCGTATCGTATCGGGCAAAAGAATAAATTAACTGTTTATCGTCCTATTATTAAGGACTCTGTTGAAGAGAAGGTTTTAAAACTACAAGATCTTAAGCGTGAGTTATTTAGAGACTTACTACCAGAAGATTCAGAGAGTGATCTCTTTAGTGGTAAGTTGACGATGAAAGATTTCGAAGAATTATTTAATTAAAAAAGGGACTCGATTGAGTCCCTTCTCGTTTGCAATAGTATTTAACTTTTTATTTTTCACCAGTACCTGGTGCTTTCTTAGGAACAGATTTATTTTCAATTGAATCTAAATCTGAACTTAATTCGTTTACTATCCCATTCATACAAACATCAATTTTTGGACATTTATCTGTAATAGTACTATCTATTTGTTGTTGAACTAATTTACTAAGAGCTGACTTTTCATATTTATCTTTCATTAATTTAAACATTAATTCGCCTTGTCCCTTATCAAGTTCTAAATCTGTTTTTAATTTACCAAAGTCCTCTAACAATGTATCTGCTGCACCTTTCTTTCTTATTAAATCTGAAAAGGCGTTCTTAACCATATCGTTCTTAGCTTTTTGTAGTTTTCTTTCAGCAGCTGACAATACTTCCTCTAGTGACTCTCTTGCTGATTTCGACAACTGAGTTTTATCCTGTTTATCAAGAATTGCCTTAGTTTTTCCAATCTCCATTTGTGTTCTCATAATTTCTCTCGCAGATGCTTCAAATTCATCTGCTTTTCCATCATATTGAGTCTGAATTGTTAAAAGCTCTTTCTCAGCTTCGCTTGCATCTGAAGCTAAGTCCTCAAGTTCTTCTAAGATATCCTCTACCCTCTCAGCCTTGTCTTCATAGTCATCTGAATCCATGATTGCCATCGATTCTTTTTTTAGTCTTATTTGTGCTGCCTGTAGTTTGGCTCTCTTAGCCTCAAGTTCATTCAGTCTTTTAGCTGCTTGATCTTCAGTCAACCTTGCTTCATTAAATTCTTCTTCTACACGATCGTGCGAAGCAATACTTCTTTGGAGTTGCTTCTTTAAATCCGACATCTTAATTTCTGGTGGCGTTGGGAAAGACTCAATATTATCCAAAAACCATTGATTACGTACTTTTATATTATGAAGCTCTACTTCTTTTTTCTCTACATCGCTAGCAAACCAACCAGCTCTCTTCATTTCAGACCTGTAAGGAATGCATTTGCGACGAGGAGACTTTGTACAGCTCGGTGTTTTGTATGTTTCGTCTCCTATGTCTGCTAAAATAAAGTCAAGACTTTTGCCTTTATAGGAACGTTGAGCATTAGCTATAGGGCTAACTAATACTACCAAAAGAGCAGTGTTAATAATTTTCTTCTTCATAAATATCCTCGCTACTGGTTTTGATTAATTCTCTTAACTCCAATACCAGTTCGACGTTTCAACACAAGAACTTGAGTAAAAAAGTTCGTTTCATATGAGAATCAAGTACTTACGAGGTCAAATAGGGCTCAATAATTGCAATATCATCTTCTCTCCCCCAAATAAACATGGCCCTAAACTTCTCTTCATGAAGCTTTGTAATCATCTTTCCTTGAGATTTACTTAATAGTCCTCTTGAATGACAGATGAGAATTCCGGCAGCAATATCCCACACATTCTTATCTCTGGTTGATACAACGACGTCGCACGCACCACTCGCGAGAAGACCAAGTTTGTAAGCAATACTACCTATTGGAGTAATTCTGATGTCATTTGGAAATGATTTTTTGTGAATCGATTTTTCCCATTCACTTCGTGAGACCATGACATGAGTTGTTGGTGGAGAGACTTTTCTTTTTTCGACTGGAACATCAAGCCAATTATTAATTTCAAAACCGTTAAAAGGATTATAGATCCAGCCAAAGTTTCTCATGTCGAAGATATCTTCACTATAAAGAATAGCGAGAGATACTGCGCATTCGCCGTAGCCTTTTACAAATTCACGAGTTCCATCAATTGGGTCTAAGACCACACATGGAAACGCAAATTTCTCTGGGTGCTCTTCACTATAGAAATGAAAATCAGGATGTCTAAATGAAAATATTTCTTTTACTTTAAGTGATATAAAGAGATCAAACTCAGTAACGAGTGACTTATCTTCTTTCTTAGAGACTTCTACGTCTCTTGTTCTAAACTCTTCAAGCTTTTGAAAGATACATTTTTTAAGCTCAAGAAGTTCTTTTTCATAACTCATTTAAGTTTTCCTAATCTACAATAATGTAGTTTTTATACTCTCCAAATCTATGCCCTGTCAGATACTCTATGAAGTCCGACAGAATGATTCGTGAGTCGCTTAGTTTAAGCTTAACGGGAAGAGAGAGAATATCAATTGCATTTCTATTTTCTTCAATCCATGAGTTCATAACTTTTGGATGTGTTCCATGAAACTTTCTTAAGCCCCACACTCTCTCATAAGAGAAGTCTTGTGCCTTAAAGTCTTTACCGTGATAGAGCTTAGAGAACTCTTTCGTTTTCTTATCCATCAGCTGTTCACTTCGCGCCCAGCCATAGTGATAAATCTCAGCACTACTTTTTATGCATTTAAGCTTTGAATCATCTTCAATACGAAATCCCTGAGCATCTAGCCAGCTTTTAATTCCACGACCATTTCTTATGAGTCTTAATTCGTTTCGATATGTCTTCTTAGTTACTTTTTCAATATCAACTGATCCAAAGAAGTGGTGATAATTAAATAATACAGCATCAGCACTTGGATGTTTTAAGAGTCGTTGAATAGCTGTCTTAATCTCATCAAAGTCGTTTTCATGAATCGCTTCATCACCTTGAATATAAATACCAACATCACCAGAAATTTTCTCTAGAGCAATATTCGTTTGCTCAGAAAGGATTAGCCCCGACTTTGTTTTTTCAGGGTCCCACCAGGACTTTAAAAATATATACTTTGTCGTCTCTGTGTCTTTAAGAGACTCTCTTAGATATTCATAAGTCCCATCATCTTTAGTGCACTCTCTATCTTCAAAGCCAACATTTATAACGACTTCATCACATAGCGGACTAATGCTTAATATGCTCTCTTTAAATGGGTAACCTAGAGTTAGGCCATTTTTTATAAATGTAAATCCGGATACTTTTGTCAATTTATTCCTCTTTATCTAAATCTTTAATTATTTTAGCAAAGACATCATGAGGTGTAATGTTTTTAAGACAGATCATACTCTCACAAGTAGCTAGGCCACAGTAATGAGCATTCTCATAACGACAATCAAGAGGATCAATAAAAAAGTATGGATGCTCATTCTTATCATAAGGATGCCACTCTCTTGGAGGCTCCGGGCCAAAGAAAGTATAAGACTTAACTCCACAAGCAATTGCTATATGCTTTAAACCTGTATCGTTACCAATATATAAGTGAGCTGCACCTATAAGCGCTGGTAAGTCTTTTAGATCTTCAAAAACAAATTTAAGGTTATCATTTTGATCAAGTCTAGCAAGCTCTGACTTGATTTCTTTATCAGTATTAGAAGGAGAAAGAGGTACAATAATTTCATACTGTGCAAACTTCTCTTTAATTAAATTTGCTAAGGAAATAAAGTTTGAAAGACTCCACATTTTAGTTTGTCTTGTGGCAACTACACCAAAGATAATTCTCTCTTTCTTAGCTGTTTTGACTTTCACCTGTGGAGGAAATTCTAAGTAACTAGGAATATTTCCAAATTCTTTACCCAGAAAAGTATACGCTCCATCAAGGTCTCTTTGAATCAGTGATTTTATTTCTCCCTGATCAATAACAGGGCCACCACTCTTGAGGTGGTGATTATGGAAAGTATATTTCGCTTTATTGATTAATGAAAAAAGCTTAAAGAACTTTTGAGATCTCCCACTTAAATGAAGTTCATGAATATGATCAATATTTAGCGACTTTATTTTCTTATAACTCTTCTGATAATCTTTAAAACTTTCAAAAGAGAGGGGAATAATTTCATCGGCATCCGTCTCTACTTCATCATAGAGACTCTTAGTCCATGATCGAATTCCATAATAAATTTTACTATTTGGATAAATTGAACGAAGATAAGATATAGTCGAAAGCCCCATCACCGAATCTCCAAGAGCTCGGTATTTTACAATAAGAATATTGGGAGAATTAGACATTTAGGTTTACTCATATGGTTAAATTATCAGTTGCTATTATAACTTTTAATGAAGAACACAACATTGAACGGTGCATAAAATCTATTATTGATGTCGCTGATGAAATTGTTGTGGTTGACTCCTATTCAACTGATAATACGAAGGAAATTTGCCTCAGACATGGGGTAAAATTTATTGAGAATAAATTCATAGGTCATATCGAGCAAAAAAACTTTGCTCTATCACAGGTCTCTCATGAATATGTGCTGTCTCTAGACGCTGATGAAGCCCTCAGTGATAATTTAAAGAGAAATATTCTTAAGTTAAAAGAAAACTTCTCCAGTGATGGATATTACTTTAATCGACTTACTCACTATGTTGATCAATTCATTTATAGATGTGGCTGGTATCCTGATCAAAAACTAAGGCTTTTTAAGAAGTCAAAAGCTGAGTGGAGTGGATCTAATCCTCATGATATTATCAAAATGAAAGAAGGTTCTCGCCAAAGCTATATTCAAGGTGATCTTCTTCATTACTCATACGACTCTATTACGGACCATGTTACACAAACTAATAAGTTTACGACAATAGCTGCTAAAGCGGCATTTAACGCTGGAATCAAATCAAGTAGCTTCAAAATAGTCTCAAGACCTCTTCTTAAGTTTTTTAAAGACTATTTTCTTAAGCGAGGTTTTCTAGACGGTAGGTATGGATTTATTATCTGCTGTATTAATTCATTATCAGCACTTCTCAAATATTCAAAACTTAAAGACTTACAAGATGGCAGGAGTATCGATTGAAAATAGTTTTCTATCATCATACCCCACTTCCTGTTTTAAAATATGGTGGCACAGAAAGAATTCTTTTCTGGCATATGAAAGAGCTTGTCAGAACTGGCCATGAAGTTATTCTTCTTGGGCATCCTGATTCAAAAGTAAATGATTATGGAATAAAGCTCATCCCTCTTTCACAAGATAAACTTAGAAATGGGTGGGAAGAACTAATTCCACAAGATGCCGATATACTGCACTTACAATTTAGTACTTTAAAGAGTTTCTCTATTCCACATATTTGTACAATTCATGGCAATGCAAAAGTGGGTGAAGTTCTCTATAAGAACTCTGTGTTTGTTTCAAAAAAGCATGCCCTTGTACATGACTCTAAGAGCTTTATATATAATGCTCTAGACTTTGATGAATATCCTGAGCCTATTAATATTAATGGTAAAAGTAATAAAGAATTACTCTTTCTAGCTAAGGCATCATGGAAGGTTAAGAACCTAAAAGACTCCAAAGATATTGCCATTAAGACAAAGAAGCATCTTCATATTGTTGGCGGAAAGTCTCTTTCATTCTCTAAATATATTCATAATCATGGGATAATTGGCGGTAGAGAGAAGTTAAGAATTCTTCAAAAGTCAGATGGCCTTATTTTTCCCGTTAAATGGGATGAGCCCTTTGGTATTGCTATGGTTGAGGCCATGAGCCAGGGACTGCCTGTATTTGGCAGCTCGTTTGGAAGTTTACCTGAAGTCATAGGTCCTGCTGGTATCGCTGCAAAGACAAAAGCAGACCTTCTTAGCGCAATTAGTAAATGGGATATTCAATTATCGGGACGAGAAATTAGAGAATATGCTATCGAAAAATTCAATATTCAAACTTATTCAAACAGCTATACAAAGTTATATGAGAGAGTTTTAAACAGAGACTCACTCAACGACAGGGAACCCCAAAGAGCATCTTTAATCGACCCTGAAGAACTATTTGATTTCTAATCTCGAATTATCGAATAAAAATTGAATATTCAAACTTAGCAGATTTCTCCTGATCTAACCCCAGAAGACCTTCTTTTTTATAAAAGTCATTATCAGAGTCTACAGCATCGGCCACACCATAAGTCGGACAAAGTTGAATAAAAGGATAACCTGGTTGTGACCATACAGAAATATAAGGAGCTTGCTCAAAGTTAATCTCAAATGCTTTTTCTGAAATTCGATTTTTGATTGTAACGGTATTGGTATTAATATCTTTAAAAATCATTTCACCTTTTTGAAAAATCTCCTCACTAAGATTAATTCTCTTACCAACAAGATATCTCTTATCATCGACGTGACTAAAGTTCACAAGCTCATTATCCAGAAAATATGCACCGCGATCCTCTTCGTGGGAAAACTCAATATAATAGTCATCAAGAGCTTCTTGATGAATAGGCATATTGATCACTGGAGAAAAGCCAAAAGAGTAGAACATTTCTTTCTTTCCCATATTCTTTATTTCAGCAGTAAGAGTTAGGCGAGGTCCATATACTTTATAGTGCAGTACCATACTAAAATCGTACGGATAAGAAACACGAGTATCCTTATCTGAAGTGATCATAAATGATATTGAATCTTTTCTGTGATTTTTAACTTCGAACTTTAGGTCTTTGGCAAAGCCGTTCTTATCAAGTCTAAAATACTTACGCCCCAATCGAAATTGATTATCTTTGAGCTTCCCGACAATTGGAAACATGATCATTGAGCTCCAAGGATAAATCGCCCTCTTGCCCTGCCAGATGTATTCTATTCCAGTTTCACTATCAATAAGGCTCTTTAATTCAGCTCCTCTATCTGATAGTTCTGCTCGAATATACTCACTTTCAATGACATATCTTTTGCCCATAGAAATATTATAACCTATTAACATTACGAATGGCAGGAAACATTTTCTGCAGTGCTCCTCATGCTTCTCCCACTGTGGGAAGCCAAAGTTATCGATTGTTCATAGTTCTAACCAATATGATGCTAAGAAAAGCAAGTAACTCGTAGAAAAGATCGTCATAAATTCACATCTGGAATAAATTCATTTTCAGGAAAGGCCAATAAAAATTATCTGTTCTGATAAATCTATAAAGCCAAATTATCTATAAATTTTCAACCTTCCAGATTAAGTGCCTAGTCAAAAGACTAGGCCTTTTCATTAACAAAAATCTAAGAACATAGTTGGTATTAATATTAGAAATATTATAAAATACATTAAACCGTATTTTAGGAAATTCTATGAAAGTTACTGAGCATATCGATAAGGCAACGAGTCCTTTATTTAGTTTTGAAATTGTCCCTCCTCCGAGAGGAAAGACCTTAAAAGCAGCAACCGATGTTGTTGAGCAATTACTACCTCACAATCCTGCATGGATTGATGTTACCGCTCACCCTTCAGGTGCATACTACAATGAAATGCCAGATGGTACAGTAGAGAGGAAGATCTATAAGAAAAGACCTGGAACGATTGGTATCTGTGGTGTCATTCAAAATAGATTTAAAATCGATACGGTTACACACCTTCTCACTCAAGGTTTCACTCAAGAAGAAACTGAGGACGCTCTTATCGAGTTAAATTATCTAGGAATTCACAATGTTCTTGCTCTTCGCGGGGATGGACTTAATTACAATAAGAAGTATGCAAAGGATAGGAGTCGAAACTTCTATGCTTCAGATCTCGTCAAGCAGATTAACCAACTCAAAGAAGGAGTTTATCTTGACGATATAAATAATTCTCTTCCTCTAGATTTTACTATTGGTGTTGCTGGTTATCCAGAGAAGCATTTTGAAGCTCCTAATATGAAAATGGACATTAAGTATCTCAAAGACAAAGTTGATGCAGGTGCAGACTACATTGTGACTCAAATGTTTTTTAATAATGATGCTTACTTTAAGTTTGTTGATATGTGCAGAGAAGCTGGTATCACATGCCCTATCGTCCCTGGTCTCAAGGTACTTAAAAATGTTAAACAATTAACTACTGTTCCAAGACATTTCTATGTCGACTTTCCAGATGACTTTGTTAACGAAATGACTGAGAATCCTGATAATGCTGAAGAAATTGGAATTCGTTGGGCGATGAAACAAACAGAAGAGCTCATGGCCGCAAATGTTCCCTCTGTTCACTTCTATGTTATGAATGATGCAAAGAATGTATCCACTGTTGTAAAAAAGTTTTTCTAATGACTAAAAATACTATTGAAGAAATTGTAAGAGATAGAATCATGTTCATGGATGGTGCCATGGGAACTATGATTCAAAGATATCAACTAAATGAAGAAGATTTTCGTGGAGAGCGCTTCACAGAATCAAAGATCGACCTTAAAGGTAATAATGATCTCTTATCCATTACACGTCCTGAAATTATCAAAGAGATTCATACAAAATACCTAGCAGCTGGTGCAGATATTATTGAGACGAATACATTCTCTGCGACGAAAATTGCACAAGCAGATTATGAACTTGAAGATGTCGCCTATGAGCTTAATGTAGAGTCTGCAAAAATAGCAAAAGAGGCCTGCCTAGAATTTGAAAAAAATAATCCTGATCGTCAGTGCTTTGTTGCTGGAGCTTTAGGCCCAACAAATAAGACGGCATCAATCTCTCCAGATGTTAATAATCCAGCCTATAGAGCAATTACATTTGATGAACTCGTAGAAAATTATTATCAACAAGCAAAAGGCTTAGTTGAAGGTGGCGTCGATATACTTCTACCGGAGACCACTTTTGATACCTTAAATATTAAAGCCGCTATCTTTGCCATTACTAAACTCAAAGAAGAAATAGGAAGAGATATCCCTGTTATGTTATCCGTTACTATTACAGATGCATCAGGAAGAACTTTATCTGGCCAAACGGTTGAAGCTTTTTGGAATAGTGTAAAACATGCAAAGCCTTTTAGTGTCGGTATAAATTGTGCTCTCGGGGCCAATGAGATGAGACCTTATATTGAAGAGCTCTCAAAAATTAGCGATTGCTATATAAGTTGCTACCCAAATGCAGGACTGCCTAATCCACTAAGTGATACCGGGTACGACGAAACACCGGAGCAAACATCCGACAATTTAGAAGAGTTTGCACAATCTGGTTTAATAAATATTGTCGGAGGCTGTTGTGGAACAACACCAGAGCATATTCACGCTATTAGAGAGAAACTCTCAGATCTCCAAACAAGACAAATACCTAATGTTCAGCAGGCCATGAGTCTGAGTGGCCTAGAGCCACTAAATATCTCAAGCGACGGTAATACTCAATTCTACATGGTGGGAGAGAGAACAAATGTCACGGGATCACCTCGATTTGCAAAGCTGATAAAAAATGATGACTTTGACACTGCTTTAAATGTTGCCAGACAACAGGTTGAAAATGGTGCAAATATTATCGATATAAACTTTGATGAAGGCCTGCTCGACAGTAAGGCCTGCATGGTTAAGTTTCTCAATCTCATCGCATCTGAGCCAGATATTTGCAAAGTTCCTATCATGATTGATTCATCTAAATGGGAAGTACTTGAAGCAGGTCTAAAGTGTATTCAAGGAAAAGGTATTGTAAATTCGATCAGCCTAAAAGAGGGTGAAGAAGAGTTTAAAAGACATGCCTCTCTGATCAAAGCATATGGCGCGGCAGCAGTTGTCATGGCATTTGATGAAAAAGGTCAGGCGGCAACAAAAGAAGATAAGGTGAGAATTTGTAAGCGAGCTTACGATATTCTCGTAGATGAAGTAGGCTTTAATCCTTACGACATAATTTTTGATCCAAATGTGTTAACAGTTGGAACTGGTATAGAAGAACATGACTCTTACGCTATGGACTTTATCGAAGCTGTAAGAGAGATTAAAGCTATCTGCCCAGGTGCACTCTTCTCTGGTGGTATTTCGAATGTATCATTTTCATTTAGAGGAAATAACGTCGTTCGTGAGGCCATGCACTCCATCTTTCTCTTCCATGCTATCAAAGCAGGCCTTAACATGGGAATTGTTAATGCTGGAATGCTTGAGGTTTATGAAGAGATTAAACCTGAGCTTAAAGAGAAAGTTGAAGATGTTATATTAAATAGACATCCTGATGCCACAGAAAATCTCATCGATTATGCCGAACAATTCAAAGGTATAACTAAGAAAGCTAGAGAAGAAGACAACGCTTGGCGTGAAGGAACTTTACAAGAAAGAATATCTCATGCTCTTGTTAAAGGGATCCAAAAATATATTGAAGTCGATGTTGAAGAAGCCAGACAAGAACTTAAAGATCCTATAAATGTCATCGAAGGCCCACTTATGAATGGGATGAAGATCGTCGGAAACCTCTTTGGTGAAGGAAAGATGTTTCTTCCACAAGTTGTAAAGAGTGCAAGAGTTATGAAGCAAGCAGTTGCCTACCTTGAGCCATTTATGGAAAAAGTAGAAGGCAATGACTCCAATGCAAAAACTTTTGTCATCGCTACAGTTAAAGGAGATGTACACGATATTGGAAAAAATATTGTGGCCGTTGTTCTCGCTTGTAATGGTTATAGAGTTATTGATCTTGGTGTCATGGTTTCATGTGATGACATTATTAAAAGCATTAAGGAAAACAATGCGAGTATTATTGGATTGTCTGGACTAATTACTCCTAGTCTTGATGAGATGATTACAAATGTTAAAGAATTTAAGAGACAAGAAATTGATATTCCAGTTCTTATTGGTGGGGCAACAACAAGTGCAACTCACACTGCAGTAAAGATAGCTCCTCACTCAGATGCACCAATTGTACAAGTTGGAGATGCTTCTCTTGTCGTTGAAATATGTAATAATCTTCTAAGCAAGAACAATAAAGAAAGCTATGTTAAAGAGCTAAAAGAAAAACAAGCTGGATTAAAGAACTACTTTGAAAAGAATAAATCTGATTCAAGTCGAATTGAAGATTTCGAAGTTGCAAAAAGCTCTATTCCAGATCTCTTTGAAGACTACACTCCATCTAAGCCTAGCTTTACAGGGGTTGAATACTACTTTGATATTAAGACTGAAGAGATAGCCAAGTATATTGACTGGTCTCCCTTCTTTTGGACTTGGGAATTAAAAGGCGTCTATCCAAATATTCTCTCACATAAGAGATATGGAGAAGAGGCAAAGAAACTCTTTAAAGACGCTGAAAAGTTTTTAGCTCGTATTATTGATGAAGATATCTTTAAACCAAAGGCTGCTCTTGGAGTGTTTAAGGCAAAACGTGTTGGTGAAGATGTCATTCTCTTTGATGAAGATAATAATGAGATTGAGACTTTAAATTTCCTTAGACAACAGAAAGCTAAGAATGCTGAAGTCCCTACTTATCATAGTCTAGTAGATTTCGTTTCACCAAAAGAAGACTACGTCGGAACTTTTGTCGTGACGATAGGAAATGAAGTTGAAAAGTTTGCTAGTACATTTGAAAAAATTAATGATGACTATACAGCAATTCTTGTTAAGGCCATAGGTGATAGACTTGCAGAGGCCTATGCTGAGCTTATCCATAAGAAAGCACGAGATATCTGGGGCTATGGACAAGATGAATCACTAAGCCTCGAAGAAATCATTAAAGAAAAGTATAAGGGAATTAGACCTGCACCAGGCTACCCTGCCTGCCCGGATCATACAGAGAAAGTTAAACTTTGGTCTTTAATGAAAATCGAAGAAAACCTAGGTGCCACATTAACAGAGAATATGGCAATGAACCCACCAAGTAGTGTCTCAGGCTATATCTTCTCTCACCCAAAGAGTAAGTATTTTAATATTTTATCGATTGGAAAAGATCAACTTGAAGACTACGCGAAGAGAAAAGATATGAGCTTTGATGAGGCGAAGAAGTGGTTGCAAACAATATATCAAGACTGAGAATGAGTGATTTAGAAACTAAATATTTTGAAAAAATACGCTTAAGCTTTCCAGAAAAGTTTATCAATGATCGACAAATAAGACTTCTTATTAATTCCTGTCCTGATCAAGAACACCTTCATATGGTGGTGCAATATCTAGGTCAGCTTCTACAATCAAACTCTGATCAAAAAACTAAGGGCGCGCTTCTTTTTGAATTGTGTGATGAATCTCACTACGATTTAGCACAGTGGATTGAAGCGATCAAAGTTTTTAAGGATTATCTTGATAAAGAAGGTCGAGCTACAAAGTTTGAACATTTATTAGAGTATATTGGATGTTCATGTGAGTCACCAGAAAACAAGCTCCTAAAGTATCGCCTGCCTGACCTCGTTGATAAAATGCTTACTGAATATGGTTATGTTGGCTAGGATGACGCTCCCGTAGGAGCGCTAATTTAAGAAGCTGATTGTAAGTTATTTAATATTTTCTCGTAAGTGGTATGTCCCCACATAACTATTTTCTTATCCTTAGAGTGAATTTTTTCGCCTCGCTCTCTTTGATCTTTTGTAATTCCGTTTATGAAACTTTCAACATTATATAAGAGAGCATTAAAGATCTTTTCATCACTCTTAGAGAGATAAACCTTTTGAAGCTTTAAGTGTGCACCACCCTTATTGAAAAAGAGATCAACGAGACTCTCTGTGATTTCGTTAACCTCTTCTCTTTGCCCTTCTATTTTAGATACTTTCTTCCAAGCAATATCATTATGAAGGAGTTCGTAACTACTTCCTGTCTTCATAATAAGACCTTTTCTTAGGAGTTTTGAGACAATGGACAAAACAAGAGATAGCTCTAGGCCCACATCTGTTTGGATTGTATTAAGTAATTTATTACCTTTTGCAATAGATTCAAGAACCACTCTTTCAAATGTTAATAAGTTTTCCATTCTATCTCCTAAGAAGCAAATGATGCTGTTAAATTAATTTGTACGGGACTATTAATGAGATGATGATTCTCAAGCTTTCTCTTGCAGATGCGAGTAATCTCTCGAATACTCTTTTCAGATAAATTAACGAGACAGTCACCAACTATTGTTTCTAATTCCGACGTCTGCTTCTTATCATCGACAAGTTTTTGCATCTGAAGGTACTCTGAAAGCTTCATTTCATGACCATTACATATTCTAAAAATTCTTGTTTTTTGAATACTCAAAAGATTGGCCATCTTCTGGTAGCTCGGGTCTCTGTACAATGTTTTAAAGCATTTGATTAATTCTTCTTGTTTCGTCATTCTTACCTCCTCAGACAAGAAGGTTTTTATGAGAATTAGTATGGTCTCGCCATTAGTTTCCAAAGAAATTTGGATATTTCCCAATATGGGAATATTCTCCTCATGTGAGACTAATACGACACATGAGACTCTTTAGAGAATAATACGACACTCTTTTCACCATCATACAGTGCATTGATGTCGATATCTTGTCCTGCAACTGTAAAACGCCCATCGATAAGCTCAATCGCAAAGTTACCATCGCCAAATATTCCCACAATAACTCCAGTATATGATAGATATGACTGAGAAGACTCATTCGTCACTCCGACGATATCTCCTACGCATGCTCCCTTTCTTGTGCAGATCGATTTATCAAGATTTGCGATACTATCATTACTTAAGACAAGGTTCTCACCTCTTTGAGTTTCAATAACCGCTTGAGATGAAGATAGTGGAACTTTCACTTTATTCAAGCGCATCATCACATTAAACTTAGGAAGAAAGTCCGAAGACCCACGTTTTCTACCGAGAAACTCCCCTTTAAAGAGTTCACAGATACCAAGTTCATAACAACTGTAGCTCCTGTAGCCAATATTGATATCATAGATATCTAGAGCAAAAACCTTTTGTCTGCTCTTTAAATCTGTAAAGTCATAATTCATGACTCGGCGAGTGTTTGCACTTACACCAAGACTCCCTAAGAATTCACCACCGGGCTGATATTCTAAACCTTGTATTTCATTGGAAGACATTTGATCAATCTTCTTTGAACCAATTAAGTAAGTTAGCCATCTCACAAAATCACTATCGATGGCGCCATTTTTGATCGCTTCCTCATAGATGATCTCATGAATGATGATCCCGGCGCGAGTATCGTTATTAGTCAGCTTATGCTCGTAAAGATCCTTAACAAAGAAGAACTTCTTTTGTCCTTCAATTTGTTTTTTTAGTTGTACAGCGAAGCGTACGATCATACACTCATCACCTTGTTCGTTAAATTGCGGAACAAAGGGAATATTCATATCATATATAGGCGAGAGTTTCCCGTCTTCTGCGGCGATGAGATATTGTTCAATATTTTCATGTAACCACAATGCTCTATTTTTTAATTTCTTACTTAATCGTGGATATGTGTTTTCTAGTTTAGAAAATGCATTAACTATTTTATCTTGAACACTATCACCCTTCATGCCAATAGCTTTTACAGGTGATAAGTCTTTTCTAATTCCTTCATAATAGTCTAGAAGTTCAATTTCCGAGGCATGTCCTAATTCATTAAAACACACGACACCATTTCCTCCACCACCAGAAGAAAACCCCCCTTTCGTTTTGAAAAGAGGGTTATTTAAAACATCTTGAAACTTTCTCATATCGAGGTCTTTTGGCTTTGGTACAACAATTGGTAATGTTTTTTGATCTCCAAATTTCTTTTCACCCTTAATTCTAAGACTTTCTTTAAAAGTCTTTTTGAACTCTTCAAGCGTTACCAACTCTGCAGAGTAAGTATTACAACTTAAACTAATAATTAGTATAGTTTGAATTAAAGTAAAAAAATTCTTCATCTCACTATCCCTTAGTTGGTTTGTCATCTAACGCTGGTTTGATAACATCTATTTCAAAGTAGATTCTTCTATTATCGATTAATTCTTCTAAAGCCATCATTGCATTTAAGATGTACTTTAATTTTGGTCGCACAAGCTTTCTAATATCAAGCTTCGCCTCCATGAGTGATTTAAGCTCTATTTGCCATAATGAATCATTCCACAAGTCCATAAGTTTATTTACATATTGACCTACGACAATATCACCACCATCACTACTATTTATTTTAGTGATAAGACTTCTCACTTCATTCGTAATATTCTTGTAAACTCTAAACGAATCATCATCACCTAAAGCTAACTTCACTTTAATTATTTCGTTTATTTCATAATGAACTAACTCTAAAAGTGCACTAGTTGTCTTAGAAACATTACCTGCGATTGTGCCTTCCCATCCGTAGATTGCTTTCAACTCATCTCTGAAGGCTCTAATATTTTCAATGTTCTTGGCAGCACCTGGAACATCTTCATAGGCCCAAAGCAAGTCAGAAATGATCATTCCAAAAGAAACAACCCTTCTCATTCCCTCTTGAATTCTCCAATCAACCACTGAGTAGTTTCTCTTGTCTTCAATTATCGATTGTGCATCTTCGAGACTTACAATAAATCTTTCAAAGTGATCAAGATTTCTATCAGACTTAGACATATGCTTTTGAAACGTTAGCGTTTCTTTCTTGATCATTTTTATAGCATTATTTAGTGGAAGCTTAGCATTATCGTAGAATGGTTTAAATGTAGTCATAGAAGAAGATAGTGTAATAGAGTTAACTATTATTTCTTCATATTCAGCAATTAAAGAAATAGAAGTTCGCATTGGTATGGCCACATGATTAACTTTTTTAGGTTTTAAGTTATATAAGTTTGCAAAATAGAGGGCTTTTCCATTTTCTAATCTTACATTCTGAGGTGTCGTTAATTTTGTAATAGGTAAGTTTGAAAGAATACCTATGCCATTAACTAATAGGTCAGATTGGCCGCATGAGTGATAATGTGTACAAAACGTTAACCCAGGCGCAATTACTTTAAAATAAGATTTATATGATGAAGGCACCACTATTTTAAGTGTAAATACGTCTTTATAAGCAACATCAATTCCATTTACACAACTATTAGGACGCGAACAATAACCCACGAGATCTATTCTCAATCCAGCATCCGTCATATCAACATAGTCAATAAACTGCTGATCTGTTAGTTGCGTTGTTTTCGCAAATGTACTAAGCACTAAAAATATAGCTATTAAAAACTTCATAAAATACTCCTTCTCTTTTTTTAGCACAGTGCAGCATATACAGCTACACTGGCTGTAATTTTTTCAACTTAAAGACTATAAAAAGCTCTCTAAGTCACTGATTTCTTCCTCTAAACTCTTCTCTCTTACATCATAGGACTCTAGGATATCTTCTTTTAAGCCCATGAGATCTCTTACATCCTGCTGGTCTCTATAGTTGTAAGACAAAATTAAGAGCTTTGGCTGATAGTCAGATATTAGCTTTGCCATTGAAAGTGCGAATAGTGCTGCCTTGAGATCACCCTTATCAGACACTGACGCTACAGCATCATACTTCATAGCTGTAACTTGAAGTGGCTTTAAAAATTCATTCCATAAAGTGTCATCTGATAGTGAACGTCTTGTAAGTATAGAATCTATTACCTCTAAGGCCGTGCCACCCCAGTTCGTTCCAGCATAACGAGAAGAGTAATCTCTCGAGTCTCTTCTAGAGCTTTCAGATGTAAAGATTTTCATATCAAGTATTCTTGAACATGTTTCCTCAAACTTTAAAGTGATATTAGAAACATTCTGTCTTACTCTGAAGCTATAATCAGGATCGTATCCAGGGACACCGATATTTTGAACAAGACTTCCATCAGCGTAAACCTTTATGAAACCATCATTTCTAATTCCCTCTGCACTAATTAGAACTTTCTCTACATGTTCATGGTCAAGATCATACGAAAGGGTATCTCCTACACAGTAAGTTCCTGTGTAGCCCTCTTGTCTTAAATCGTAAACTGCTGCAGAAATATTTAAACTTAAAATCATTGTCATCACTATTGCTTTCATTTTATTCTCCTTTTTGTTTTTAATTAAACTTGTTGTGTTACAAAATCGTATTCTTCAATAATATCTTCTTTAATCGTCATGAGGTCTATGAGAAGCCTGTCAGCATCAAAGCTAAAAATGAAAATGTCATTTTCAATAAGAATATTCTCTAGAGATTGAATAACCTCAACAAGCCTCTTTGCTTTTTTAAAAGTTTTAAGTGATCTCGCTTCTCTTACTTTTTCACTCGCTGCCAATCTCATTGACTCTTGTTTGAGACTCTTAAATAAAGCTCTCTCACTTGAAACAGATAAATCATATAGTCTATCAAGTTCAAACATAACCGCTAATACTTCTTCTCCCCACTCTGACACTCCATAATTTGCACTTTGTAAAAATGACTGTGAACTGTAAGAGCTATAGCGTCCATTCCCCGTATAGATTTTAAAGTTATCTATCTTGAATCTTGAGCCCTCTGTAGCAAAAACTGTAATTTGTGAAACAGTTCCTCTTACGATAATTGGATAAATAGGATCTCTTCCAGGAATACCTAATGTTGCTACCTCATCACCATCAGCATAAACCTTTCCAAAAGAATAAGATCTCTGCTTTCCAGTAGCTGAAATAAGTATCGACTCCACGTATTGTGGGCGATCAAAGTTTACAACTACCGATTGACCATTCTTAAGAGTTTTTAAGAAGTGTCTCTTTGACTTGCCATCAAAGCCATCTCTCAAATCAATTAGCCCCGCAAAAGAATTTAATGCAAAAAGGCCCATAATTAATAATTTCTTCATTTTTTTCTCCTTGTTTTTTGTATGAGAGATATTTACAAGAAACTTTTACTTGGAAACAGATAAAATTAATTAAAAAATCTACAAATATGCTATAATTAGATTAACTTTAAAACGCAAGGTACTGTTATTATGGACATATACAAGTATAGAAATTATAAAAACTATCTCAATGACTATATAAAAAATTTACCCTATTCAGGTCGAGGATATAAAGCAAAGGTAGCAAAGGAGCTCAGGATTCATACGGCCTATGTTTCTCAGGTGCTAAATAAAGACGCAAACTTTACTCTTGAGCAGACAATAGAGCTTGGAGCGATTTTAAGTCTGACAAAAACTGAAGAAGAGTACTTATTACTTCTTGTTCAAAAGGCACGAGCTGGATCGAAGAAACTTGAATCATACTTTGATAAACAAATTACTTCCTTTGTTGAAAATCAAAAAAAACTTAAGAATAGATTAGAAGCAAAAGATGAAATTGATAAACTCGATCAGCAAACCTATTATTCAAGTTGGCACTATCTTGCCGTTCATGCGTTAGTAAGTACTGATAAGTATCATACCCCCCAAGCAATAGCTGAGCGTTTAAGGATATCTACATCTAAAGCTAGAGAAATCGTGGAATTTCTGCTCAGTGCTGGGATAATTGAGAAGTCTAATAATCAATATGAAATAGGTTCTCGAGATATTCATCTCTCTAGTGATTCCCCCATGATCAGTAAACATCACACAAATTGGAGAATGAAGGCAATATCTAGTCTCGATGCAGCTACAGAAAATGAAGAAGAGGATGATGATAGCTTTGAAGATATGCACTATTCTGGAATTATAAGTGTTACTAGTGATGATGCAAAAAAGATTAAAGACATTCTCATCAAGTCTATTCAAACCTCTCGAAAAATCATCGGGGACTCTGATACTGATGAAATATTTTGCTATACTCTAGATATGTTTAAGATTTAGGTCATTAATGATAATATATTTACATGAATAAAATCAAAGTCATCACAAGCAATATAAGATTTGATAATCCAAAAGACGGAAATCACATCTGGGCCAATAGAATATCTATCCTTACTGATATCATCAATAACGCTAAAGCAGACTTCCTAGGAACGCAGGAAGGATGGAGAAGTCAGCTCTACGAATTCTTTGCTAAATTAAGTGACCTAGTAATAGTTGATGAACACCGTTCATGGATTGAAGAAAGGATGTATCCAACCATCTTTATCAATCCTAAAACTTTTGAATTGATTAAGAGTGGTGATATATGGCTTTCCAAAACACCTTCTGTACCAGCATCAAAGTCATTTAATAGTGCTTTTCCTCGTCTCTGTACATGGGCAAGAGTCAAACATAAGGAACTTGGCACTAATCTCCTTCTCATAAATGTCCATCTTGATCATCTTGAAACAACAACGAGACAAGAGCAAATTAAAGTTTTAATTTCTGAGGTTGAAAAAATTCGAAAAAAGAATGAAGAAATAATTCTTACAGGTGATTTTAACGAGGGTCCAAGCGAGGATGTTAGGAAGATTCTTATAGACTCAGATATCGAGCTCGATGACTCTTGGCTTCTACTAAATAAAGAAGAAGAGGCCTCTCATCATAAGTTTACAGGGACAAATCCTACTGGAACGCGGATTGACTGGATTCTCACCTCTAAGAGCTTAAACCCTATAAGCACTAGACTGGTAAAAGAAAGTACTGAGGGCATTGTCCCCTCTGATCACTTTCCTGTCATTAGTGAATATGAATTAAAGTCCTAAGACTTTGTCCCTACTTCAGTACCAAGATGAAGATAAGTCTCTATTCCCTTTTGTGTATTTTGAGTAATATCTACTGATGGAATCCATTTGCCCTTTTCACCAATAACAATGACCGTAGATCCTCCAAAGAGAAAGTAGCCCTTCTCATCACCCTTATTAAAGGTTTCAAGATTGCCACTTTGAACGATCTTTCCAACCATAATGGCGCCAACCTCAACATAAGCAAGCTTTCCAAAGTTCTTAGTCTCTAGAATCGTCACTTCTCTAATGTTTGTTGAAAAAATATCACTCTTCGCTTTTAAGGCAATAGGATTAACAGAGTGATAGCCACCATCGACTTTATAGTAATCAATTACTTCACCATCATCTGGATAGTGAAAGCGGTGATAATCCACAGGACAAAGTCTTGCTAGAAGTAATGGCCCATCATGAAAAGTCTCAGTCCATTGGTCATTACCAAGGAGTTCTTTTGCATTTAAAAACTTTCCTTTCACAGGTATTTTCTGATCGTCTTTAATGGAGTCGTAACCAAAGTATCTTGCTTCGGCAAATGCCCCCATTTTATTTTCTTCAGCGACGAAGTCTCTGAGACCTTTTTTAAATCTACGAATAAAGAATTGATTAAATGAAGAGTAAGGAGTGCTCTTTGTCGCCCCCTCTTCCGGAAGATAATCTTCCATTGGTATCTTATAATTTTTCACAAATTCTTCGATCTTATGGCGACTGAAAGGCAAGTCTTGTAAGAAACCATAGAATACGCTAACCGGTGCCTTAACCAAAGCAGACGAAACTACTCGGCCACTATTTGAGTTATAAAGCCAGCGAACAGCACTATCACCGTACACTTTTTCGACCTCAATTTCATTTGTATGCCTATTATGATATTGTATTTCCAATTACTTACCCTTGTTTTTTTGAAGTTTTACAACTTTTTGACAAAAAGTTGGCTTGAGATTTTTCTATTACAATTATATCTATATATATGTGAATGAGCAAAAGTCTTATTATCAAAAAGGAGAGATATTAATGAAAGTTAGAAGTTTTGCCTTAGTAGTATTCACCCTATTTTCTTTTTCCTCACTTGCACTCTTCGATACGAATGAGAAGGAAGCACTTCTTGAAAGTGAGAAGAACACCATTTCAATCTTTAAAGAGAACGTTAATTCCGTTGTCCATATTTCAAATATTAGAAAGGTCAGACGTGGTGGCGGAGGAGGACTATTCTTCTTTGAACGTGGACGCACTGAACTCGTTGAAGGAGAAGGAACTGGATTTGTCTGGGATAAGCAAGGACATATTGTAACCAATTATCATGTTATTAGAGGAGGCTCACAATTCTTTGTAAGATTTCCAAAAGATCGAACTAAATATGAGGCGAAGCTTATTGGTAGTGAATCTTCAAAAGATATCGCAATACTTAAACTCGTGGAGAAACCAAAGAAGTTAAACCCTGTAAAGGTCGGTTCATCTGCAGGTCTTCAAGTTGGTCAAAAAGCATTAGCGATAGGAAATCCTTTTGGTCTAAATAGTACAATAACAGAGGGAATTGTTTCAGCGCTTGGAAGAAACATAAAAGGTGTCGCTGGGGTTGAAATTTATGGCATGATTCAAACAGACTCTTCTATCAACCCAGGAAATAGTGGTGGACCTCTTCTTAACTCGAGTGGAAAAGTGATCGGTGTTAATACTATGATCTACTCAAACTCTGGATCTTCTGCTGGGGTTGGATTCTCTGTTCCTATTGATACTGTTAAAAAGATTGTTCCACAAATAATTAAAGACGGTGAAGTTAAACGTGCTGGCTTTGGTATTCGTCCGATTGAAAAAGAAGAGCTTGAATATTACTACGGCCTAGATGTAAAAAAAGGCCTCCCTATTGGATTTGTCTTTGCTGGAGGGCCAGCAGATAAGGCAGGACTAAAAGGAATGACTCAAGATAATAAGAGTGTTTATCTTGGTGATGTTATTATTGGTATAGATGATAAATCTGTTGATAGTTTTGATGACATCTTTAATATTCTCTTTGAATATAGTATTGGCGATACCGTTACGCTTAAGTACATAAGAGACAAGAAAGAAAAAACAGCGAGAATAAAACTTGAAGAGCTTAAACCAAGAAAGCGCTAGAAGCGACTTCTCACTAATAGGTATATAAGAAAAGGTGCTCCGATACTTGCCGTCACGGCCCCAACAGGTATGACATGAGTACTAATGAGCACCTTACTTAATACCGTTGCTATCATTAATAAGCTTGCACCTAGGATGAAATTTGGAAAAATGTTCTTTGAAAAGTCTGCACCAAAGATCTTCTTTGTAAAATGCGGAACGATGAGTCCGATAAAGCCGATAGGCCCACAAAACCAAATTAAAATAATAAGAAAGAAGTTAGCGCCGATAAAAGTCCTTTGAAATAAGCCCTCGACATTAACACCTCTTGTATGAGCAAATTCTTCACTAATTGAAAAAAGTGTTATTCTTGTTCTTTGAGTATAGATAAAAAATAGAAAAAATATACTTGCACTACCTAAAATAAGAACACCCTGATAACCAATTATATCGATATTTCCCATGGTCCATCTGACAAGTCTGGCAACACTTTCATTACCCATAAAAGATTGCGCTAAAACTATAAAGCTAGAACTTAGGATACCAACACTTACACCGACTAATAAAAGTGACTGCTTGGACATTTTTCTTTTGAGCATAAGATACATAGTAAAGACAAATGCCAGAGAGCTCGTGATATAGAGGATGAGACCAATGTTACTTTTAAAAGCAAAGAATATAATGAGAAGTTCACTGAGGGCAAGACTCAAGGCCGCCACAGACGAAAGCCCCGTAGTATAGGGTGAAGCAAGAGGATTTCTAAAAATAACTTGAAAGCAAGAGCCTATACAAGCAAGTGCTCCGCCAGCGAAGATGGCCAAAAGAGTCCGAGGTAAAATAATTAAATCTAATAATTTAAAATATGCAGGTGTAAATAAGTTATCGAATTGAGTGGCCGTAAGTGAAGCGATAAGTGCTGCGACAAAAACTAGCATAATGAGAATCATATTTTTCAAAATACCATCCTTTGCTCTTCTTCAATCAAATAGCGAAATGGCATATCAAAGACTTCATCAAAGAGCTTTCTCTCAAAGCAGTCTTCTGAAAATTCATGATATATAAGCTGACCACATTTGAGTCCTAGAACTTTTGAGGACACAGCGAGAATAAAATTTAAATTATGTGAAACAATTAAAAACTTTCTATATTTCTTAAGTTTATTAACAATTCTTACGAGATCTCGTATGTGCTTAGGGTCTAAGTAATTGGTTGGCTCATCCCAGATGACAACTTTTGAGCTTTGATATAGTGAGCAAGCGAGATTAACTCTTTGCCTCTCTCCCCCACTTAAATGATTAAAAGGCTGGTGTTCAAAATACTTCAATTCAAATTCTTCTAAGATCTCCTCGAGGGAAATATCTGATTTACCTGAATAAGTAACTGAGTATTCGAGGATCTCATTAACGCTTAAGTCAGTACTCATTTCATCTACTGAACCGGCGTATGAATAATTATCGAGATCACTGATAATACCCTGATAAGAAGTCTTCTCTATTATAGAATTAACAAGAGTACTCTTACCGGCACCATTTGCACCGATAATGCATTCACAGTCACTTGTAAGCTCAGCACATATTCCATCTAAGAGTTTCTTATCATTAATAGTAACACTGAGGTTATCTAACTTCATGAATCACTTCTTTCATCTTTAAATAGGTATTCAAAACTTGTGGCCCTGGTATTACGTACTCAGGAGCAAGCATGAACTTTACACTATCTGCAACTTCTAGTTTCTTCCAGGCCTCTCTTATATGATGACTCAATTTAGCTTGTCCAATTCTTAAGACTAAGTCTGGCTTTAAACGGCTAAGCATTTCTCTATCAAGCATGGGATATGAGACTTCTGAATCCTTAAGAATATTCCTAGCACCTACAAGGCTCAAGAGATCAGAGTAAAAAGACTTTCCAGAGACAGCCCTGAGTCCAATAATTTCGCCTGACTTCAAATCTTCTCCTATGACCAATAGAACCTTAGGACTTTTTAAAATCTGCTTCTTTAAGTCTTTAAGCTTACGAAAGTGTTGGTCTAATTTCTTGGTGTCCGCTTTTAGAATCTTCGATATTTTATATGCCGATTCTTTAATCTCTTTTAACGTTAGAAACTTAAAAGTACTAAACTTAATTCCAAGTTTCTTTAAGTGAGACTGGATTCTCATATCGCTCGTCTGCTCAAGAAATACTCTATCAGATTTAACTTCTAAAACTTTTTCATAATCCAGAGAAAAGGCACTGCCAATAGTTGGGAGATTATTTTTATTTCTACAATAATTACTCACAGCACTTAGCCTATGCTCCATATCTAAGAAGTGAATAAACTCAGTTATGGCCGGAGATGTTGAAACTAAATCCCTTGATGCAGCAAATGCATGTGAATGAAAGATTAAAGCTAGGGCAAGAAACTTTAGAGAGTGCATTTCCCTACTTCATCTTAGGATCAAGGGCGTCTCGCACACCATCACCAACAAGTACAAATAAGAATAGGCTTGAAAAAAGTGCCGCTGAAGGAAAAACAGCTAACCACCAAGCAATCGTAAAGTTCTTATGGGCCTGAGCAAGTAACTCTCCCCATGAAGGAGTTGGTACTTCAAGTCCAAAGCCTAGGTAATCTAAACCAGCAAGGCCTGTGATACCTCCTGCTATTGAAAATGGTGCAAAGGTAATAATTGGTCCGAGTGAATTTGGAAGAATATGCTTAAAAATAATTCTACTCGTTGAAGCGCCCATCCCTCTGGCTGCCTCAATGAACTCCAGTTTTCTATTTCTTAGGAACTCACCTCGAGCGTAATAACTAATTCCCATCCATCCAAAAATCGATGAAATAGTAATGAGAAGAATTAACGAAGGCTTAAGCATTGAAATTAAAGTTAATAAGAGAAGGAATACTGGTATTGTTTGAAAGATTTCTACAAGCCTTTGGCCAAAGAAATCTACTTTTCCACCATAGTACCCCATTAAACCACCAAGTAGGACTCCGATGATCGTTGATATAATCCATGTAAAGACAGCATAGGCGATAGAATATTTATAGCCATAGAGAAGTCTCGTAAAAACGTCACGTCCCCTATCATCAGTTCCAAAAATATTATCCTTAGATGGAGGAGCTGGGTAGTACTCAACCTTCTTATTACTTTCAAAAGGATTCCACTTTATTATTGGATTTATTTTAAAGTCACTCTCTCCTAACTCAAGAGCTCTGTAATCAAGAAATAACGAGTCTGTGATTCCAAAATCTTTTGGGTGATAATCAACGAAGATTGGAAAGTAGCTCTTGCCTTGATAAGACATATATATTGGACGGCTATTAGCAATTAACGGGGAAAGAAAAGTCAGGATAAATGAGAAAATCAAAATAACACTGGCAATAACTGCAGTTTTTCTCTTCTTAAAACGTCTCCATCTCTTTAATGTAAGTTCACTCTTTATATATTTTTCAATCATGAGAAGTCTATCCTTGGGTCAACAACAACATAGAGAATGTCACTGATAAGGTTTCCAATAAACATTATAATCGTCTGAATAAAGAAGAGGCCCATAATAACATTATAGTATCTCTCTAAAACAGACTGATAACCAAGAAGTCCAATTCCATCTAAGTTAAAAATTGTTTCAATAAATAAAGATCCAGCGAAGAATAATGATAAGAAGTGACCAAAGCCAGTAACAATTGGAATAAGGGCATTTCTAAGAGCATGTTTCATGTAGACTGTTTTCTGCTCTAGTCCCTTAGCCTGCGCTGTTCTCACATAGTCTTGACTGATAACTTCAAGCATTGAGTTCTTCATTAAGAGAGTCAGTACTGTAAACTGTCCAACCATATATGAAACTAAAGGGAGAATAAAGTGTGTCACTCGATCCCATACTTTCCCCCAAAAACCTAAATCATCATATTCATCCGAATAGAGATCCCCGATTGGAAACCAATCAACGAAAGTGTCTCCCGCAAAGTAGACAAGAAGTAAAATACCTAGCATAAATCCTGGGATTGAATAAAGTGCAGACAAGGTAAAACTCGTGGCCACATCAAACTTTGAGCCATGTTTAATGGCCTTCAAAACCCCTAGAGGAATACAGATCAAGTAGGAAAGTAAGAAGGAGATCAAACCAAATTGAATCGAGACAGGAAGCTTACTCATAACAACATCAGTAACAGGCTCTTCGTAAGTAAAACTCTCTCCAAAATCAAGCTTTGTAAGGTTCTTTAGCCAAATCCAATATCTCACATGAAGTGGCTTATCAAAACCATATTGCTTTTTTAAGGCCTCGATAACTTCTTCGGAAACACCTGAGTCATTATTGCTTCCTGAACTTGATCCTGTATCACCGCCACCAAATCTTAATTGCTGAATCTTTTGTTCAACAGGTGAACCAGGGGCAAGATTGATGATAACGAAAGTTAAAAGAGTGACCCCTAACAAAGTAGGGATCAATATTAATAATCTTCTTACTATATAATTTAACAAAACGACCTACTTTTCTAACCACCACTTACCAAGACCTACTCCATACGTATAAGTATCCTTGTGTCTCTTTGCTCTCTTTGTATGACCATAGAAAGTATATTTCGTATTAAATAAGAAGGCATACGGATAATCTTCAGCGATTTCCTTGTAAACCTTATTTAAGACCTTCTTTCTCTTTTCTTTATCTAAGATAAGTCTGGCTTCATCAATCCACTTATCAACTTTTTCGTTTGAATAGCCAACAAAGTTTGAACCTTTGTTTTCAATTGATGACGAATGCCAAATCTGCTTTGGATCCCAATCTACAGATCCACCACCCCAAGCTAATCTCACGGCTTCAAAATTTCTCTCGTCTAGTGCTTTAATAAATGAGTTCCACTCAATGAACTTAATCTTAACATCGACACCGGCTTTCTTAGCATCTTCTTTAAAGATTGTGAGATACTTAACGAAGTCTTTATTAGGCTCAAGTATTGTAAAAGATAGATTTACTTTATTACCATCAATAACTTTATCAAGAACCTGATCACCGTCACTATCTTTCCAACCAGCATCTCTTAAAATATCAAGCGCTTTCTTAGGGTCATACGGTATTGGCTTTACACTCTTATTGGCATACTCACTTGAAAGATACTGTGGACCAGTTGCAGGAACACTGTAACCATAGAGAAATTTATCAATCATCATTGGTCTATTAATGAGATGGTATAGTGCCTCTCTAACTTTCTTATCAGAGAATTTCTTATCCTTTAAATTCCAACCAATGAACGTATATCCTGCAGGAGCCTTGTTCTCAGTCTTAACTTTAAAAACTGATTTCCCCCACTTGTCTCCAACGGCTTTCTTTTCAAATTCTTCTGGCTGAAGACCTTGAAAATCAATATCACCTTTTTCAAGACGCTGAATGGCAATAGTTGAATCTTTAATGAATCTCATAAAGATTTTATCGAAATTATTTTCTTTCTTTAACTCATCTACTTTAAAACCCCACCAGTCTTTATTTCTAACGAGAGTAACACCCTTTCCTCTTTTTAAACTTTTAAACTTATAAGGACCTGAGCCAACAATAGTCTTATTAAGTTTTTTAAGTTGTTTTTTTGAGGGGTTTTCGTAAATATGTTTCGGTACGACTTCAAGTAATCCGGCGACCATATCGAAGTTCTTATAGATCTTATTCTTTGCATAGAACTTAATCGTTTTCTTATCAACGACCTCAGCTCTATCAATTCCTTCAAAATAAGATTTTAAATGAGCTGTCTTATATTTATTTTCAGGATGAACAAGAGCATCAAAAGAAAACTTAACGTCTTCAACTGTTAAAGGCTTACCGTCATGCCACTTAATCCCATCTCGAAGAGTAAAAGTGAAAACTTTTCCGTCATCTGAGACTTCAAACTTTTCCGCTAGATGAGGCTTCCACTCATAAGTATCAATATCTCTATCTAATAAGCTTTCCATTGTGTAGGAGTGAACCTGTGAAGAATATCCATCGGTTGCGGATAATGGATTCAAGGTTGTCGGTGTACTTTTCAAATTATAATAAAAAGTTCCGCCTTTCTTTGGCATACTTGCAAACGACATTTGCTTATAAGCAAAAAGTAGGGTTCCTAGAAGCAGGACACTTTTAACAATCTTCATTTCAACTTCCTTTCATTTTAAAGAGTTAGCTATAAAAAGATATCCTATACAGGACTATTTTTCTAGGACAACAGTCTAAATATAAAAAATTACTTTGAATAGTGGCAAGATAGCACCACGCCACGCAGCAAGTATTGGTTATTTCATTTCTTATAATAAAGTTTTTTATCAAGGGACCAACGATCAACCTTGAGATTCTTATCTTCAACTTGATAGAGCTCAAGCTTATGATTAGTCTCATTAAGACGAACTTCGAGTCCGTTATTATTACGCACCACCTCAATCTGGTCTTGCTCGAGATCAGTAAGCTCCTCTCTCCATTCTTGCTCTAACTTTCTTCTTAATAATTCATAGCGATTATTAACCGCCTCAACTCGCTGTAAATATGTATCAATAATCTTTTGATTTCTCTGTATTTTACCCTCAAGAGCTAGTCTCTTCTTTAAGAGAATCTCTGTTAACTTTCTGGCCACTCCGATGTTGTTACTGAGATCGACACTATAAAAGTGAAAGAAGCGACCATTAGGCATTGGAGTGACTTCATTACACCAAGATAGCTTGCCAACTTTCAAAAGAATGTAGTCACTTGAGCGGCCAAGAACTTTTCCACTACATTTATTTGCTTCTTGGTGCTCACCCCAGAAATCAACCTCATCACCTTTATTGAGAAATTTTATATTATCAAATTGCACTTTGAATCTTACAAGCTTTGCATCAAGATTGAGACTTGATACTCGTCCAGAGAATTTTGCCAGAGCATCTTTCTTTTTCAGAATTCCGAAGCTACTAGGAGTAAGCAAAATGAATAGGCCAATAAGGTACAATTTTCTCATACTACTATTGTCACCCGTTTGCTTATGAATTCCTATTGGGAAAAAATCTCTTTAGTCAGGTTTTTTGGCGATAATACTTGCGATGTAGTCTTTGCGATGAAGAGGCTCTTCATATTTTAAGATTGTAAAGTCTCCAAAGAGATCAAAGAGCTCTGCATCTTGTAAGACATATGAGTCTTCGCCTTCCATTTTATTGATGAGCTTTTGATTAATAGTATAGGCCTCAAAGATAATAATCCCCCCAGGCTTTAACCACTTCTTTAGTGTCTTCACAATTTCACGATCAACATAGTAAAAGCATATGATGGCATCAATGCTGCCAGGCTTGATCTTTAAGTCCTTAATGGATTTAACAATCGTATCAATTCGAACTCCAAATTCTTTAGCAAGAAAGCGAGCTTTTTGAATCGCTACACGAGAGATATCAATACCAGTAACTTTATAACCCTTTGTCGCTAAGAAAACAGCATTTCGTCCCTCTCCCATTCCAATATCAAGAACACGAGAACCATTTGGAATGAAGTCATAATTTCTTGCGAGAAACTTTGCAGGGGCCTTACCGTAGATGTACTTTTCACCAGCGAACTTCTTATCCCAAAAACCTTTTAAAGGTGCAGGACTTGAATCACTTGCCTTTCGCACTCCAGTAAGAAGCTCAAAACGACTTCCTGAGATTGCATCACGAGCAATTGTAAGTTGATTTAAAAATAGAAAACATAGTATTATTTTAATCATCATTTCTTTCACTGGCCGTATTAAGTTCAGCTTCAAGAAATACACTTAGTAGTGAATATTGTGAAGAAATATCTTTGATAAAGTTATTGCTGACATTTTCCATCATACTAGGCTGGTCCTCAGTATGCATCATATACCATTCGTATTGCTCAATTGTACGATAGAACTTATTAACAGTTATTAAGAGCTCTTCTGTCAAAAGTAAGAGATTCTCTACGGTAATCGTACTATAAATTGATTTAAAGATTATTCTAAAGTGCTCTCTTGTTCTATGGAGAGAAAGTATTGAAATATACTCCTCTCTTCTTTGAACGATTCTTTCGTTTAGACCTTTGATATCATTATCAAGAATAACAAGTAATCTTCTTGCAAGTTCCTTTCTCTTTTCCATCTCTCCCCAACTCTTTTAATTAACCGGAAGCTTTGCTCTTTTCCCACCAGGCCATTTATTTTCAACACTCACTTCTTCAGTCACAACTTTTGGAATAACAGTTCTTGCTAAATCCAGCATTGAGATTGGTAAACTTACAGTGATGACCTTTTCTTCTCTTAATAGAGACATATCGTGAAATATTGGAAATGAGCTAACTTCAAAGACCCTCATCTTCGAATTTCTAATTGAATAATTTAAAAATCTTTTTAAAAGAACTCTATACTGCTTGTAGCTTTGAAGATCTTTTGTCACCACGAGAATATTTTCTCTATTCTTAGGTAGATAGTTTTTAAGATCACTTACAGTAATTGGAACAAGCATCATGTGATAGTTTTGAAAGAACTTAGATAGCTTTATAAAGGTTTCATCAACCTTAGGTCCAAACTGTAAATAGAGTATATGATTTGTTGCACTCATACTCTAGTTATCGGTTTTATTTATGAATTTGAATAATGATTGAGACTGTCTGCGAATTAGCGGCAAAAGTTACCGCCTCTGAAATGAAAAAAGGAATCGGGGATTCTCCTTTATGTAAAAAATGCTAGTATCTGTAGATTCCCCGATTCCAAATTGATCCTCTAAGACATGTATTAGGGAGAGAGGGATGTTTCTGTCTTAGATTCTCAAATACTTCCTTGTATCCTTATCGGCCTTCCATGGCCTTAAAAATTAAATTTCTGTGTTCTTAGAGAAAAGGGCTTTGATGAATGTAGCAAACCTCTTTGTTGCTTGGTAATTCCAAGCTAACTTTTTTACAATGGGACTTCTGCTTGAACGTAACGAGCTACTACTGGTGCGTGAAAAAAAGTTCCTTCTTCTGGTTTGGCTATTCATCCTCAAAGCCTCCTTTATACGAGTTCATCCTAAACTCTGACTTCTATCATCAGGCTTCCTGCCTTGTGATACTAATATATAAGCACGATCTGTGCCAACTTTGGTCCTATGTAATTTCATGTATTTGATAGGACCAGATCAAAAGTAGTGTCAAAATTATCACGAAGTGGTCCTATCAACTATCCTGGTCCTACGGATTTTCATATCCTTACGTCCAAAAAGAAGTGTCAAAAGATCACAACCGATTCATCATTTTGACTCCATGGCCATTTTGTTTAGAAACCGACTTAGTTACTTATAACCCCTCCTACAAGTGCTTTTGACTATATGTTCTTACCGTAACTTACAGTTTATAATGTTTAAAAGGAAAATTTATGAGCAAAACTTTAAAGATAGTTATCACTGGCGGACCAGGTGGTGGAAAGACAACAGCAATTGATTTATTTAGACGCGAGTTTCTAAATGAAGTAAGTGTTGTTCCAGAATCTGCGACCACAATATTTTCAAGTGGCATTAGAAGAGGAAAGAATGAAATTGAAGTCAAGGCCATTCAAAAACTCATTTATGAACTTCAAAATAATATGGAAAACTTAATTTCTGTTCAAAATCCAGCAGATGCTTTGATATGTGATAGAGGAACACTTGATGGACTTGCCTACTGGCCTAATTCACAAGAGAGCTTCTTTAAAACAATTGACTCAAGTTATGATAAAGAACTCGAAAATTATAGCGCGGTGATTTTCTTTCAAACAGCCGCTTGCTCTGGGGGTGATATCACCAGTAACAATCCCTATCGCTTAGAAAATAATGACGAGGCCATAGAGCTTGATCAAAAGCTTCAAAGTATATGGAAGAAGCATCCTCAATTTCACCTCATTAAAAGCAATGAGTCTTTTACTGATAAGGTCGCAGAGGGTGTAAATATGATTAAGACTGTTTTAAATAGTATGAGACCTAGTGTATAAGTTTTTTAGACTATACTCATTCAGGAGAAGTAATGCTTAATTTTCTAAAAAAAATTCCCACTCCTCTCTATTTAACGTTAATTATTGTAGTAGTGATGCTTAATATTGATGTTATTATGAAGACCTCTCAAGAGCATGTGAAGTCAGTTGCTGAAGAGGATAAAATAAGTACATTGGCCACAAGTTGCGACAGAACTTCATTCGACATAACCTTTCAAAGAGGTCAAACAATTCAAGATTGTAGAAAGTTAGCATCTTTAACAAAGAACAGTAATCAAGAGCTTTATAATAAAGTCATTAATAACCTATGTAAGCTTGAAGAATTATCAGCATGTTTTACTTTGGCTAGCAATATGACAAATAAATCAGGACAACGATACAAAGAATTACTTATCAAATCTTGTAATTCTGGTGGCGGTGGAATTATGAAGGCCTGTGGAGAGCTAGGATTACTTATTAAAGATAATAATCCTAGTAAAGCATCTGAATATTTAAATTATGCATGCAAGGCCGGGAATGACGAGTACTGTAATCTTTGACTTTTACAAACTAAGAAACTCATAAATTTCTGAGAAAATTTTTAGAATTTATATAAAATCATATCAACTTCAAGATTAGATTCTATATTAGAAGTTGTGGCAACTTCTGATATCTCGATAGAATTTTTCTCTAAGATTTTTTTAAGTCTACTATTATCAGCAAGTTTAGTTGACCAAAGAAAATAACCTTGACCATTATCCTTTAAATATTTTTTTATATTAGAAAAATACTTATCAATGGCAATATATCCTGGGTCCGCTACAGACCTTTCGAGAATAGAAAAATTAGAGTTTCCCTCTACAAATCCAAAAGGCATTGCCCAAAAAATACAGTCATACTTTTTCATAGGAACATTATCGAATACATCACTAACCGTAGCACTGACTCTATGCTCTAAATTTAATCGTCTAATATTTTCTTGAGTATTCTGTATCGCAAATTTGTTAATATCTGTGGCAAAGACTTTAATATTTTTCTTTTTTTCCGCCAAATAACATGAAATTAAGCCTGAACCAGTGCCTATTTCTAAAAAATCTACACCATCCTCAATCACATCTTCTAGAACTTTTGCTACCCATTTTGTAGAGAAGAACTCTTTTGGACTGAAGACATTTTGATGGACTATAAACTCTATATCTTCAAGTGACGTAAAATGAGTTTCTTCAGGAATGCTTTTTAAAGCATTTTTAGAGTTTTCTAGTTCTTTCTTTTTAAAAGTCATTATCCCACCTGATCTTCAAAATCAATATCTTCAAAAGAAAGGCATTCTTCTAAATAAGAGAAGACTTTAGCTCTGTCGATTTTTCCGTCTGACAGTAGCTTTGTTTCAGCATCCACAGAAACACCTAAATTCTTTAATCGATCATAAGCCTCCAGAGAGTTGGGACCAAAACCACCAGCTATAGCAATATTTTGATAACCTAAACCGGAATAAAAACGAACATTGCTTTCTAAGTTATCAATATTGGCACTTATGCCTCGACCTTTGCTGTTATCAAGAATTAAAAATGAACCTGACTGATTAATTATTTCAACACTAGAATTATTTAGTAATATCGAATTATCATTCTCATCGTAGATAGGAATAATAAGCTTTCTAGTTCCCATATTATTGACGATATTATTTATATCTTTGTAGTCGTTTATTTGCACACTATCAACAAATGGAAAAAAAGAATTAATGTTATTTAGAATTGTCTCTTCCTTTTCAACATCCTTTAAGGATAAATGAACAGTAGTTTTTATATTCGAGTCTCCAAGATATCTTGAAACAATTTGATTAATTTCAATTTTTCTTTTTTCATCAGCAAGTTCTAAATAATTAACTGAAATACCAAGATTAATATATCTTTTTTCGCTTTCTAGTTCACTTCTAAAGAGCATTGATGCATTAAATGCAGCCGTGATATCATTCAAGTTTTTAATACCCGATACTCCTACATATTTATTTTTACCGACATCTATCAAATGACCACAGCTTTCAACCTTTGTTTTAAGGTAATCTTCATTTTGCTTACTCATAAAAACACCAGTAGGTATTCTTTTCATTACCTGAATTCCATTATCTGTTAGACCTTTTATTTTTTCAGGATTGTTAGTGAGCAAGTTAACTTTTTTTATATTTAGTGCATTTAACATTTTTGCAGCAATAGAAAAATCTCGTAAATCATCAGGTAGATCAAGAGCCCTGTTCGCTTCTATCGTATTCAAGCCTTCAGCTTGTAGTTTGTAAGCATCAATTTTATTATATAATCCAATTCCTCGTCCCTCTTGTTTGAGGTATAACACGATCCCATTGGTAGCTGCTGCTAAACTCAATGCTTCATCAAGCTGTTCAGCACAATCGCATTTGAGAGAACCAAATATCTCACTCGTCACACATTCGGAATGGATTCTGACATTAACGATACTATCTACGCTTACTTCACTTCCAAATGAAATTGCAACATGCTCTTTTTGATCTAGATTGGCAAAGGAAATTAAGTTCGCATTTCCATATCTTGTCGGAAGAGGGCATATCGTCCTCACGCTACTTTCTTTGATTTCTGACATTATTACTCCCTATTTATTGATCAATTGTAAAAAAATGAGACACTATTTATTAAAAAGTCCTTATAACTAGCCTGATTTATAACTATTACAATATCTACTAGCAAGTCTCGTGCCGTAACAAAAAGTCCTCATTAAATCGTAAGTAAAGATAGATAAATTTCAGGAGAAATATTTCAGCTAAGAAACTCATAAATTTCTGAGTAAAGCTTCTTCCCAATAAGAGATTCAAATTGCTCTTTATTTTCTAAGAGGTACTGATGAGTTTTCTCTATACCCTCTTCTGTTAAATAATGAGCAACTTCATGAGAAATATAAAAGAGTAATTCCTGCTCAGAGAGCTCGCTTCCTCTTTTAATATCGTTTCCAAATAACTCGTGTTTTTTGATAAGAGCTAAAACTTCTTCATCGAGACTTGCACTTTCAAGATCATTTGCCATATCGACACCATGAGAGAGTACTACTCTCTGCTCACTATGGCTTAAGGCCTTAAACTCATCTGAAGTAAAGTCTCTGATTCTCGCAAGTCTTGAATTTGGTATTTTGAGATCATGAAGTACTGCCGTCATTGAAATTACTTCAAGATCAACTTCGTATTCAGGATACTTTGAAAGAATGGCATTTGCGATATGAACAAGAAGAAGTGAATGAGTAGAAATATAATTTTCTTTATCGATTACATCACTCATTAATTTCTTAATACTCACGTCATTATTTAATTGCTTTAAGCATTTATTAACGCACTTATTGGCGACAGAGATTTCGGCTTCGCTAAGACCTCTGTCTTGAAGGTCCTGATAGAAATGATCAATAACTTCAGATGTTACAAAGTAAACATCTTCAGGGGTTCCACTCTTTTCGATTTTCTCTTTTAAAATTTGTGACTTATATTGAAAGACTTTTTCAATTTCATGGGGCTTCACATAGAGATACTCTACGCCCTTTGAATCGTATTTTTCAAGAACTAAACTAAGCTCTTGGTCGTCTTCATTGGCCAAAGTAACGTATTTTTCGTCATTAATCTTATAGAAGATATCAAAATTTATCTTTGGTAATCCTCTTAAAATAGAAATTTTAATTTTTCTATAAAGGCTATCTTTCGTTGCAGACACGGCTAACATTTGGTGAATGACATCAACGAGCATATCTTCTTCAACAGGCTTATCTAAGACAAAGTACTCTTTCTTATTTTCAATTTTAGCTTCATCTGTACTAAAAGTAGCAGAGTGCCATGCAAATGGGATATTTGCGCCTTCTACGTTAAAGTTATAAACGACTCTCCCGTCACCTTCAGGCATTCGAAAATCGCAAATGATAGCATCGATATCCTCTTCATCAAGAATACTGATCGCCTCATAACCTCCAAAGGCTTTCAAGACCTTAAGATCTTCAAAGTGACCTTCGATATAGATCTCGAGAATTTCTATGATGTCTTCCTGATCATCAATAACGAGGACTGATTTCATATACTTTACCGTATCTTTAATTAAACCTGATCTTGTAACCAAGTCTTGAAGTCGTTTTCAATATATTTTTGGAGCTTATCAACATTTTCAACTTCAGGACTTCCACCTTGTGCGAAGTTTGGTCTTCCACCGCCTCGTCCATTAACAGACTCAAGTATTTTCTTTAAAGCATCTCCGGCCTTGACCTTCTTATTGATATCAGCATGTGACCATAGAAAAGTTCTAAGAGTTTTCTCTTCTTTTCCAACAAGACAAACAATCTGATACTTGCCTTGGTTTAAAAGAGAGTCTCCTTTTTCTTTTATAATTTCTTGTTCGGCGCCCATAAATGCAGCATAGAAAGAAGTACCTGCGATATCAAAACTTGTTTCAAAATCAACTTTGACTTCACCCTTCGGTTTAGCTTCCTTTGCCTCTTTAATTTTCTGCTTCATTTGAGTCTTTAACTCTTTGACCTTTGAAGCTATTTGGTTAGGTTTTGCATTTAATTCTTCACTGGCCTCTTTTAAATATGTATTTCTTGCCTGCATAAGCTTAAGTGCACTTTCACCTGTAACGGCTTCAATTCTTCTTATCCCCTTAGCAACGGAGCTTTCCGAGGCAATGAGAAATAGACCGATATCTCCTGTAGAACTAACGTGAGTTCCTCCACATAGCTCAACAGAATCTTTTCCAAATGAGATAACTCTAACTTTAGAATCATATTTTTCACCAAATAGCGCCATTGCTCCTGAGTCAATTGCTTCTTCGTATGAACAGAGCTTCATTCCTTGTTCTGAATTTTCCATAATCCATTTATTAACTAAGTATTCAACTTGATCGAGTTCTTCTTTTTTGACTGGGCCTGGATTTTGAAAATCAAACCTCAGTCTTTCGTGAGTAACAGAAGAGCCTTTTTGAACAGCGTGACTTCCAATAACTTTATGAAGAGCGGAGTGTAGTAAGTGTGTAGCTGAATGATGTCTCATGACAGCATTTCGATGTTCGACATCAACAATTAATTCGACTTCATCACTGAGCTTTATACTACCCTCGGTAACGACACCTGCGTGAACGTGAGTGCCTTTAATTTTAAGCGTATCTTGAATTTCAATTTTTCCAGAATTTGAAGTTGCAAAACCTATATCTCCAGCTTGCCCACCAGACTCTCCATAAAAGGGAGTTGCATCTGAGGAGAAATATATTGTATCTCCTTTCTGTGCATTATCAGAAACGTCTGAAGTAAATATCTTTATAATTTTTGATTTTGATTGAGAATGATCATAGCCCGTGAAATTAGTTTCAGGCTCTGAAAGGAATGCCTCTTCAAGTTTTTCCTGATCAGTTGAAAGACTACTCTTTCTCGATATAACTCTTGAAGTCTTTCTATGTTCTTCATAGTAGTCATCATAAGACTTCTCATCAACCTTCCAACCCTTATCTTTGGCAAACATTAATAACACATCATAAGGCATTCCATGAGTCGTTACTAATTCAAAGGCGTCTTTTCCACTCACCACTCCAGACTTAACGTCTAAAGTTTCGAGATGATTTAGAGCAAGCTTGATCGTTGAAACAAAGTCTTTCACCTCTTGTGAAATATTATAATTAATTGATTCATGTGCCGACTTAAGCTGAGGGTAATAGTCAGCGAGAAGTTCAACAATCTTGTCAATATGACCTTTAAAGTTCGGCTCAATATTTCTTGAGATACATGCAGCAACACATTTTCTGATTAGTCGTCTTGGAATATAGCCTTGTCCCTCGTTTCCTGGCATCACACCTTCAGCAAGGATCATGACACTTGCTCTCATATGATCAGAAATCATTCGCTCTGTTTTCACATCTGAGTTCTCACCAAGAAGACTTTTTGAAAGACTCATTAATGGCTGCATAAGATCTGTTTCATAAACAGACTCAAGGCCATTCATTACCATAGCAAGTCTCTCAAGGCCTGAGCCTGTATCAACGGACTTTAAAGGAAGTGGCTTGAAGCTTCCATCTTTTTGCTTATTAAGCTCCATGAAAACGCCTGCGTTCCATATTTCGATATATCGACTAACATCATCGAAGTGACCACCCGGTTTATATTCTGGCCCAAACTCTTCTCCTGTATCATAGAAAACTTCTGTGCAAGGACCACAAGGCCCAGTATCTCCAGCCGGTCCCCAAAAGTTATCGTCTCCAAGAACGATAATATGATCATCAGGTACACCACACTTTTTCCAGCCTTCGATGGATTCATTGTCTTTCTCAATTCCAAGCTCTTTATTTCCACCATAAACAGTGAAATATAATTTCTCCGCTGGAAAACCTAATTCTTTGACAAGAAGATCATAAGCTAACTGGCACGCTTTTTCTTTATAGTAATCACCAATAGACCATGATCCCATCATTTCAAATATTGTCAGATGGTGTCTGTCTCCAACGTCATCAATATCCTTAGTTCTGATACATGGTTGAAAATTAGCCAGTCTTGGTGAAGGCGGAGTCTCTCTTCCAAGAAAGTAATTCTTCAAAGGTGCCATCCCTGAATTGATAAAGAGAAGGGTCGGGTCATTTTGTGGAACAATTGATGAGCCAGGAATTTTGAGATGATCATTTTTTTCAAAATATTCAAGAAATTTCTGGCGAATTTGAATCGAGCTTAGTTTTTCCATATTTTCCATTTTACCTGTTATTTGGGGTCAAAATCATTAATTTTTCAAACGTTATTTATACACCTTAATTTATGTAACAGTCTAGGGAGACTTAATATGACGCCCATAGACTTTTTCTTTAAAAGCTGCCAAAAAAAGTGGGTTATTGCAAAAAAAACCGGTTATCAAAGCCCTTTTAATAGGGATAGAATAACGTACTTTGATTTTTTTTAAAACTAACTACTAGGGGATTAATATGGAATTTTATAAGAATTTAGGGCTCAACCTAGATAGAGCTCCACGTCAAATTTTTAAAGACAATCCAAGAAGTTTCTACGTTCAAGAAACTGTGAGAAGAGGAATTGGTACTCTTTCAAAAGATGGCTCTCTTGTGGTTGAAACAGGTAAGCACACTGGAAGATCTGCCAATGATCGCTACATTGTGAGAACCGCTGCAACTGAAGAGACAGTATGGTGGGAAAATAATTTTAGAGAGATGTCTTCTGAGACATTTGAAAAGCTAAAACTTAAAGTACTAAATTATCTTAATAACGATAGAGACATCTTTATCACAGAGAGATCTGTTGGTGCAGATGATGTTCATAATATTGGGGCGAGATTAGTTACTACAAATCCAAATCATGCTCTTTTTTCAACTCACCTCTTCAGAGATAAGGTTCGTGAGTTCAATGATAGTGACTTCACGATTTTACACGCACCAGAACTTAACCTTGATCCAAGTGAATTCGGTTTAAGATCTGAAACTGCTGTTGTGACTTGCTTTGATTCCAAGATGACAATTATATGCGGGACACTCTACGCAGGTGAAATCAAAAAGAGTATGTTCGCTGTTATGAACTATCTCCTACCTGAAAGCAATATTCTTCCAATGCACTCAGGGGCCTCAAGACTTGAAAATAACGATGTTTCAGTTTTCTTTGGTCTCTCTGGTACTGGAAAGACAACTCTTTCAACTGATGAAGGTACATACCTTATTGGTGATGATGAGCATGGACTAACGGATACAGGTATCTTTAATTTTGAAGGTGGATGTTACGCAAAGACATATAAACTCTCTCTAGAAACTGAGCCTGAAATTTACAGAGCATCTAATCGTTTTGGAGCTCTACTTGAAAACGTTGTGATGGATAAAGATTCACTTGTTGTAGATTTTAACGATAAAACTTTATCTGAAAATGGTCGTTCTAGTTATCCACTAGAATTCATTGAAGAATTAGAAGAGTCTTCAAGAGGAAATACTCCTAAGCATGTATTCTTCTTATCTGCTGATGCCTTTGGAGTTCTTCCTCCAGTTGCCAAACTTACTAAAGAACAAGCTATGTTCTACTTTGTACTTGGATATACTGCTAAACTTGCTGGAACAGAAATTGGAGTAAAAGAGCCACAAGCGACATTCTCTCCATGTTTTGGTGCTCCTTTTATGCTGAGACACCCTAGCGAATATGCAAAACTTCTTGGTGAATACATCGACAAGCTTGGATTCAATGTTTGGCTTGTCAACACTGGTTGGACCGGTGGAGCATATGGCGTTGGTCAGAGATTCCCTCTTAACATAACAAGAAAAATAATTAGAGGAATTCAGGCTAATAAAGTTAACGACACTCCAACT
>DDIK01000214.1 GCA_002338505.1 Bacteriovorax sp. UBA1852
GCACCAAAGCAATATGACAGAATGGTTATAAGCCTATGTCAGACGCCAAAGAAGAACCCTCATCACCTTCTCGTTCAGCGTATATTAAACGAAGGTGAAAAGCTTACCAATAGCGGCTATCTCTACGTCTTTTCAAATCAGAAACTCTTTGTTCCTAGTCACTCGGAACGTGTTGAGGGCCTACTTAAAAAGATGAAGATTGCAGCTCGACTGAATTTTGAAAACCTTAGTGGTCGCGGAGAAGTACCAAAATATCTCTATGTCTTTTCAAAGAAAGTTATATCGTCTAATTGGAATAAGAATATCGATAGTAGTTCTATGACAAAAGAGTCCTGTCTATCGTTTAACTTCACTGGTCAACTTAGCCGTTTTTCTAAATTTGATCTTCATAGGGAAGTTTTCTCTCGCTTCATTGAAGATAATGATACGATTAATACCCCACTCTATCAGAATGAACCTCAAGAAGGATTAAGTTTTGAGTTTCATCAAGATGCTATAATAGGTGGAAAATTACTAAGTCATAGTTCTGACACGAATAATATTACTCACCCCAATTACTTTAAGAAGCTCACGAAGTCATGCACGACCTTTGATCAATTCTTTATTATAGACCATATTAATAGGGATGATGAACGTAGTAGATCTAGTCTATTAGGATTTGAAGCTAACGAAAGAGAGCGCTTCCCCTTCCTTTTAATCATTGACTTCAGTGAAGAAGAAAATATTAAGCTCGAAATTACTTCTTTTGATCTTTATAAGTCAAAAGCTGACAGAAATGGGCACGCCTATTTTATGTACTTTGGCCTAACTCCGAAAACAACGGATCTAAGTATTAATCTATTTAGAGACTTCTTTAATACCGATGTGGGAAGACAAATTATACAACTCACATTTAATGGGAGCTTTAAGAAGGCTAAATCAAAGTTATCGGCGATGCTTATCCCTAAATTCTTTCTTAATACTAAGCATGTAAGTGATAATATCTCTTTTAAATATAGCTTTTTTAACAAGCAAATAGATGAAGTGAGAATAGTTCCTTCAAAAGAGCTCGAAGACTCGACAAATAAGCTTCTTCAAGAAATTAGCTCAGATCAAGAAGTGTATCCTTGGCATATCTCTTGTCTTGTATCTCACTTTAAGATCACATGCCAGAACTACCTGCACGACTTAGAGAATAACTCATCAGTAGATGCACTCGATTACACATCTCAAGATATTATCGGTCATCTTATGTCATTAGAGAAGAAGCCTATCTATAATGACAACAAAGACATTTATATTGAACCTTTCCTCTCCAATAAGGCTGAATTAGAACTTCCTCTAACAAGTACAAAGCTTACAAGAAATGATGAAGGAAATATTTTAAGCCTCTATCACAATGATAAGCTTCTGATGAACTTCAGAGCGGAATATGAGCTCTTACACTTTATCAATTTTATCCTTAATAACTCTATTGGAAATAATATCTCAAATGTTATTCATGGCCTCAGAGTTCCAAGCTATGTGGAATTGAAAGAAATTGTGGACCTCTACATTGAGGGCCAAAAGAACGTTAGAAATGTTATTGACCTGTGTACTCAAAGAGTTAATAACATCATCATCCAGCAAATTTTTAACACCTAAGCTTTTATAATTTCATAAGTAATGTATAATAAATTTATTATTACTTACTCATTGAGGTTATTTTGAAAGACTCGATTACAGATGTCCAAAAAAATATTTATAATTACCTCAAGTCTAAAGCTCAGTCTCTTGAAGGACCTAAATCTCAAGAGTTCACAAAGTATCAAAGAGATCAAAATAAGCTAAATTCACGAAGGTTCTATCAATCAAATATTAACGAACTTTCCTCATCTATCGATGACTCAGAGGTTATCTACCTTGGAGACTTTCATACATTCGATCAAAGCTCTAGGAACCTCAAGAGAATCATCGACATAATTAAGTCCAAAAAGCATAACTTTGCAATCGGCCTTGAATTAGTCCACATTGCTCACCAGAGCTTTATAGACTATTTCTTAGCAGGACATATAACGGAGCTTGAGTTTCTTGAATCCATTAATTATAAGGAGTCCTGGCGGTTTCCGTGGACCTATTATAAGACCTTCTTTCAAATAGCGAAGAAGAACAATATTCCAATTATCGCCCTTAACACAGAGGGAGGCCTAAAAAAAAGAGATAAGAAAGCTGCTAAAGTTATTGCCAACTTTCATAAGTCAGCTCCAGAGAGAAAACTTTTAATACTCTTTGGTGAGTATCATATTGTGAAAGACAAACTGCCTCAAGAAGTATCTAAGTGTCTCGAAAAAAATGTGATTCAAACAATTATTCATCAAAATCTTGATGACATATATTGGAAGACTTCGAAAGGGAGTCGTCCGCTTGTAGATAAAGTCGTAAAGTTTAATAAGCGAGAATATATCTTACTTACTTCAGCTCCTTGGCTTAAATATGAGAGTCAGATCTATTGGTATGAACATCTCAGTGAAGATCCAGAGTTTGATATACATGAATACGTGATAGAAAATGGTGCTTTGAATTTCTCAGAAAATGTACCCGAGAATTTTCATTTTCTAACAGAGCATATAAATAAGACATTGAAGCTTAAAATTACAACATCTCAGTTAGAAGAATTTACTCTTTATGATCACATTAGACTTGATCAAGTGCAGAAGTCTTTTAAGAAAGCTAATCACTCACGAGTTAAGAACTTCTATATCTCTCTTGTTAAAAGAGGAAGAAGTTTTAAGCTCTACGGTGACACTAAATACTTCTGTCCAAATTATTCAATTAATAGGCTCTCCTACTTAGCAGGGATACATTGCTATGTCGCAAGGAAGGGTGATAAAACCATTGAACGCTACCTTGATCAAAATAATAGAGTTGAAGTATTTCTCTATTATTTTGAACAGTGTCTCATGGCCTACTTCTGTTCAAAACTCATTAATCCCTATCGAAAGTGTGATATGTACTTAGATTACAAAAAGCACATTAGAGCTAAGAAGCTAAAAAAGATAAAGAAAACTCTTTATAGAACAGGCCTCTCTATTCTAGATAACGAAGAAATTGACTTAGAGAAGCAGATAAAGGGAATACGTCTTCTTGGAATTTATAATCTCGCTAGAATGCTAGGTCATATGATAGGAGATATCTTCTTTGATACACTCTTTCTTCATGACGAGAGCTCATTTCAAGAATTACTTAAGAAGATCGTAAATGAAGATGTCTCAGAAATTAAATTTCGCCAAATAGTAAGCGAAATCGCCTACAAGAATGATTATCAACTGACTTCAAAGAGAGTTTTTTAAGCGTTTAGTCTTGCCATTAATTCTTTCTTTGTACCTCTTTCAAGTCTCACAAGAGATGGCTCGCTTTTGATTGTTGTAACGCTTGTCTTCTTCGCGCTCTTAAGAATTAGTCTTACCTTTCTTCCGATAACTTTCTTATCACTTGAGTAGAGGT
>DDIK01000212.1 GCA_002338505.1 Bacteriovorax sp. UBA1852
ATAATTACCTGAGAACTCATAAAACTTTGTATAATTAGAAGATAAAGTAAACATAGATGAGCTAGAGTAATCTGCAGGATTAATTTCATAAACACGATCAGAAAGAGTCGCAAAATAACGACCGTTTATAAATTGAATATGAGAAAGTCTATCAGTATCTGATTGTACTAGTGTGGGCCCTGATAAATCGCTGACTCGGTATAGTCCGTCAGATTTACCATGAAATAAAACCTGGTCGTTAACTAGAATAGGATTCAAATAAGTTGTTGATAAATATAGATAGTCACTTGAGCCATTTCCTGAAGTAAGTTTTGTGGTTGTTATTGAATTCGTCCCGAACAACTCAAGTCCCTCACCAGGAACTTCTTGGAAAAAGAAAGCATAAGAATTATTAGCCCCTATAAAGCTAGCCTCCATATTTGCAGTTGTTATATTATTGACTTTTGATGTCCCCGCTACCGTTCCATTGGTTTGCCATAACGCTGTATGAGTTGAATCACGACTAATAAAATAAGCAAGGTTAGGGCCCATTACTTGTATGACTCGGTTTTGACTTAAAAAATAAGATGTATTATTGGTAAAATCATGACCATCTGTTCTAGACTCATTTAACAAAGTCGTACCAGAACTAGTTCCATCAGTTATGTATAAAGCGTTAAAGCCGTCTGTTGCTTTACCTACAAATAATGCCTCTGTTCCTCCAAAAGGAACGAAGTTATGTGAGTCCAAGTTTTTAACATTGATAGCCAGGTTTTCACCAACATTGGTAGAAGTATTAAAACTATGAAGAATATCACTTGCACTAAAAAAAAGATAATCCCCAAACTCCCCTACATACTCAAGAAGCCCTGAGGCATCTGTTTGTGAGATACCCTTAACTTTTGCAAAAGCTCCTTTATAGGAAACGAAATAAGAGCTAGAGATGCCTCCTACAAGATTAAAATTCTTTGAACTTCTCTGCTTTAAGGAATCAAGGTCAAATGATAATAGAAATTCCGATGAACTACTAAAACCATCTATAACAACTTCAAATATCTTTTTGTCATTAGTTTGATTAACTGTGTAATTAAGACCTTGTGAGTCGGCATTGGAACTAAATAAATCAGACGTGAGAAGACTAGCGTCTACCTCTTTATCAAATGTTAGTATGTATTTAATAGGCTCACCTAGAACGTGATAGCCTTGTGCAGAATCCCTACTAACTTCTACATTAGTGGCGAAAATTTGATTGTTAGAATCTTCAGGGCCAGTTTGCACATTCGACCTTAGCGCACCACTATAGATTATTTCAGAAAAAGAGCCTGAGCAACTGACAAGAGTAAACATGATGAGATAAATGGAAAGACTAAGTTTCAAAGATAAAACTCCGTTTTCACAATATACTTAACGGGTAAAGACTGTAATTAATTTAATGATAACTCATGAGGAGACGAATAGGTTTTGTATAAAAGAGGACATCAATTCTAATGTAAAAACAGGTGGTTATCTATGTCGTATTTAGACATTGAGGAAGAATTAAACAAACAACCCCTATAAATCACAAAATTGTGTCAGTTTCTCGGCTTGTTAGTGAGTAAGCTTGCAGGCCATTTCTTGTGAATTCTTATACATTTTCTCATCGTAATCAGAAAACCCATTATAACCTTCAAAGCCTTTACTTGGGATATTGAGGTAAACAGTTGCTGTCGTGTCACCTTCTGAGGCAAATTCAAACTCAACTGCTTTATAAAGACCTAATTTTTTTGAAAATGCCATCGCATAAGCGGCATAATCATTAAACTCGTTATATGTTTGAAAGACACTTGTGTAAGTGAATGAAGTTCCTGTTCTTTTATCAGACAGAATGAGTTCACCGGCGAAGTCGGCTCCCTGCATTCCATCATCTTCAACGAATTGAGTAGGCTCGCTTTTTAAATCAAGTTTAAAGCTATCATTTTCACAAATCATAAAACTTGCGTTTGCAAAGTTAGATAGAACAAAAAGAGTTGCAATAATGTTTTTCATAGAAATGTTTCTTAGTTGCTGTAATTTAGTACTGCACCAGCATCTTTGCTAACAACAGTGCTTCCATCACTATACATTGTAGCAGCACTCATAAGCTGTTTTCCTAAGAGAGGATCATTGCTTACAAAGATTTCAATTTTTGTTAATTCTTTTGAACCATCGTTGTCCCAAGAAAATGTAACATTTAGAAAACCTGCTTCGTTATCATATTCAGAAATTCCATTAAAGCTTGATTCAACATTAATAGCTCGCCCAAAGTTGTTGTCGGTGCTTGCATCGAGTAAAGACCCCTTAGAGTCTAGTTTGAATTTCACTGATGAAAATAGAGCGTGACCAGTCAAAGACACCTCATACTTACCCTGAACGTTAGCAAACGAGTTAAAAGAACATACAAGTGCTAAAATAAGAATTTTTAAAAACATATTTACTCCAATTTTTTTTTATACCTTTTAATACTATCAATAATGTAAAATAACTATGACCTTAGTAAAAATTGCATAGCTCATAACATCAGAAACTATTTCTTTGACTCTTTGATTTTCTCCACATAAAAAACATTAACTTACATAGGAGTAAATATGAAACAATCAGCAATTGCAGCCCTCATGCTCTTGTCTATCAACGCTTATTCTTCAAGTGATATTTTAGATAGATGTGAACTTAAGACTAATCAATACGAACTATTAGAAAAAGAGAATAAACAAACTATCTGTAACGCTGTTTTTAGAGCTCTATATGATGAAAACGTTAGAGAGTATGATTATTTTCTAAAGGTAGAAGCTTATGGATATAGTACAACTTATACAGTTGAACTTACTAGTATTACGGGGTTCATTGGGAGAGACCAAGTATCTAGAACCAGTGGCGTTCTTAAATGGAATCCTGATACGACTAAAGTAGTTTTAGCTCAATAAATTTAAAGGCTTACCGATAAGTTCTTATGGGATTTATCGGTAAAGTTCTCACATTTCTTACTTACTCTAGCTTAACCTTTGCTTTTAAAGTTCCATTAGACTGCTCTGATGCAACATTTTTGGAAACAAAAGAGCGAAAAGTCACTGAAATCATCTGTAAACTTCATGAAGGCCCTATTGATAGAGATGTCAAACGGCAGTATTCAAAAATACTTAATCGCATATATGAAAATCAGACAGAAAACTATCTGAATGAACTTAAGATCAAAGCAGTTAAAGAGCTACTCGATAAAAAGTTAGAGTCACTTAAGACCTATCCTGAACTCTGCTCTGTCTACAGTGAAGATTCAAGATATAAACACAAGAATATTTACACGCCTCAAGATGTAATCAAGGACAATCATCCATACGCCCCTTGCTTTAGTGAGGATGACTCTAAGATGAATGACGTATATAAGCAACATTATGCTGCTAAGACAAATTTCTGTAATAGTAGTTCTAAAAAGAAAGATCTAGAAAAAGAAAAGAGAAGTTATAAGAAAATCCAAGTGCTCATGAATCTTGTTCGACTGAAGTATTTAGAAAATATCAGAAAAAGAAAAACTCTTGGATTAAAAAAACAATTAGAAATAATTGAAGATAGTTTTGAGAGGAGAGTTTCAAATTCTTCATTTGAAAGACAGTATAATGGAGCTTCTGCATGTATCGATAACAATGTTTTTACAGCGCTGAAAGAATTAATTGATAAGAAGCAAGTAATTACCTCATCTGACTTTAAAAAATGTCCTGTCTTTCTACGTGAAAACTCCGCTCTTGTAGACTCTCTCATTTCGACGTCCAAAGCGATTGAAGATAATGAGTTTGTCCTTAATACCATAAGAACAAAAAGCCCCCTACTGTATAGCGCAGGTAAGAAGAATTCATTCACAGGTAGTCTCGAAGAAGTGAAGACACCTCTTGCAAAGCAAGCTGAAAAATTCCTAGCTACTCCAAGAGGTGAAATCTTTCTAAGTGATATGTATCAACAAATCCAGAGCGGAGTAACCGATCCAAGTCTTTTTAATAAACATAAGAAATTTTTTGAAGAATTTAAAGAAGACGAAAATTTATCACAAAAATACAAGGCCCAGGTATTTGACTCTGTTATCTCGATGGGAAAACAGATGAGCGGGATATGTGAATCAAACGGAAAGTATCTTCCTTTGCATCCTGAATATGTAGACTCCTATTTCTCTCAAAACGGAGAATATACATCCAATGAATTTCTTAAAGATGAAACGAGCTTGCAAAATATTCAGTGCCAAGCTCTATTTGATGCTCAAGACTCTTTAAATAGCAACACCTCTCTCATCTTAGGAGGTGCCGCTCTTGTTGGTGGTGCATTACTTGCTATCCCTTCAGGAGGCTCATCTCTAATAGCGGCCTTTAGCATAACAGCGGGCATGGGCCTGACAGGTCTTGGTATAAAAGAAACGATAGATCTTGGTGAAAATAGCGCTACAACAGATGCTATGTACAACTTGAATTATACTTCACTAGATGAGGTTATTAAGGCGAAGGAAGAATACAACTTAGGTTTGAGATTAAGTGCAGCAGATGTTGCATTAGGTATCTTTGATATTGGCGCACTTGTAAAAATAATAAAAAAAGCTCCACCTATGAATTCACAACCCCCTTCAGGCATTTTCTCAAAAGAGGTCCTAGAGCTCGACGATCTTTATGCAAGTTACCAGGAAAAGATGTTTAAAAAGATATCAAAATATGAAAAGGTTGCTAGGAAACAACTTAAGAGACATGGTCCCCCTCCTGGTCATAAAGAATACGAGAAAAGTAAGTTGGCTTTGTTAAATCAACTCGTAAGAAATGATCCTGATATACAAAAAGAAAGTGAAGAGTTTCTTAAAAGTCTGACTATTAAGTATATTGATAGTGGGATGCCAGCATATATAACCAAGTCTGAACAAGGTAATCATATATTAGAGTTTGATGTCAAAAACTTCAGCGGAAACTCTAAAATGGTCAAACTTATAAGACGATACCAGCGCCTCTATCCAGAGTACGATCTTTCGCAAATGCTAAGATATGACCCCTTGGATGGTTTACTTAAAGGGTACCTTGGTGTATTTGATACGTCCGGTTTTTTAGATATTGGTTTTTATCCAATTATTTCAAATTCTGAGAACATATTGGATACAAACATGATGCATGAATTAAGGCATGCAAGTTTTAATATCCAAAGAGAGAGAGGTAATCAAAGTATTTTCGATGTAAGGTACACCTCTAATGAGGGATTATTACAGCCAAATGACCTTTATGGTTATACACATGATATGAGTGCTGAAGAAGTTTACAACAATATCAAAATGCTTAAAGATTCCAGACGCAATATCCAAATACATCTATCAAATGACGACTTAGCAAGGGCCCTAGCAGAAACAGATGAGACATTGGATATAGTTAAAGTAATTCGTCAACTAAGTAACTCAGCTATAAAGCATAGCAAGAGTGTTGATGAACAACTTGACCAGGTTCTAAAGAAGGTTAGTCACGCAATTGACAATGATTTACCTGCCAAGAAACTATTCGTTGATCTAAAAAGCGAGTTTGGATTTGAGGTAACGAAGTTAAAAAAGGGTGCCACAATTTTTAATATACAAAATAAGGATGGTATCCAAATTAGTTCTCAGATAGTAGACAACAAATTATTACAAATGGTTGAGAAACCAGAAAATTTCAATTCCTTGCAAGTTAAACAGGCTTTCAAGGATGCTATTTCTAGCTTTAAACAACAAAATCAAGAATTAGTGGAGAAGCTTGAATCAAAAGATAAGCAAGTTGAGATCCTAGAAAAAGCATTAGATGACAAAAAAGATTACTATAAAAGAGATAGTAACAATAATATGTCCATATCAGACAAGTTACTTGAACTTATAAATGATGTAACTAACGACAAAAGAAAAAAGAAATCTCTTGATAACACTATCCCACCCACTATAAAATAAGATATGTCAGACTCTCTAGCCATCCTACAAAAAGTCTTTGGATATGACCAATTCAGAGATAATCAGCAAGAAATTGTTGATACTATAATTGAGGGCAATAATGCCCTAGTTCTCATGCCAACGGGTGGTGGTAAGTCAATTTGTTATCAAGTCCCTGCCCTTTCAAGGTTTGGGACTGCAATAATCATTTCTCCTTTAATAGCGCTAATGAAAGATCAAGTTGATGCTCTACTAGAAAAAAATATTGAAGCAGCTTTTCTTAATTCCTCTATCTCACATGAACAACAAAGAGAGATCGAAAAAGATCTCATCGATGGAAATATCAAAATTCTCTACGTCTCACCGGAGAGAATGCTTTCAGATTACTTTTTAAACCTTCTTGAGAGAATTGAGATATCACTCTTTGCTATTGATGAGGCACATTGTGTCTCTCAGTGGGGCCATGACTTTAGACCAGAATATATGAAACTTGGTGTACTCACGAAGAGATTCCCTCGAATTCCAAGGCTAGCATTAACGGCAACAGCAGGGGCCGCCACCAGAATTGAAATTGTAAACTCGCTATCACTTCATGGAGCTCAGACCTTCATAAGTTCATTTGATAGGCCTAATATCAGCTATGAGATTAATAAGAAGGGAAAAAAAGAAGAAAACTATATTAAACTTCTTAATTATATCAGAGACCACCACGTCTATGACTCAGGGATTGTCTATTGTCTCTCAAGAAAGAGCACAGAAGAAGTAGCAGCAAAACTGGTTAAGAGTGGATTTAAGGCAATGCCCTACCATGCAGGCCTATCGCAAAAGTACCGTGAGAAAGTTCAAGAAAAGTTCATCAAAGAAGAATCTACAATCGTCGTAGCAACCATAGCATTTGGTATGGGTATAGATAAGTCAAACGTTAGGTTTGTGGCCCATATGGACCTTCCTAAGAGCATTGAATCCTATTACCAGGAAACTGGTCGTGCCGGAAGAGACGGGCTGCCTGCGAGCGCCTGGATGCTCTATGGCCTTAGAGACCTTGTGATGCTTAAAAAGATAGGCAATAAAGGTGTTAAAGACGCCATGATAAGAAAGTCCAATGAAGACAAGCTCGACTCAATGCTTGGACTTTGTGAAACTGTCATGTGTCGCCGTGAGGTGCTTTTAAAATATTTCAATGACTCACATTCAGGCTCATGTGGAAATTGTGATAATTGCTTGAACGAGATAACAGGCACAATAGACGTTAGCGAAAATGCGCGCCTCGCTCTAAAATGTATCTATGAAACGAATCAAAAGTTTTACACTGATTATTTAATAAGTATACTCCACGGAGAGTTATCAGCATTTACAACTAAGCATGGCCATCATCATGCAAATTGCTTTTCCAGTGGAAAAGAATTCGATCATTCATATTGGTATAGTGTCTTTAGACAATTATTTGCAGGCGGCTACATCACCCTCACCGCAGATCACTCCTTTGAAATTAAACTGACAAAGAGAGCAATTGAATTACTTGAGCAAAGAGAGAACCTCTATATCAGAAAAGACTATTACAAAAAATCTCCGGCAGCTCTAAAAAAACAACTAAAAAAAACAACTCCCACTAAGAAGAAAGTTAAAAAGAGGCCCGCAGCGCCTCAGTATAAAACAACCGATGGCAGTGATCTCACTCTCTTTGAAAATTTAAAGATCTTTCGAACAAAGATTGCTAAAAAGAATAGAACTAAGAGCTTTAAAATATTTCCCGATCAATCTCTCATGGAGATGTCAAAGAATCGACCAAAGAGTCTCGAAGAGTTTAGTACAATTTATGGGGTCGGCCCAAAGAGACTTAAGAAGTTTGGGAAAATCTTTATAGAAGCTATTGAGGAGCTAGGTTAATTATGAATTCACTAAACCCAGAAAGCCTCTATAAAATAAGAGACCTTAAAATGCCATATGGGAAGTATCGAGGTGTATCCCTCATTGATCTTCCGGAGCCCTATGTAGTCTGGCTCTATGAAAATGCATTACCAAAGAATGAGCTAGGAAAATTATTAGCGGAGCTTTATGAGATAAAGGTTAATGGACTAGAGTCA
>DDIK01000136.1 GCA_002338505.1 Bacteriovorax sp. UBA1852
ACAGATAAAACTTTTCCTTCAGGATATAATTTTGTAAATCCACCTTCAGTTCCTGGAGCCATTTCATTTCTTATTCTAATGTTAGCAAAAGTTCCTCTCATCATAACGTTATGATTACCTCTTCTTGAACCATATGAATTGAAGTCATATTGCTTAACTCCCCTTTCAGTTAACCACTCTCCAGCTGGAGAATCTTTCTTAATAACACCTGCAGGAGAGATGTGATCTGTCGTAACAGAGTCACCAAGAAGTGCTAAGATAGAAGCATCATCAACTTTAAAGTCAGTTCTCACACCATCTTTGATATTTTCAAAGAAAGTTGGGTGTGCAATATAAGTTGATTTATCATCCCACTTATATGTTTGTCCTGAAGGTGCATTTACGGCCTTCCATTTTTCATCACCATCAAAAACGTTAGCATATCTTGCTTGGTACATGGCCCCAGAGATATGATCGTTCACAACTTTTTGAATTTCTTTATTTGTAGGCCAGATATCTTTAAGGAATACATCATTTCCATCTTTATCTTTACCTAGTGGCTCATTATTTAAATCAAAGTCCATTGTTCCAGCAATTGCATAAGCTACAACAAGTGGAGGTGAAGCCAGATAATTAGCTTTTACATCCGGAGAAATTCTCCCTTCAAAGTTTCTATTTCCTGAAAGAACAGAAGTTGCACAGAGATCATTATCATGAATACTCTTTGAAATGGCCGGACGTAGAGGACCTGTATTACCAATACAAGTCGTACAACCATAACCAACAAGATTAAAACCTAAATTATCAAGATGTTCTTGAAGACCTGATTCAACGAGATAGTCTGTAACAACCTTAGAACCTGGCGCTAGAGAAGTCTTTACCCATGGCTTTGTCTTTAATCCAAGTTCATATGCCTTCTTGGCAACAAGACCTGCGGCCATAAGAACAGAAGGATTTGAAGTATTTGTACATGAAGTAATAGCGGCAACAACAACGTTACCATTCTTCATTTTGTAATCCTCACCCTCAACATCATATTCTTTTGCAAGAGCATCTGCATCGTAACCAAAAGTCTTCCCAAGAGTTTCAGTAAAGGCACCCTTTGCATCTCTTAGTTGAATCTTATCTTGTGGTCTCTTTGGTCCAGAAATACATGGCTCAACATTATTCATATCAAGTTCAACAACTGAAGTGAAAACTGGATCAGCATCACTGTCATTAAGCCAAAGCCCCTGCTCCTTTGCATAACTTTCAACAAGCGCAATTGTTTGCTCATCTCTTCCTGAAAGTTTCATATATTCTGTCGTCTTTTCATCAATTGGAAAGAAACCACAAGTTGCACCATATTCAGGTGCCATATTAGCGAGTGTAGCTCTATCAGCAAGAGATAACTTCTTAAGACCAGGTCCAAAGAATTCAACAAACTTTCCAACACAACCATGAGCTCTAAGTGATTCAACAACATTTAACACAAGGTCAGTTGCCGTCACACCTTCTTTCATCTCACCTGTTAGTCTAAAACCAACAACTTCTGGAATAAGCATTGTTACCGGCTGTCCAAGCATCGCAGCTTCTGCTTCAATACCACCAACACCCCAGCCTAAAACTGAAAGTCCGTTAATCATCGTTGTATGTGAATCTGTTCCAACACAAGTATCAGGGTATGCAAAAGTTTCATCTCCATCAGTTCTTGTCCAAACAACGTCTGCAAGATATTCAAGATTCACTTGGTGAATAATACCTGTACCTGGAGGCACGGCTCTAAAGTTTTTGAAGGCCTGTTGCCCCCACTTTAGAAAGTTATATCTTTCAGCATTTCTTTCATATTCAATTTCAACATTCTTTTCAAATGCTTCTTTATTACCATAGTGCTCAACCTGAACAGAGTGATCAATAACAAGATCAACTGGAACCAGTGGATTAATGAGTTCTGGATCTCCACCAAGTTCAACCATAGCATCTCTCATGGCCGCTAAATCAACAACAGCTGGAACACCAGTAAAATCCTGGAGAACAACACGAGCTGGATTATAAGCAATTTCGTGTGATGACTTACCTGTTTGTGCCCAGTCATTTATTGCTTTAGCATCGCCCCAAGTTACACTTGTACCATTTTCATTTCTGAGAAGGTTTTCAAGTAAAACCTTGAGTGATCTTGGAAGTTTATCAATATTTGATAAGCCTTTTGACTTCGCTTCATTTAATGAGAAGTACGAGTATTTCTTCCCATTGACTTCAAGAGTCTTTTTAGTCTCTGACATAGATTCTCCTTAAGTGACTTATTGTAAATTTAGGCAATTATAGCAAATAGTGGCGTTAAAGTTAAGTGCGGGTGCACTGTACTTTGCTAATTCTAGGCTGAAATTTTATCAGAGATAAGAGACCAACGTCCCCCACCTTCTGAGCGAATTATGTAACCGAATTCATTTAGTTTTCGCCTCAGGTTATAAAGGTGAACATCGACAGTTTTTGGGTGGACTGAAGTATCACCCCAAACCTGCTCAAGTATATCGTCTCTGGACACTACGCGTCCTGGAGAGCTCAAAAAGAGACTCAGTAATTGTTTTTGTTTACTTGTTAAGCTCTCAATCTCATGACCATCAAGATTCATTGTCTTATGTGATTGAACAGAATTTGTCTGCTTTGCTGATCCACTCAGAATATTTTCAATTTTAACAATCAGCTCATTCTTTTTAAAAGGCTTTGTTAAATAATCTAGCGCCCCTTCCATAAAACAAAATCTCAAGGCATCAATATCATCAATAGAAGAAACAATAATAAAAGGAGTGACAACTAAGCGATTATCTTTAGAGTCATTGAGATAAGTCATAAAGTTACCATCATCAAGCATAAGGTCAGCAATAATAAGTGCTGGATTATGCTCTGTCGAAGAAAGAGCTTCTTGAAAGTCGGCAATCTTTGTAAAGTATCTCGTTTTATAGCGATGATCTAATGTCTGCTCGTAAACAAATTGGCAGCCTTTATCATCTTCAAGAATCCAAATTTCTTTATTAACTGCTAAACTCATATTCTTATCCTCACTGAAGTTTGTGACGGATCTGATTCATAGATAATCTCACCACCGCATTGCTCTACTAGCTCATGCGCGTATGCCCGTCTTAGTGTTTTATCATTTTCGTTACCATTCTTTAGTAACTCATTAATTTCTTGATTTTCAATATTTGCAATAGCTGTACTTAAGAGAACTTCTTGATCTTTAAAGGTCACTTTTATATTCACGTCTCCTAAGTTTTGGATAGCTGCAAAATGACAAAGAGTTGATGAGACACCAAAGATGGCCTCGATAACCGTTGTACCTTTTTCAAGTTCAAAATACTCTACTCCAGAAACTTCGTAAGAAATATTACCTAGAAATTTATGGTGATAGAGCTTCACTAACCCAAAAGCTTTTTCAGCAATAGACTCAGAGTTAAGCTTTCCGTTTGGATCAAAGTATCGTGTACAGATTTTTAGTAATTTATTGAGATCTTCAAGTTTTTCTAAGCCTTCATCCAAGCGACTAAGAAGTTCTTTAGAGGCCTCACCTTTATTTTCATTAATTTCATCCATGCAAAATCTTAATAAATGAAGATGCCCCGAAATATCATGAGTGCATATTCGGTGAGTCTCATTGATGGAACGAGAATAATTTGCAACTGAATTCATTTAACATATCCTGCAAGAAGTGAATTAAATTAATTGTCACCTTTTTTTCCTTAACTTTCAAAGGGAAATATTTGTAGATTTGACGAGCAAGACGCACCGCACACCCAATCGACTAATATTTACATCAATCTAGACATCTAATTCGGCGAGACATATAGATAGATGATGCAAAGAGACGAAATATTCAAAACTCACATTCAAAAGATAGAAGACTTCAAATTCAACGAGAATGTAGCTAGTGTATTTGACGATATGGTCTCACGCTCAATCCCAAACTATCATGAAGTCCATAAAATCATCCTAGATTTGATACGTAGAGCCTATAAAGGTGGAAAAATCTATGACTTAGGTTGCTCAACAGGAACAACTCTGCTTCTTGCAGCAAGCCACTTTCGTGGAAAAAATGAAGAAATTCCAGAAATGGAAGGTATTGATAACTCCGCTCCAATGCTAGAGAGAGCTAGGCAGAAGCTTAAATCCCATGGTCTTATCAATGAGGTCAAATTCTCTCTTCAAGATCTCCATGAAATTAAGCTGGAGCCTTCTGGCATGATCATTATGAATTATACTCTCCAATTTCTTCCACTTGAACAAAGAGAGATTCTTCTTAAGAAAGTTTATGATTCTCTACTACCTGGTGGCCTCTTTATACTAGCTGAAAAAATAAACTGTGATCAATCCTCGATCGATGATCTTATCATTGACCTCTACTATGACTTCAAGAGAAGAAATGGCTATAGTGAAATGGAGATATCAAATAAGCGAGAGGCCTTAGAAAATGTTCTTAAGCCACTCACTCCCTCTCAACAACTTAAAATGCTTAAAGATTCTGGCTTTAAAGAGAGTGAAATGATATTTAGATGGTATAACTTCTGCCTCTATTTAGGGGTAAAAGACTTTTATTATCACTAGGATAAAATGTGCGCTATCTTGAAAAATATCAACCTCACGTCAATCTAGAAGAAATTAAAAAGACCCTTGAAAGTAAAGATGGTTGGAAATCAGCAAAGAATACTCAGCACTACTCTAAAATATTTGAGCGTATTAAAACACTTTCTTTAAAAGATAGTGATTCCATTGCTGAAGTCGAAGAAGTTGCAAGAGAACTTATCCCCTGGCGAAAAGGTCCATTCACCTTATCAACACTTGAAATCGATGCCGAGTGGCGAAGTGATATGAAATGGCAGCGACTGAAAGACTATCTTCCAAATCTTAAAGACAAGAAGATTCTCGATATTGGGGCCAACAATGGCTTTTACATGTTTGAAATGCTAAAGCTTGATCCAGAGTTTGTTCTAGGAATAGACCCTGTCATTCACTGCCAAGCTCAATTTGAACTTATTAATCATCTTATCGGAGATGAAAGGCTTCATTTTGAATTACTTGGTGTCGCCGATGTTAGTTCATTTAGATCACTATTTGATGTGGTTTTCTCTATGGGAATTCTCTACCATCACAGACATCCCCTTGAGCAGCTGATTGATATAAGAGAGGCACTCACCTCAGAGGGGACGGCCATCATTGAGACAATTGGTATCCCTGGTGAAGAAAGTACGTGCCTATTTCCTGAAGACAAGTATTCTAAAATGAGAAATGTTTGGTTTCTCCCAACTCTAAGCTGTCTTGTAAATTGGCTTAAACGTACCGGCTTTACCGATATCGAAGTTATCTCCGCAACCACAACAAGCTTTGAGGAACAAAGACTTACCAAGTGGTGCCCTCCACCACATCAATCTCTTAATGACTTTTTAAAGAAAGATGATCATACTCAAACAGTTGAAGGTTATCCGGCGCCAATGCGATTTTGTCTAAAGGCAAAGAAGAAAAAGTCGCCTATAAAGACATTTAAAAAGTAGACATATGTTAACAGGAACTAAGCGCATTCTCTTTCTTATTTTAGGAATCTTAACGACTCTGCTTGGTTTTATTGGTATCTTTCTCCCCCTTTTACCGACGACACCATTTCTCTTACTCTCAGCTTATTTCTTTTCTCATTCTTCTGAGACACTTCATAATTGGCTTATTAATCATAGACTATTTGGACCAATTATTCTTGACTGGCGTAAGTATGGAATCATTAGAAAGAAAGCAAAGAGAATTTCTATATTTTTAATAGTTATACTCTTTGGCTATACTCTAATTTTTGTAAAAGTGAAGCTTGTCATAAAAATCATTGTTTCTTTAATTGGAATTTCTGTAAGTACATTTATTATCACAAGACCAAGTGAAGTTACAGACCAAGGCGAGAAGTAGTATCGAGTTTAACTTTTTTTCCTTGATAGAACATAAAGCATTTACCGTAGAAGGTTAGCGCCTTTTTTTCGACTATAATCCCACTGCCATCAGTACACGCATACAAAGGCGATGATATTTTTTTTGAGTGTTTTAAAAGCTCATCATCGTATCTCTTTGAGTTCTTATAGTGTGGAAAGAATTCAAAGTTAACAAGTCCCATTGCTTTAAAGTTTGTTACATTCTCTTCGTTATCATCTTTATCAAAGTCAGGAAATCCGGCAGTATCAATTGTTGGGGTCATGATAATTGAGCCTGCACTTAAACCAGTTAAGATGCCCCCTCTCTTAACAAAGGCCTTAAGTTTTTTTAAATACTGTCCCTTTCTTAAATACTTGAGAAAGTAATAAGTATTTCCACCAGAGAGGTGAATAATGTCACTCTTAAACGCTTCTTCAATCATGAATTCAGGCTGAGGGACATCTACCGCAAAGTGGATAAAGCGAGTGATGCCAATTTTCTTATAGTGATCTACAAAGTCTTTGAAGTAGTGCTCAGAGGCGTAAGAGCATGAAGGAATATATGTAACGGAAGGATCTTTTTTCTTAACGAGAGAGAGCACTTTCTTATCAATATCAATATTGTCGATCTCATCTCCACCACTATATAGACACAGATACATTCACGCTCCCTAAATTCCGTCTCTGTGATTTCTAACTATTTTTAAAAAGCTCTTCATCATCTTTGAGCTCTCATGATATCTAAAAGAAGACTTCTTCTTGTCATCAACACTTAAGTTTTGAGATTCACTAAATTGTCTCACAAGAGTTGAAATTTTTTCAGGTGATAATTTCTTATCTGCATGCAAAACCTTTTGTACAATATGAGTAATGCTATCTCCCGTTACTCTATCATAGCGATTAATAACAGAGGAGCGCATCGTAATCTCCAAGAGAAGATTCTCTTTAGTCAGATTAAATTCCTTAGCAACTTCTTCAACAAGCTTGAAGTAATACTTAAGAAAGTGGTTAATCTTTTTTCTCTTATATGGCGTTAGTGCGACGTCTTCATCGCTTGCGTAATTTGATCTAATAATCTCAATAAATTCAGCATGCTTTAAGGCTTCTCCGCGGTGAAGACTTACCTGAGGAAGTACTCTTAAAATATCTCTCATGCAAAATATTGCATCACACGTTATTCCGTCACTCACCTGAACAAGTCCGACACTAGACTTTGCTCTTTCAAAATATGAAAATGATTTGAGATACTCTGTAATATCTTTTTGACAGTGCTTTAAAAGAAACTCAATCTGAGTCTGCTTAAAGCCTATCCTCTTTAGGGCGTTAGATTGTCGTCTCATATTAAAAAGAAGATCAAACTTATTTGAAATTTCTTTTTTATCTTTCTTAGTCAGATCTTTGGAGTTTTCATCTTTTAAGAAATTTCTAATACCTGCGAATGTATTAACAATGAGCTTTGCTTTATTCTTTTGTTCTTTAATATTTGTCGAATATTGATCAACATCATCAAATCGGTATTCATGGTGAAAGAGCCCAAATTGGCGAATTGATCCATAGTCGATAATACCGCCGTCCATAAGAATATTATCACCATCCCAGTCAAGCCAACAAAAGATATAGTCATCTTCAAAATCAGCTGAGAGATTTGCAAAGACTTCAAGCTCTCTATCTAAAAAGTAGTCATACTTTTTCTTGTTCTTAGGGCAATCCTGCCAATATCCTCGACTTATTTGAGAATCAATATAGTAATCAACTATTGCCTTGAGTGCTTGATGATCTCTTTGTTTGTACCAACAAAATAAGTGAGAAGGACGTATGAGGTTTTCATGGGCCCTGACATTAATACTAATGCCATTACCAAAGTCAATAATTGCTAGAATCTGTTCTGTGGAATAATTATTCTTCTTTAAAACTTCACTAAAGAAAAGTGTTTCAAAGCCTTCATCAATTTCAGCATACCCACAACCATAAGAAATACTTGGGTCCCCTGACTGAAAATTCTTTTCATAAATATGAGTCGCTGGACTTAGAGAAGTCGCGCCAACACCCGCACTTGATACATCCCACGTCTTTGATTTCTTCTTTATTTGTCCCAACCAAACACTTCGACCATCTCCCGATGTCTTTCCTTGCTTATTGGGATGTTGCAACTGCAGGTACCTTGTTGCCATATACTCGCCTTCTCTCAATTCCTTTGCAGAGAATTTGATATCATTTTCTAGGTCGTATTCATTAATAATCAAGAATGAGAAAGTGTCATGGATAATTTTCTCTAAACTCTTGGACATCTCATATGGATGATTTGAATCGATAAGACCCATCTCTTTAGCAAGATCAAAGTTAAAGAACTTCACTTCCCCACCGGTACGCTTACGAGTCTTGTAAAGAATATAAGAATCTGGACAAGAGTCCTTTAATGGATGTTCGCCATTAAGTTTTAAAAAGTTCTTATACTTTTTCTCTGATGGTTTTGAATGTGGCTTTTTCTTTGAAGTCTGGGCCATATAAATATTATATGACAAAACAAATGAAGTACTTATACAGGGGAAAACATGTCTTATCCCCGAGTGTTGCACTCAAGAACGAGACATGTATAACTAACTGGTATTATTTATTTATTTAACAACAGAGACTTTTTCAATGACGACATTCTTAACAGGTAAGTTTCTCATAGGTCCATTGACTTTAGTTTGAGTTTTTTTAATTTGATTAATAATACTCATTCCTTTTACAACTTTTCCAAATACAGCGTATCCGTATTTATCAGGAGATTTTCCC
>DDIK01000025.1:0-8331 GCA_002338505.1 Bacteriovorax sp. UBA1852
CAGCTTCGTTCGCTTGTCGTACGGACGCTTTAATTATTATGAATAGTCGAAGCTTCACTGGTAGCTTTAAGCTCAGTGAGAAAAGAGTCGACTATGATCTTGTTGACGAGATGTATACAGATGTAAATATTCCATTTTCCTATGATAATAAAGCAGGATGCTTTAAGCAGAAGTCTGGTCTTGAGATAGTTGCAAAGAATAAGAGAGGTCAATTTACGGGAGAGTTAGAAGTCTTCACACCCCAAGTGTCTTTTAAAAATGTCGATGGAAATGTTAAGTCATACTTTGATATTTCAAGAGCTGAAGACGCTTCATTACAATTTGATATGATTTCATTTGTCTGCATTGGGCAAACAACTATAGCCGCTGAATCTTACTCGGGTACGATGCAAGACATAGTAGAAATGAATAACATTCCATTCTCTTCTGGATCTTCAATGTTTTTTAGTTCAGTAAATAACTCCTCCTCATCATCAGTATCAAACTATAATCATGAAAGACAAATCTTTGGTTATGGGAACTTGATTCCGACGAGAATGTTTGAAAAAATAAGAACAAAAGTTGAAGACTTAGATTATAAAATTGATGAGAAGTTATCACATCTTCCGACTATCATCTTACACAATAGAATGAGCTTTGGTTCAATCAGTCGAGATCACACCTTTTCTACGGTAAATACAACGTTATATGGGTGCACTGAGGAGTTTGATGATCTCATGAAAGACTATAAACTCAAAAACCTATCTAGGAAAATTAATAAAACAAAGATCAAGTATAAAAAGAAAAGAAATAGTGTTAGGATATATTTAAAATAATATATCCGGATACTTTATGAAAAATAATTCTCTCTTAATCTTAACAGTTTACTCTTTACTAGCAACTTGCGCCTTCGCAGAAGATGTTATTTTTAAAGAATCTAATTTTAAAATACTTTCTTATTCAAGTATCAAGCCAAACGAGTTCGTTTTTAATGATACGAGTCTAGACATCAAAGTTGACTCTTCAGCCAGTCCCCTTATTTATCCTTTAGAGTCATCTGGGAAATATTCAAAAATGACTTTTAGTGCAAGGTTTAATAGCAAGGTGAAAACTTCAGGTCCTCAAGGTGATAAAGGCCATGATGACTTCTCACTAAGAGTAGGTGTTGTCTATGAAGGTGATAGAACTCTTAACTTCTTTCAAAGAGCTGTTGCTGCCAAGTGGATTACAACATTATTTGAACTCGCTCCAAAAGGGACAGGAGTTAGTCAGATTAATTTCTTCAATACATATGTTGATAAGAGACTTGCTTCCAAGAGTCGAGTTCATCCATTGTCGGATCTCTTAGTCGAAAACTTTGTTGGTGATCTTTCAGAAAGTGATGAAGTTAGTGTTACTGTTGATCTTGATCGCTCCAAAAAGATCCTAGCGCTCTGGATAAGTAGTGATGGAGATGACACTCAATCTAAGTATATCGTCGAAATTAACCAGATCTCTTTAATTGAATAGGAAATAATAATGTCTGATTTTTCAATATTTCTACGTTTCCAGATGTCTTTTTTGATAAGGTTACATCTTATCTTTGTTCTTCCTCTTTATATGATTTTTCTATTTGTACCCTACGAAGTAGAGTCTCTCGAATATTTCATGATCGGAGCGATCTTACTGTTTCAATTTGTTATCTATAAAGAGAAGTCTTATAAGAACTCAATTCATAATCTCTGCCGAGACTATCTTCAAAGAGTGAATGAGAAGACGCCTTCAAAGAGTGAAATTAGTGTGTTTCAAAATAAAGTAGCAAGCCTAAGATCTGTTGCGGTTGGACTGACAGTCTTATCTATATTTATTGTGATGATTATCTTTCAAAGGCTTTAAGTCTCATTTATTAAGACTATCCCATTCCTCATAAAGTGAACTTACTTTTCCTTCAAAAGAAGTTTTCTTCTGCGTAAGCTTAGCAATAAGTTCGTTCTTTTCATCATCCATTGTAGAGTAGTCAAATTTCAAAAGAAGCTCTTCTACCTCAGCGAGTTTTAGTTCCGCTTCTTCTATTTCCGACTCAATAGACTTAAGACGCTCTTTATCTTTATTGCTTACTTCTTTTTCTACTTTAGTGCTCTGGGATGCTTGTTTTTTATCTTTTTTAACGGGAATATTCTTTTCCATTTCTAAGGCATGTAGATAAGGTGCTACTTGTGTATACCCACCTTCAAATACCTCTATACTCTTATTGTGAACAAGCCAAGTCGTATTACAAGTATTGTCTAGGAAGGCCCTATCATGGCCAATAATAATAACTGCAGAGGCATAGCTCTTAAGCTCTTTTTCAAGAATCTCTATGGTCTCAATATCAAGGTCGTTTGTCGGCTCATCAAAGACCCATAGATCTGCCGCTTGCTTCATAAACATTGCAAGCTGAAGTCTATTCTTTTCTCCACCAGAGAGAGTTGCAATTGGACGATAAACCTGGTCACTATTAAAGAGAAACTTCGCAAGATAACTCGCAACGTGCTTCTTTGTTCCATCTCCAAGAAATACAAAGTCTTGTCCTTCACCAACAACCTCAAGAGGAGTTTTCTCTGGATCAAGGCTATCTCTATTTTGATCAAAGACCACAACTTTAAGGTCTTCAGCGTTCTTTTGATGACCTGATGTGAGCTTTAAGTGTTCACTAAAGATTTTGATAAGAGTTGATTTACCAGCACCATTTGAACCAATAAGTGCAATCTTGTCTTTCTTGGCAACCATGAGGTTTATATTTTCAAAAATTGATCTGCCCGGATATGAGAATTCACCATTTTCAATCTGAACAAGAATTTTAGACTTTCTTCCACTATGAAGAAGTCCTAGGTCAACAACCTTACGTGATCGAGATTTAAGGTCTTGAATACCTTCTTTAATATTTTGATACCCTTCAACTCTCTTTTTAGATCGAGTACGACGGGCCTTAACCCCTTGGCGCATCCAAGCAAGCTCTCTTCTGTGTTTATTTTCTAGCTTATCAAGATTTTTTCGAAGCTCAGCTTCTCTTTCTTCTAGGTAAACAAGGTAGTCCAGATAAGTACCTTTAAAACTCGTTATTTTACCACGCTCAATGTGACATATTTTATCTGTCGTCGTATTTAATAAGTAACGATCGTGACTAATGATCATATAAGTCTTCTTACTACTAAGAAGCTCGTCTTCAAATCTCTCAATCGTTTCGATATCTAAATGGTTCGTGGGCTCATCCCAAAGAACAAGTTCAGCCTTGGTACTAAGTCCAATACTAAGTGCAATCTTTCTCTTTTCACCACCACTGAGGTCGTTTAGGTTCTTAGAGAGATCATCAATATCAAAACCTTTTAGATAATTAAGATAACTATTTTGAATATCCCAACCACCAAGGTGCTCAAATTCATCTAATAACTCTTGGTTACCAAAGTCTTGTTCTAGCTTAGAGTAAACCTCATACATCTTTGGATAGAATGAAAGATAGTAATTCTCAATCCCTAGGTGCTCATAGTCTTTTATATTTAATTCTTGAGGCACTAGAAAGATATCAAAATGATCATTACTCTTATCATAGATGAATGGGGGAGTTGATGTATCTGGCTTTAATGTCCCCATAAGGATATTGAAAAGCGTACTCTTTCCCTGACCATTTAAGCCGATAAGACCGATCCGATCACCTTTTTCTATAGATAATTCAGCGTCATTAAAAATGACCTTTTGGCCAAAGTGTAAATTTAGATTTCTTAGTGTTAGTAGTATACTCATTTCAAGAACATAGCATAAAAACATATCTTTGCGAATATTTTGCTTTGCGGTAATTTTGTGCTAAATTGCGCCTCATGCAAGAAACAATTGAAAATGTAATGGAAAATATTGAGTTTTCTAAGAAACAGCTATTTAGCGAATTTCTTGGAAAATGTCTTCACTATAGTGATGATTCAAGTGAAAGTAGTTATGCTGTTCACCGAAATGTCGTCTTCAAGCTCGATACTTTCTTCAAGGGCTTTTCATCATTCATAAATGAATTTGGAAAGGATAAGAAATATAAGGCAGGCGTACATGCGCTTCAATGCATTTGCACTGAATTGGCAGTGGATCTTGACGATGAAGAATGCTTCATTCTCTTTCATCTAAGAGATCTTGGAAAATTTAGAATGAGAGAGTCTAAATTAAAAGATGAATTAACAAATCTCTGGGCCCAGTACCCTGAATATAAACTCTCTGATCTCGATTTCTCATATGCTCTTAAGAGTCTCATGCGAAAGAAGTTCATTGATTATCGTAAAGGTAATCTAGGTGTTAAAACCTCTCTTATTATTCGTTATCGAACTAATATGCGCTAGCCTTAGCTTCAAGCTAGTCATGAGAGATTTTCCATTTTAGACTGATTAAAAGGAATAAAATTGGTATCTAAAAATAAAACACAAATCAAAAATGAGATTCAATCACTACTTCACGAAACCTTCGGTTATAAGACTTTCAGAGGGGAACAAGAAGAGATTATATCTTCAGTCATTGAAGGCTTAGATACTTTTGTTCTCATGCCAACAGGAGCTGGGAAGTCATTGTGTTTCCAGATTCCAGCGCTCTACTTAGAAGGTACTGCAATTGTTGTGTCTCCGCTTATTTCATTAATGAGCAATCAAGTTAATGCCTTAAAACAAAATGGCGTAAAAGCTGAATTTATCAATTCGAGCTTAGACTATAATGAATACCGAGAAATTGAAGAAGCGGCACTTGCTGGAGAACTTGATCTTCTCTATATTACTCCTGAGGGCTTTCAAGGCGGTAGGGTTAGAAACCTTATTGATGATATCGATCTTAGCTTCTTTGCTATTGATGAGGCCCACTGTGTTTCAAATTGGGGTCATGACTTTAGAGATGATTACTTGCTCTTAGGTCAGATTAAGAAGTCATATCCAGACCTTCCTATTATTGCTCTCACTGCAACTGCAGATTTTCGTGTGAGAGAAGATATTGTAAAATCTCTGAAACTTTCATCTCCAAAAGTTTTTATCTCAAGTTTTGAAAGAAAGAATATTACTTATAAAATTGAAGCAAAGAATAGTGTTCAAAAACAAATCGATCAAGTGCTTGCGCTTCATAAGAATGAATGTGGTATCATTTATTGTCAGACACGCAAGAAGGTTGACGAGCTTTCAAAAAGTCTTAAAAAGAAAGGCCATACTGTTATAGCCTATCATGCAGGTCTCACTCCAGAGGCGCGAAATAAAGCACAATCTCGCTTTGAGAGAAAAGATAATATCATCGTCGTTGCAACGATTGCCTTTGGTATGGGGATTGATAAGCCTAATGTCAGGTTTGTTTGTCATAATGGACTGCCAAAGAATATAGAAAGTTATTATCAAGAAACAGGTCGTGCTGGAAGAGATGGTGAACCGAGTTTCGCCTATATGTTCTATGGAATGGATGACTTCATTGTTTCGAAGGGCTTTATCGATCGCTCTGAGATGAATGAAAATTATAAGAAGATCTCACTTGAAAAACTTCACTCTATGCTAGAGCTTTGTGAAATGAATATTTGTCGAAATAAGTATGTTCTCAATTACTTTGGAGAAGAGGCGGGTGATCAATGTGGCCATTGTGATATCTGTAACCAAGAGGTAAAGAGCTTTGACGTGACTGTCTACGCGCAAAAAGCGCTTAGTGCAATTTATCATTTAAATTCAAGATTTGGAGCCAATCATATTATTGATGTCTTGCTTGGTAGTAAGAATCAAAAGCTTGAAAAATTTGGTCATCATAGGCTATCAGTTTATGGCCTAGGTAAAGATCTTAGCAAGCAAGATTGGAATGTTATCATTCGAGGCCTTCTCTTAAATGACTATATCAACTATTCAAACCCTGAGTACCGAACATTGGGATTAACTGCAAAAGCTAGAGAGATCCTCAAAGGGGAGAGTACATTTTCAATCACAAAGAAATTAGGACAAACAAAGAAAAAGAAGTCTGTCTCAATTCAGGTGAGTGATGAAGATTACGACACTGAACTCTTCAGTGTCCTAAAGGAAAAACGCTACGCGATGGCAAAAGATAAGGGTGTTCCTCCCTTTGTCATTTTCTCAGATAAAACTCTTAAGGACCTAAGTGTTAAGAAACCTAAGAGTCATGATGAGTTTCTCGATGTTTACGGAATAGGTAAGAGTAAGTGTGAAAAGTATGCTGATACTTTTTTGAGTCTTATTGGCGAGCATTCAGCCTAGATCGTATAAGTTTTAGACGCTTTCATTTTTAATGAGTCAAATTTACAACTCTTCTATCTAAAAATTTTAAATTGATTTAGAACTTATTTACTTAATATAAACAACGTTTCAAGCTTAGGGTGATGATTTTCGCTACAGTCTAGGGACAATATCGGAGAATATTATGAATAAATTAATAGTAGGTTTAATGTTATTTGGTGCAATGTCATCATATGCTGAATCTAAATCAGGGTTCTGCTTTGATAATGGAAAGAATGATGCTTCGTTTGTACATAGATTACATGGAGCTGAAACGGTACTTACAATAGATTCGTATGATGGGGAAGAAGTCGGTCACCTCAAAAAAGGAAAGAAAACCTATTTAGTATCTGCTCATCCTATGAGTTTTTTGAATAAGGCTTATATGCTTGGACATTCACTTGCAGACTCAGTTGAAAGAAAGGGTGTAGATATTACTAATTTACATGGAGAGCCTAGTCATAGTGGCCAGGTATGGATGGTTACACAAAGAAAAAGTGACGTGGATTACCTGAAAACCGCAAAAACTCCGTTTGAAGCAATCTGTTCAAGTGGATCAGAGCTTTTAGAGAATACAAATTTAAATATTTATGATCATCCTAAAGAAAAAGGTTTTTACAAGTCTGTATCTAATACCACGACTGGAAGAAATTTTTTAAAGCACTTATATCATGTTGTAGAAGATTTAAATGTTATGAAATGCGGCACTCCGATGACATGGACAAAGGCTGATACGTTAGCTGAAAATATTGAGGCTCCAACTTGGGTTGAGGGTGAAAAGGTCTTGGCTAAATGTCGTTAACTTTTTGCATGGATAATGTCTTTCATGTCGTAGTTTTTTTATAATATTTTCTAGAGACTTATTCTAAAACTAGAAATTTACCGACGACTAGTTGAAAAGACAAAATAAATTATATAATAAAGGGCCTGCGAGAACAGGCCCTTTCCTGATGGCAAAAGATAAAGGCGTTCCTCCCTTTGTCATTTTCTCAGATAAAACTCTCAAGGACCTAAGTGTTAAGAAACCTAAGAGTCATGATGAGTTTCTTGATGTTTACGGAATAGGTAAGAGTAAGTGTGAAAAGTATGCTGATACTTTTTTGAGTCTTATTGGTGAGCATTCAGCTTAAAATTCAATTAAGCAATTTTTTTTAATATTCACAGGAATTAGCAAGAATCTTATCTTCTTCTTAAGAGAAACAAGTATTGAATTATCATTTACGACTTCTATTGTGATATTTGCTTTCGTATACGACGAGAAAGTATGTTTATTCCTTTCATAGATGTATTTTTTACAAATCTATTCACAGTAAATGATGTTTAATGCTACTAATTTTTTATCTTTTGGAGGAATTTATGAAAAGTCTTTTAATATTAGCTCTTACTATTGCATCAATCTCATCATCTGCGGAAACACTAGATGACTTTACTGGCGAGTTCAGCCTTTTAAAGACTAATAGAAATAGTAAAATTGAGTGCGAAGAAAGCCTTATTATAGTTAATAATGATGGTGTAGGAATTCTAGCTAATGATGTGGATTTCACCCTTGGTAAACAAGTAATAGACAAGAAGAGATTTGTTATTAGTTCAAAATTCAATAATACATTTACTAGAAAGAGATATAAGAAGACTTTCTTTAACAGAAGTGGAAAATATCAGGGCTCACATTATATAGCACTTCTTGACGGAGAAGGATTTGTCGGCCCAGTTGGAACAGACCTCTTTTTTGAGTATTCAGATCAAGATGGCATTCAAAGCGAATGTTACTACGATAGAATTGAAGAATAGACAAGGCAGTGGTCGATATCGATAAATGATAACTGTAGTGAGATAGAAACGAGAATTCTTCTAACTAACTATCTTCAAAAAGCTGGCTCAAGCCCTGAGCCAGTATTATAAAGAACTTCTCTTTCATAAGTAGTAAGAACTTTCTTCCAAAACCCAAGAGCATCTATACGACCCGTAAAATGAGTCACATCTCCGCTGTTGGTCCACCGTTAAAATCCTATGATGCAGGAGCGCTATTATTAACATCGAGATTAATCGTATCTGTTGAACTATTGTGAGTTGTGATCACATGATACCAAGTATCGTTTGCAACTGAAATTGGAAAAGA
>DDIK01000025.1:8541-10110 GCA_002338505.1 Bacteriovorax sp. UBA1852
CGTTTGCAACTGAAATTGGAAAAGAGATCGTGTCGGTGTCTATTCGTAATTTTAATTCTGTTAAATTCTCTAGAGCACCTATCAGATGAGATACAAATTTATTTTGAGAAGAATGTCATTTTTGCATTTTGAAGAATAGATTTAATTCCATACTAAGTAGTTTAATTACTTCATTGTTTGCGTCACTTTTTTTGTAAGAAGCATAGATGCCGTAGGCTCCAAACTTCTTTTCATTTATATTACTAACTTTTAGCTTTCGAATAACTTTTTGAGCTACTGCTTCTTTAGCATTTCTTGTTGGAACTACTGCTATACCAAGCCCTTTGGAGGCCAGGCGGATTGCTGTTTCAAAACTATTTACTTCATAGGTGAGAGTCGAATTTAAACCATGTTCAGCTAAGAACTTCGGGATTGGGTATCCTTCTCTTATGTGAGCATGGTTATCAGTAATAATTGGTATCGATTTAAGGTCATTACTTGTGACTCGTTTTCTATTTATTTCAAGGAGCTTGAAATTAGTAGGATCATTGGTAACGTAAAGTCCAAAATCTCCGCTATAAATTTTGACTTTTTCAATGTCGGGCGACTTATAGGGCTCAACAGTGAGAGCAAAGTTGTAATTCTTTTCTCTTACGCCGTCCATAATTTGATCTATGCGACCGCTAAATAATGAAATGTGAATTTCAGGATATTTTTTCTTGAAGTGACTTAAAAAGCTTGGCCAAACGTGAATTGCCAGTGTTTCATGTGTCGCTATTTTAATATGTGCAGCTCTTTTGCTATCAGTCGACTTCATTTTTGATTCTACAGTTTTAATATCCAAGTAAAGTCTATTGGAGAATTCGAATAAAATTTTTCCTTTTTTAGTTAATGAGACACCTCTAGGTTTTCGATCTAACAGTTTAACATCTAAAGCATCTTCTAGCGCCAAAATATTATGAGATAATGTTGATTGACTTGTATTTAATGACTTTGCAGCTCCGGATATAGAGCCTACATTAGCAATAATTCTAAAAGAATTCAGTTTTTCAAGATGATCGTTAATTGAGTTTAGATTCATTGTTTGCCCATCTATTATTTTAATGTCAGATATTAAAACATTGAATTTTTATATATCTTTTGGATTTGCTATACAAGTATAAACAGGAGGAACTATGAAAAAAATATTATTAGCAATTACCTTTATGACAATATCTTGTATTTCGTTTTGCTTTGCGCAAACCCCTGAGCAAAAGCTAAGAGACTTGAATATTGAGTTGAAAACTCCAAGAACCCCCATTGCAAATTATGTGAACTTGGTAAAAGTCGGTGAGTTAGTTTTTCTATCAGGAAAGGGACCCGAGCTTCATGATGGAACAATAATTCAAGGAAAAGTAGGACAAGAACTTTCTAAAGATGAAGGAAAGAGTGCTGCAAGAATAACGGCAATAAACTTAATTAGTGTTCTTAAACATGAGTTAGGAGACCTTAGTCGAATAGATAAATTTGTAAAAATAAATGGAATGGTTAATGCTATCGATGGTTTTACTGAGCACCCATATGTTATTAATGGAGCTTCAGATTTAATTG
>DDIK01000025.1:10315-10828 GCA_002338505.1 Bacteriovorax sp. UBA1852
ATTAATGGAGCTTCAGATTTAATTGTAGAGGTTTTTGGTGATGAAGTCGGAAAGCACTCTCGAGTTGCTATTGGAGTACACTCATTACCTTTTAATATTCCAGTCGAGATCGATATAATTCTTAAGATTAAAAAATAATTATAACCAACTAAAAAGAAAAAAAATGAAGTTTTTATCTTTTTAATAACAATGGGAAAGTCAGCCGCTGGCAGCGCGTCCAGCATTTGACCTAGTTGTTTCTTCTCTTAAGCAAGTTAAGTCTGTAGTTTTAAGTTAACTAGAATATTATACTCAAAATTAACAATATGTTTTTAGAGCAAAGCTATTTCATCTTGTTAACTGATGTCAGTGGCCTTTAAATATTACGGACTTCAAAGACCTATGAGCTTTGCTAAATCAAGGGCATTGATTAGAGAGGTTTTTAAGAGGTCTCAGCCTCCACCAGATAAGCTATTGAAGCTCAAGAATTGAGCCATTAAATATAATAGAGAGCTTTTTTGAGCAGCTTGATTG
>DDIK01000114.1 GCA_002338505.1 Bacteriovorax sp. UBA1852
AACCCATACAACCTTCTTAATAGAACATATGAAATCGGAATGGCGGAAGTTTCAATCCGAGAAAAAGCAGGCCTTCTCGCCTACTCTCCTTTAGCATTTGGTGTACTTTCTGGAAAATATCTTGGCGGTAAAAAGCCAGAAGGCTCGAGACTAGAGCTCTTTGATCGTTTTACAAGATACCTTGGCCCAAAAGCCGAGAGTGCTGTCAAAAGATATCTTGAGGTGGCAAATGATCACGGCATGACTCTAGCAAAAATGAGCCTAGCTTTTGTTAACTCAAGAAGCTTTGTCACAAGTAATATCATAGGTGCAACAAAAATGGATCAACTCAAAGAGAACATTGAATCCATTAACCTTGAGTTGAATGAGTCAGTTCTTGAAAAGATTGAAGAAGTTCATAGAGAAATTACCAATCCTTGTCCTTAGTCAACTAACTTAAGAGTGGTCTTAAGCTCTCAACGATATCAAGGGCGACAGCATCAGTAGTCTCAAAAGAATTAAATTGATCACTATGCACCCAGGGATCTTTCTTACTATTCTTTGCTAGCTCATCTTTGTATCTTGGAAAGATGTGAAAATGTACATGTTGAACAACATTGCCTAGGCATGAGTAATTTATCCTATCAGCTTTAAAAAGTCGTTTAATGACTTTTGCTGATCGAGTAACTTCCTTAAAAAACTCTCCTTGGACAATAGGATCAAGATCGGTGAGGTCTTCAATATGTTCTTTCATGATCAATTGACAGTAACCCTGAAAGAATTGATGATCACCAACAACTAAATATGAATGCTTGAACTCTTTAACTAGAAATGGGCTGTCTCCATTCTTTAGATCTTCTATTCTTTCACAAATCAAACACATATTGCCTCTTTAAAGTAATAAACTCGGTCTTTCTCATAAAAAGCAATTATTTCACGATAAGATAAATAGCACAAATAAATTTGTTATAATGTAAGTGCACAAGGAGAACGTCATGATGGAAAAATTCTTTAATAGAACAAAAGAAAATGAATCAAAACCACTTTCTAAGATTTTCTATGAACTCGAAAACTCCCAAGCTGCACCATATGATCTTGCTCTTAATTCTTTTAACGAGCTCAAAGAGACGACAAAGAGCGCTGAAGAGTTATTCTTTTTCTTGATTGAGGATTCTATATACATTTCTTTATATGCTACATTCTACGAGGAACTTGTAAAGTGCTTAAAAGATAACCCTGAGAGCGCAGATGACCTCATAAAGCGATTTGCTGAAGTACATGAAGAGAGAGAAAGACTTATTGCTACTGAGGCCCAAAATCATGTCAGCTTCATAGAAAACTTAGGCGTGTGCGAAGGTTGCAACTCATGTGAAAACCATGGAGATGTAGCAGAACTTATTGAACATTACCAAAAGGGTGATATCGACTTCTTTATTGATCTCTACATTGGAATGCAAACGATTCAAAACTCAATGGAAACTCTCATCTATGATTTTTTGCCTGAGAATGGTGAGTTGATTCAAATGCTATCGACTAAAGATATTGCAGAGTGGAGAGCTCAAATATTTGAGTATGCAAACTTAAGAACAAGCGAGTATCTACACAATAATTAATCTATTATTTCCTTTCATTGATTGCTCCTAGATCATAAGTAGATTTAAGATAAATCTATTGTATTTTTAAAGGAGATCATAATGAAAACAATAGTATTAATTATGTTTTCACTCTTTATGCTACCTGCTTTTTCAGCAGAGTTTGAAGATGGAAATAACTTTATTGCCAACGACATCAGAGGAACTGTTAATGTGAGATGCTATGACCATGGTCGTACAAGAAACATGTTCTATCAGTGTCGCGGAAGCTTTCTCGAGCCAGGAAATTATTCAAAGCTAATTTTCTCTTCTGACTCTGAAGCTGACAAAGTAAGACTATCTTACACAACTAGCAGAGGAGATGAGCGAACGAAAGTCTCTCAGATAAACGATGGAGTAAGTAGTGCTATTAATCTATGGAATAATACTCTTACTCAAAGAGCTCTATTAAAAAGAGGACATAATGAAATTAACTATACTCTTTTAAAAGATAACGAAGCAATTGAAGTAGGTATCTTCTTTGTCAATGTTGATTCAGCACCTATAAGAACTTGCATGCACGGATACTTAAATACATTTACCAATTGTAATAATAGTTACGCAATTTGTGGTGAATACTTTAGAAGATATAATTACTGTCGCTAGAACAAAAGAAGAGAGATTTTTAATAGGATCTCTCTTCTTTATCCTCTTAAAGACTTACCAACGATAGAGAGCTGATCCCCAAGTAAATCCTGAACCAAATGCAGCGGAAGCAACAAGCATACCTTCTTTTAACTTTCCCTCTTTTACAGCATCATGCATGCCTATAGGAATAGTCGCAGCAGTCGTATTTCCATATTTTTGAATTGTATTAAAAACTTTGTCTTCAGGAATACCCATCACCTCTGCAACCTTAGAATTAATTCTAAGGTTAGCCTGATGAAAGAGAAAGAGGTCAATATCATCAAGAGATACATTGTTCTTTTGACATAAATCTTTAAGGCATTGACTCATTCTTTTAACAGCATGAACAAAGACAACTTTTCCGTTCATTTGTGCAAAATGTAGACCCTCATTTAACATATTTTGATCTGCTCTATTCTCACCGATGGCACTACCTGGCCCTGGCATCCACAATTCTTTTGCAAATTTTCCATCACTATGAAGTTGCGAATCAATAAAGCACCTTTCTTTCATCGGGTCATCGACATCACAGGCACTCATCACAACAGCACCGGCACCATCTCCGAACAATACAGATACAGTACGTCCCTCAGGTGTTTTATCTAAGCCCTTGGAATGGACCTCAGCCCCAACAACAAGAATATTCTTATTGCTTCCACTTCTAATGAATTTATCTGCAATACTCATCGCATATACGAAGCCGGTACATTGTTGACGAATATCAAGCGCTGGTATTTCGGGTAAATCTAACTTGGCCTGCAAAAAACATCCAGTCCCCGGAAAGTCATGATCAGGAGAGATTGTTGCGAGGATAATCATATCGATTTCACTCTTTTCTAATCCAGCATTTTTAATGGCCTGTAAGCTAGCCTCAAGTGCTAAGTCAGAGGTACACTGGTCGGGTTTAACCCACATTCTTTGCTTTATACCTGTTCTTTGCTGAATCCACTCATCAGACGTATCCATCATTTTTTCTAAATCAAAATTTGTATAAACATCTTCTGGAACAAATGATCCGACTCCTGTCACTTTACTCGTTCTCATAGGCCTTCCTTTATATGTAGTAATTCAGATTATATTTTATATGAGTATTCACCAAAATAGAACAGGACATCCTTACTTTAGTGAACTTTTTTACTCAGACAAGAATTTCTTGGAAAGTGAGATCACCCTTGTTAACATTTAACTATCCAAGGAAGGATAAATGAAAAAAATGTCTTTGAAATTTACTCTCATTTTATGTTTCATCTTTAGTGTCCATGCTGACTTAAGTAAGTATAGCTACTACCCTCAATCACTTCTTGAACTCATTGAAGATCATCAAGAAAAAAAACTAGAAGCCTTATTGAAGCAAGAATTATTTCATACTCTTAATGGGTTGCATGAAATCAGTAGTTATGGACCAGATAGAATTGTCAAAAGATGTAGTAAAGGAAAGTCTTGTTACTCACAAGTTAGAACGATATCTTACAAGCAAGCAAGAAGACATCTCTTTGGAGATATATATTTAAAGAAGAACTCATTTGGTGATTACTATGTAACGGATCGTTACTGCTTAAAAAAATACGATAGAAAAGCAGGCGTAGGTCCTGGAAAAATTCCATCGCATCAAAAAGTTAACTGTGAACATACCTGGCCACAGAGTCGATTCTCGAAGTCATTTTCTAAATCACTTCAAAAGAGCGACTTACATCACTTGTTTCCTGTAAACTCTAGGGCCAACTCAACTAGAGGAAATATCATCTTTGGCGAGGTCATAGGTGATGTGGTATCAGATGAATGTAGAGCATCATACCGAGGAGTTATTGACTATAAAAACTCAAGATCAAAAGCCTTTACTCCTCCAAAGTCGCATCGAGGAAACGTCGCACGATCAATTTTTTATTTTTCTATAAGATATCAGCTTCCAATAACGCAGGATGAAGAATATTATCTGAGAAGATGGCACCGAGAAGATCCAGTTGACACTGAAGAAGTGAACGCGCATCAAAAGATATTTAAAATTCAAAATAATAGAAACCCTTTCATAGATCAACCTGAATTGGTATCAATGATCTCTAACTTTTAATATGCGATTTCTTCTAATATGTAGCCTCCTATTTTCACTATCCTCTTGCTCCACAATGACTCGTACAAAGGAAACAAGTAGACCTAGGGCCATAAGCGCCAAGGACAAGCTCATTGAATATTACAGAGAGTTGCGTGCAAAAGAATGGAAAAATAGAAAGAGCCGTAAGAAGACCACTAAGCGATCAAAAAGAAGATATAGGAAAACAAAGAGAGTTCAAAAGAAAACAGTAAAAAGGACTCAACCTAAAATAATCAAAGTAAATGAGAACGACCAAAAAATTGAGATCGAACAAAACTTATCTTATTACTGCATGAAAAATAGAAAGAGTTCGAAGTTTAGCTCAGAGGCTGATTGTTTTGCTTATACTGAAAGTGTGAAGATGGCATGCTTAGAAAAGTTTAAAAAAGGAGATGCGAGACTAACTAAATGTGTAAAGTCTCGCATCAAAAATTAAAGACCGATATCTTTTAAACTTTCTTTTTTACCTTTTGGTTCACGACTAACTTCTGTCGTTTCACTTAGAGTAAGCTCCTCTTTCTCAGTCTCTTCCTTAAGCGGAAAATTTTGAGTTTGCTTAAACTTTTCA
>DDIK01000042.1 GCA_002338505.1 Bacteriovorax sp. UBA1852
CTACTTTCTTCTTAGTTGCTTTCTTTGCGACTTTCTTTTTAGTCGCTTTCTTTGCTACTTTCTTCTTAGTTGCTTTCTTTGCTACTTTCTTCTTGGCCATTATTACTCCATTATTTTATTGAAATTAATTTACTTGAAAAAATGAACCAAACTCGTGGGCATACTTTTGAGAGATCATCCCATAGCCCTTATAGTTCTTTCCTTTAAACTTAAACTTCTTACCAAAACCATTTGTTCCCCAAGAGTTCTTAAAATAATAAACACCCTTGTAAGAAAATTCTCTCCAAGATCCATCTTCCATTTGCATTCTTGAGCGTATAACTTTCTCGTCATCATAACCAACGATTATGATTGAGTGTCCTCCGCCTTTTTCACCAGAAATTCTACGATCTTTTGTGCCCTTCTCGGGATATGTAACGATACCTTGATAAAACTTTTCCTTATCACGTTTTTGAATATTAAGTTTAGTCGTCTTTGAACTATTCCAAGATCCGTAATAGAGCTTAGTTCCCATTATGACAGCTTGACCATCCAATAAAAGCTTCTTCACAGAAGACAAATATTTTAACTTGTGAGATCGTCTCTTCTTAATAAGTTCTGGGAGAAACCTATCTCTTAGATCATAGGCTTCGCTCTTTATAGGTATAAATTGTGGGTCGAAGCTTCTGAGCTTCTTAGTACTCATATCAAGTAATCTTGGGTCTCTATGCCCAAGTAGGCAACTTTTTAAAAGCACTGGCTTTTGAACGAGATGACCGCAAGTCTCTTTTGATATGGCGAAGTCATTTACATTAGGCCACTTCTGTCCTATGTAAGGCCAAGTTTTTTCATGAACGAATCCAAACTTATAAATTGCTTTAAAGTTTCTTGAAGTACTAGAGCCTTCATATTGCTTGTCCTTCATAATAATATATTCCATATACTCTTCTGAAAGATCGATTTCAGAAGCGCTGTAATATCCCTTTCTTACTAGAACATGCTCCAATGCACCAATAGTGGTGAACATAGTACAAGTACCACGACGGCCTTGAGACTTTACGGGAGTTTGCAAAGAAATCAACTCTTCAATATTTGAACTTGAAGGATAGTTTCTTTTCTCATTTGAAAGATCATCAATAGGTGGTGAGATGACTTCTGTTAAGGGTGAATCGTATTCGGTTGCAATTGCATCAAAAGGCAATAGAACTATTGCTAACAATAATATGTATTTCATGTGGTCTCCGTGTTGTGGCAAATAGTGTTTCAAAGTTTCCTTTTCCTGACAAGACATGGCGGGTATAACGCAATGTGAATTCATCAATTTTAGAAACTTAGACTTTACTAACACCTAATATAAGTGCATCTTAGTTCTGTGATAACTCTTAGTGGACTTAACGACAAACAACGCGAAGCGGCCGATACAATTGAAGGCCCTGTTCTTATATTAGCTGGTGCTGGTAGTGGAAAAACTCGAACTCTAACCTACCGAATAGCTCATATGGTCGATAACCTCCACATTCCAAGCAAGAATATTTTAGCGGTAAGCTTTACGAATAAAGCAGCTAAAGAAATGAAAGAGAGAGTCCATGGCCTTCTAGGTAGGTCGCGTTCTAAGGGTTTAACTCTGGCAACATTTCACTCTCTAGGTCTTAGAATTCTAAAGAAAGAAATTGAACATTTAGGCTATCATAAGAACTTTTCTATCTATGATACCAATGATCAACTTGCCATTCTTCGAGAGGGACTTAAGAGATATCATGATGAGAAATCATTTAAACGTGAGCAGATTCAGACTATTATTGGTAAATTAAAAAATGCTGGTATTACCCCCGATGAATACGCTGATAGTGAGTTCTTCGATGATGAGGATCCTTATTGTCATGCTACAAATTATCTCTATGACTATTATCAAGATAAACTTAAATTCTATAATGCTATCGATTTTGATGACATTTTACTTCTTACAGTGAGACTGTTTGACAAGAAGCCAGAGCTCGCACAGAGCTATAGTGAAAAATTTAAATATATTATGATTGATGAATATCAAGATACAAACTCTCTACAATTTGATCTCATTGTCCATCTAACAAAGATGCATAATAATCTCTGCGTTGTGGGCGATGATGACCAGGCCATCTATTCATTTAGGGGTGCCGATATAACGAATATTCTTTCTTTTGAATCGCATTTTCCTGGAGCTAAAGTTGTCAAACTCGAGCAAAATTATCGATCGGTGTCGCCAATTCTAGAGCTTGCCAATGAAGTTATAAAAGAGAATAAAAATCGAAGAGAGAAGACCCTTTGGTCAAATAAGAAAACAGACAAGAAGCCTCTTTTATGGAAGATGGCTGATAGCGATCACGAAGCTCAGGTTGTCGTCGAAGACATCGTTCAACATCAGAGAAAAGGAAAACACCTTGGTGATATTGCGATTCTCTATAGGAGTAATACTCAAATTCTTCCCTTTGAAGAACAACTAAGAATCTCGCAAATTCCATATACTATAATTGGCGGCCAGAAGTTTTATGAGAAAAAAGAAGTAAAAGATCTCATAGCCTACTTAAGTGTCATTAAGAATAAGGCTGACCAACTATCTTTAAGACGTATTCTCAATGTGCCAAACCGAGGTATCGGGATGAAGACTCTTGAGAAATTTATTGAAGAATCCGAAGATACTGAAGTTGATCTCTTTAGTGCAATGAAAAATAACAGTGCCCTTGCTGAATCGAGACAAGGAAAAATTGATGTATTCACCACGCTCATTACAAAATTCATAGATGTTTTTAATGAGAATACGCTGAGTGAAGGGATATCAAAACTTGTTGAAGACATTAAGTATATTGAATACATCGATAAGCAATATGATAGTGTCAAGCAGGCAGAGAGAAGACGTAATGATATTTTTCAATTTATCGACTCTGCTAAGAGATTTGAAGAATTCTTTAAAGATGGTGCCACTCTCACTAACTTTTTAGAAAAGTTACTCCTTCAAGACTCACAAGATCCACGAGACAAAGAAGATGAGGATGATGATGTGAGAACAAATGAAGTCACACTCATGACTCTGCATTCATCAAAGGGACTTGAATTTGATACGGTATACCTCGTAGGATTAGAAGAAGAACTACTTCCTCATAAGAGATCTCTACAAGAGGGAAATGTAGCAGAGGAAAGAAGACTTTGTTATGTCGGTATCACTCGGGCGCAGAGAAAACTTGTCATGACCTATTGTAAAGAGCGCAAAATTTATGGAAATAATGTCACAAGACACAAGAGTCGCTTTATAAACGATCTCGACAAAAGTGGGTTCTTTGTAGAACAAGACAGAGAGAGCTTTGGACACTTAGGAAGCGAAGAGGAAATTAAAGAGTACAAGAGTAATTTCTTTTCAGGATTAATGGGATTATTAAATGAAGACGCTCAAGATAAAGAGGAAGATTAATATCTAGGGAGTGTAAATAATTTTGTATTTATTGAAAATTTCTTTCACTCTCCCCTTTTTCTTCATCTTACTTAAACCAAAATTAAATTTTTTCATAAGAGACTTATCATGAGAAGCGGAACGAATATCCCAAGTCTTAATTGTATTCATCGTATACACAGTCTTATCGTTAAACCTTTTTGCCAAATGATGAAGAATATTCTTTTCACCTACCACATAATCCACACGATCATTAAGTAGCATTTCAATCTGACTTAAACGGGATGAAGTCTCCAGATAGCTTGAATTCTTTGCTATATTCTTGTACTCAGCACCCAAGTAATTACGAGCTCCCTGATAGGCAACAACTCTCATATCAGAGACACTTTTCAAAGATACTTGAGACTTCTCTAAACCTATAACGACATCAACATATCGATGAAACTTATCAGAATAATAAACATTCTTGGTGTCACCATCAAACTTAGTTATAGGAGTAGCAAAAACGATTTTCTTATCTAAGAAAGTTCTTACAAGTCTTGCATAGGAATAGTATTTACATTCAATAGAAATACCTGAGTAAGAAAATGCCTCTTTTATCACATCAATTTCCGCACCAGAGCAATCACCATTTGACCAAGGAGGGCTATAATGGGTTGCAATGATAATTTTATCTTGAGCAAATACTAGTGAGTTTGAAAATAAAAGAAAGAGTATCGTCAATAATATCATAATCACCTATAATGAATAATAACTGTCTGTGAAGAATAATTAGGAATAATCGTCTTTAATGCTTGAAAAAAGTCTCTATCAACAGAAACACTTAATTCATTAATGTCCTCACACTTAATATCACGCTCTCTTAGTAGGTTTCTGATTGAAGCATATCTCAGGCCAAAGCCTTCGATATCAAAACGCTGCTCTCTTGCTTTAAAGTCTCTACCCCACTCACCTTGAGATTTGCACAACTTCGTATTAATTCGCAAACCACTAGAGCAAGAAGAGATGATAAAAAAAGTAAATATGATGATGAGATTTTTCATTGCTTATACTTTAACCACGCATTGTAGGTAATAGTCGATGGAACATATATGCCAAAACTTAAATATGAAATAAGTTGTTCTCCAAAACTTTGTGTGGACTCAATACTAATATTTCCTATTTCATAGACATTATATTTAGCGTAAGCACTTGCAACATCATAAGTAGCTGACCTTGGAAAATAACCCCACAAGAGACTCTCATGCTTTCTTACAACTTGAACATAACCTTTCTTTCCTCCTTTAAGTGAAGAAACTTTCACAGGCAGCTTTTCAGATGCCACAAAAATCATCGATGTGCATGATGATAAAAAAGTTAAAAGAAAAAGATAGAAAAAGGTCTTCGACATTAACTAATTACCTTCAAAAGTAGGTTCCTTCTTATTTAAAACGGCTTCAATACCTCTTTGATGATCGGTCATTCGTTGCGCTACACCTTGAAAGGCACTCATTAATTGCAAGTGCTGATCAAGGCTTGAAGTTGCCGACTGCTTTAGTGCTTCTTTAGTGAGCTGGATTGCCCCTGGTGCGTTACGAGCAATTCTTAGTGCAACTTTTGCAACTTGCTCTCCTAGTTCATCACTTTTAAAAACATTATTTAAAAGTCCGTAGTCTTTCATATCATGGGCACTATAGAGATCTGCCGTAAGATACATCTCCATGGCCTTAGTATAACCAATAGCTCTTGTTAAAAAGAAGGGACCTCCATCTCCAGGGACAAGGGAGAGCTTAGTGAAAGTCTCACCAAACTTACATTCTTCAGATGCAAATCGAAGATCACACATAGCAACAAGATCACAACCTGCACCAATGGCCGCGCCATGAACCTGAGCGATAATTGGTTTTTGAAACTTCTCAATAGCTCTTGGAATCTCTTGTATCCCAAAATGATATCTATTCTTTAACTCGAATGACTCTCCAGCAAACATACCTGAGTTATCGCGCATTGCTTTTATGTCACCACCTGCACAAAACGACTTACCTTCACCTTTTAAGATAACGACTCTCACATTGGAGTCTTGATCCGCACGAGCAAGATTTTTCACAAGGCTTTCGATGACATCTTCAACAAGAGCATTTCTCATATCTGGATTATTAAGAGAAAGACTTAAAACGGAATTCTCTAAAGAACAATTTAACATCGGGAGATTCGCGTACATATCGCTCATTACTTTCTACCTTCTTTAGCATTAAAGTATTTTGAATTTGAAGACTTTCCAATACTTTCTAGAATGTATTTAGAAGCAATATGAAGTTTCTCGGCATCAATACCAGTATCAATTCCCATTTTATGAAACATATTTACAACATCATCACTGGCGACATTTCCAGAGGCGCCATGTGCATAAGGACAGCCTCCCAGACCTGCAGCCGATGAATCGAAGGCCCTGACACCTTCTTCATAAGACGTATAGATATTTGCGAGTGCCATTCCTTCTGTATCATGAAAGTGCATGGCAATTTTATCGAGACCAAAGTTCTTTTTAACAGCACTTATAATCTCTTTCACCTGATAAGGATGGCCCACTCCAACAGTGTCTCCAAGAGAAATTTCATTTACCCCTAATTTGAAAAGTTTTTCACAAACCCTCAAGAGTTCATCCGTGGAGGATTCTCCTTCGTAAGGACAACCAAATACTGTTGAAACATAGCCTCGGACAGTTTGTCCTTCAGAAATTGCATCAGGAACAAATTCTTCAAAGCGCTTTAGAGACTCCTCGATTGAAGCATTCGTATTCTTTTTATTAAAAGTATTTGATGTTGCCGTAAATATGGCAATCCACTTTGCCCCTGCCTTGAGAGAATTATCAAAGCCTTTCTTATTTGGCACAAGTGCCGGAAAGATTGCTTCTTCATGTCTTAGTATACTTTGAAAAAGAGCATGAGAATCGGCCATCTGAGGAATCTTCTCAGCCCTTACAAAACTAGTAGGCTCGATCGTTCTAAAGCCAGCGTCAACGAGTAACTCTATAAATTTCACTTTAACTTCTAAAGGAAGTATTGAACTTTCATTTTGTAGACCATCTCTTGGACCTACTTCAATAAGCTTTACATTATTAGTCATAAAAACCTCTAATTTAAACCTTCAAAACTCACAAGTTCTTCTTGTCCATTTATCAAGTCTCCTTCACTCACTAAGTAGGAAAGAAGCTTGCCATCGACAGAAGCCTTTACTGTATGCTCCATTTTCATGGCCTCCATA
>DDIK01000121.1 GCA_002338505.1 Bacteriovorax sp. UBA1852
AAGGCCTTTTCAGCTTGTGACGGGGAGAGTTTGGAAAGGAAGTGCATTTGGTGGAGTGAAAGGTAGAACAGAACTTCCTGGCTATGTTGATCGCTACATGAGTGGTGAAATCAATCTTGATGATCTCGTAACATTTAAGCTTCCATTAGAGAAAATTAATGAGGCCTTTGATCTTATGCATGAAGGGAAGAGTATAAGAACGGTTATAGATTATACGATGGAGTCCTAATGTCTTTTGAAATTTTAAAGAAACATAAAACCTTTGATGGGCATACGATATTTTGTGAGCATTCTTCCGAGTCTACAAAGACTAAAATGAAATTTTCAGCGTTTCTTCCTAAAGAGATTGGTGAATTAGATAGTGCCATTATTTGGCTTTCTGGCCTTACTTGCAATGAAGAAAACTTCATTACTAAGGCCGGAGCACAAAATCATCTTAAGGAATCTCGTACGATGATTATTTGTCCTGACACCTCTCCTCGTGGAGTAGGTGTTTCTGGGGAAGATGATAGCTATGACTTTGGATCAGGAGCAGGATTTTATGTTAATGCTTCAACTGACGGCTATAAAGAAAACTATCAGATGTATGACTATATCCTAAGAGACATTGTAAGCCTTTTAAAAGAAGACTTTAAAGTTAAGAATATTTCTATTACTGGTCATTCAATGGGGGGACATGGAGCGCTCGTATTAGGATTAAGAAATCCAGAAGTGTTTAGCTCTATTTCTGCTTTTTCTCCGATTGTGAACCCAATGAATTGTCCTTGGGGAAATAAGGCGCTCTCTGGTTATTTAGGTGAAGATAAAGAGAAATGGATAATTTATGATGCATGTTCATTGATTGAATCAGGTGCTCGTCATGAAAATAGAATACTAATTGATCAGGGATTGGCAGATGAGTTTTTTGAAAAAGAATTACTTACTGCTAACTTTGAAAATATTTGTAGTGAAGTTAGTCAAAGCTTGAGAGTTCACTATCGTGAAGGTTACGACCATAGTTACTTCTTTATAAGTAGCTATATAGAGGCGCATATAGATTTTCACCTTAGTTATCTAAAATAAGCGATCATTTTAGTAAGTTCCCGAAATTTCAAAAAATAATGTACCTACAGCCTGTCTACTTTATAGACAGGCTGTAATTATTGGAAGTTTTATACAAGTTTTTTCTAAATAAGTTATTATCTTAACTATTAAAGGAGAACATGATGAAAACTATTATCGGCTGTTTAATACTAACGCTATCAATGAACATATTTGCATCGACTAGATCAGTAGTAGATTTAGACAAATTAAAACTTAAGGCATCTCAGCAGAAATTAGAAAAGCTTGAAGAGTTAGATACTCTTTTACAGGAAAAATATGATCAACTGGATGATTCTTCATTGAGTAAGTCGGATATTGTCTTAATCGCAGTTGCTACTGTTGGAACAGTACTTCACTCTGGACTGATTTTGAAAAATATTAGAGATGCAAAGAAGTATAATATGGGAGTATGGGAAACACTTGATATGGGCTCCTTACAGTTCATGGCCTTTGGTGAGATTACTAGAGATGTTCTTAGAGTTATAAAAAATACAAAAGCGTCTTCTCTTTTAGATGATACTTTTGAAGTTCTTTTTACGACTGGCTCTGTTGCCGCCCTCAATAGTCATTTTATTGCAGCAGGTTTTAGTATTGCTGAATATTCTAAAACACTAAACGAAGAAGACACGCTTAAGCTTAAAGAGGAAATTCTAGATCTTATTTTATCAATTTCAGAAGTTAAAGCTGAAATGGCTGAAGAGATTGCAGTTGCTAGGTAGAATATTTCTTTTAGCTTTTAGTTTTTTTATTTTCGCGCCACGCTTGGTCATGGGGGGAAGCTGCTTAGAAAGTATAAGAAATATTTATAGCAAATCTTATAAGACGAACACTAGTAAAAAAAAGAAGAATATAGAAAAACAAGCAATCTTAATTTACAAAGGACTCAAGGATTCAACATTAAGAAAGAATGACTTAGATATCTTTTTTGATATTTATAGAAAAAAAGTTTTGTCTGAATCAATTTCATATAAAAGTATGTTTAATCGTGGTCGTTCGCTAGAGCAATCTAAATCATTTTATCGTAAGTTAGCAATGATAGAGATCGAAAAATATGAGATCTTAAAATATCTAAAACAGAATGGATTTCAATTTGAAAATGATAAGAGAATTCACAAGCTGCAAGACTTTATATTAACCAAAAACTTTCAAAATGTTTTTTCTGCTGCTCTTGCTGTGTTTACTATTCCGCATACATTCATGCTTGAGTATCTTCCTACTTATAAGCTTTCTAACGTCTTTGATGAAGAGTTCTTTGATGATATGATTCATGAAAGCTTTGATAAAGCATATGATAATCTTTTGTTAAGAAAGTCATCCTCTGTTAAGTTCTTACCTCAGTATGAAAGAGTTCGACAGCCATTGATGATTGCGGCAACAATGATAATTCTTTATCAATATGCACCAGAGATTTGGAATGAGTATCTCAAGCATCACTTTGTCCCACCCTCAAATGAAGAATCTTATGAGAGCATCACAAAAATAAGTGAAGCATTAAGAGCATTATCAGTAAGTATTGACTATGATGAGCATAATCCCAAAAATCTTCTACTTATATGGTTATCTCAAAAAGAAGATAGTGAGGATCAGATTACCAGAGACGAAATTCAAGTAGTATTAGATAGTATTTGTATGCAACTTAATGAAAGTGGAGAGAATTGGTCTGAAAAAGAGTGTGTGTTACAATAATAATTATCGAGTCAATGAGTCGCTTCGCTATATTAATTATTTGCTCTTGTGCCAACGTTCCACAAATTGCTCGTAGTCTTCTTTGTTAATCGAGAAGGTCATGATCACAGCTACTACTTTATAAGTACTTATATACAAGGACATATCGACTTTCATCTCAGTTATCTAAAATAAGAATAATATTTCCCCCAATACCAAATAAGCTATCATTGATATAATTTCTAAAAGGATTCTTTATGAAATTATATCTCTTAGCTTTGTTTGTACTAAGCTCTTGCGCAAATGTTCCTCAAATTGATCGTGGCCTTCTTTCAAAGAAGATCATGCAACTAAATCCGCATCCTGAAGAAAGTGTCTTTCAGGAAGAAGTTCGTTCTTTCAGAGAGGGGGCAATTGGGGGTAGCAATGCTGTTGGAGGTGGTTGTGGATGTAACTAAGTCTAGAAAGGTTTTCGTTAGTATTCTGATGATCTTTACATCACTTTCGTCTGCCTTTGCAGATATGTTAGAGGAGGGAAGATCTAAGTTTAAGCTCTTGTTTAACTTCTATCACCAAAATAGTGATGATGGTAATCAGGTTTATGGAGACTCTAAGAAAGAAGAAGTGAACGTTGTTGAGCCTATGTTGTTTATAGAGCATCAAATCGATGAAAATACCGCCATTGATGCACACTTTGTATTTGATATCTGGACAGCTGCCTCAGATACGAAGATCGATGCCATGACGGGAGCAAGTGGTGGCGAGCCAATCAAGGGGCAGTCTCGAGTCTCTGGAAATGTCGGACTTAGAAAAGAGGTGAATGATTTAAGCGTTAAGGGGGCAATTGGTTTTTCCTCTGAATATGATTATCGATCTCTAAATGCAAGTTTTGGAGTTGAAAGGTCATTTGCAAAAGATAATTTTACGCTCGGCTTAGGATTTCAATACTACTCTGATGAGGTTCGTCTCTTCGAAGACTTAACGCCTCCTTCAACTGCTCTTATATCTGAATTTTTACCTCGTAAAATTTTAGCGACAAATATAACGGCATCTCAAATCTTAACCAGAAAAGATATCATTCAATTTGGTGCAACTTTTGTTCAAGCCAAAGAAAACTTAGAATCAACAGCAAGCAGTGTCGTGATTGGAGGAGTGAGAGAGTCAGAAGTAATGCCTGAGACCAGAAGTAGGTATGCTCTATCTTCGAAATGGGTTCACGGGTTTAACGATACTTTAGCAATGAATGTTTTTTATCGCTATTATTTTGATCAGTGGGACTTAAATGCAAATACAGTTAGGCTCGCACTTTTAAAAGAAATTAATGATGATGAGGATTTTTTAGAGTTTGCAATACGTTATCATGATCAAAGTAGTGTCAGCTTTTATAAAGACTCGTTTTCTTCACGATCAGATTTTATGACAAGCGATTCTGACTTAAGTGACTTTTCTTCTTATGAAGCAAGTCTTTATTTATCGACAAACTTCGAAAATCAATCTCTTTTAAGCGTGGAGCTTGATGAATTTACCCTTAATAGTGGATTAACAGTCTACAAGAGATCCAATGGCCTTATCTATGGATATCTACAGACTTCTGTTGGTTTTGAATTCTAGGAACTTTTATGAAAAAAATCTATCTCATATTACTTTTAACTATAACGACTCAGCTTTATGCAAAGCAAGTTGGTGACTTCTCATTACCGATTTATGGGCAAGATAAAGAGTTTAATCTTAAGAAAGAAGCTCAGAATTATAATAAAATAGTCGTTAACTTCTGGGCATCCTGGTGTACTGCGTGCATCAAAGAGCTTAAAGAGCTCGAGCATCTTAAAGCTAGCAATGTTGATAAAAAAGTCTTGTTTGTCGCTATCAACGCTGGAGAAAAAAAGAAGAAGATTAAAAAGTTTTTGAGAAAATATAAATTTAGCTATTTAATTTTAGAGGATAAGAATAGAATTGTTTCTAAGAGTCTAGGCATAGAGGAACTTCCACGTACTCTAGTTATTAATAAAGATCTAAGTACTAGTTACAATAGCAATATTCCTCCAAAGGATATTTGATTGAAAAAAAATAGTATCTCTCATAAGTTTTCCGCAATGGGAGGCCAGTTCGAATTACTCACTTATTGTTCAAATGAAAATTTATGGACAAAAATAGAAGAAGTTTTACTTGATGCAGAGAAAGAGGTTGCACGAGTCGAGTCTCTACTTACTGACTTCAAAGAAAGTGAATTTAATCAGATTAATGAGTTCGCAGGCCTAAGGCCAGTAAAGGTTTGTCGAGAAATTATAGATGTTATTAAAAAGGCAATTGATATATCTATTAAATCTAATGGAGTATTTGATATTTCTTATGCGAGCTTGGGTCATGCATGGAGGATCGCAAAAGCCGACGGACGAGTACTTTCAAATACAGAGAGATTAGAGTTATTAAATTATATTAACTACCGTGATATTATTTTGAATGAGAGTGAGTCAACAGTCTTTCTTCCTCATAGAAAAATGAAAATTGGACTTGGTGGAATTGGAAAAGGTTATGCCGTTGATCAAGTCTATGACCTATTAATTGAGCGAGGCTTACAAAACTTTTTCATTAATGGAGCAGGTGATATAAGAGTTCACTCCGCAAAAGACTCGCCTAGACTAAGGCGAGTCGGTATTAAAAATCCGTTTTCTAAGGACTTAGATAAAACCGTAGGCTATTTAAAACTTAAAGAGGGAAGTGTCGCATCTTCTGGGGGATATATTAAGAATAATAGCGAGATCAATTTCCCTAATGATCATCATATTGTAAATCCTAAAGATGGACATAGTTCATCTGAAATTATTGCCTCAACAGTTTACAGCTCTACTGCCTTGGAGTCTGATACGACCGCTACGTTATTGATGAATCTTAATGTCCCACAGGCGCTAGAATATCTTAATCACAATAAAGTGTACGGCTTTGTCATAGACAATCAAGGGAAGACACATTTATCAAATAGAGCTTTTGAAAACTTCGCTCAATTGAGCTTTTAGAGTAAAGTTTACAACTAGTTAAGCTTTAGCGCTTGACTAATTGCGTATGAAAGGTCAATTTCAAGATCTAAATCTAGATACATATTATATATTCGCGAGTGCAGGTATTTGGATTATGTGCTCGTCAAAACGCTTTTAGCTTAAGGAATATGAAATATGCCATCATTTAAATCATTAAATTTACTCCCATCAATCATAGAGGCCCTCGATAAAAAGGGTTATGAAAATCCTACACCGATTCAGGAAGGCTCTATTCCACATCTTTTAAAGGGTGGAGATATCCTGGGGATTGCTCAAACAGGTACCGGAAAGACGGCTGCTTTTTCGCTTCCAGTCCTACACAATCTAGCGAGCAATAGAGTTAAGACTAAACCAGCACGCATGAGATGCTTAGTTCTGACTCCGACGAGAGAGCTTGCTTCTCAAATTGAAGATAATATTAAGGAATACGGAAAGGGTCTCAATCTTTCAAGTTTGGTTATTTTTGGTGGGGTTAGTCCAAGACCTCAGATTAAGAGACTCTCTAAGGGTGTTGACATTATTATTGCAACTCCTGGAAGACTGCTTGATCTCATGGGAGATGGCCATGTTCTCTTTGAACAACTTGAAACATTCATTCTTGATGAAGCCGATAGAATGCTTGATATGGGTTTTATCAATGACGTCAAGAAGGTCATTAAGAAACTTCCAGCAAAGAGACAAACACTGCTTTTTTCAGCAACAATGCCTCAAGATATTGCTGAACTTTCAAAGAAGCTTTTGAAAGACCCTAAGCGAGTAGAAGTTACTCCTGAATCAACAACAGTTGAAAAGATTGAGCAAAAAATCAATCTTGTTGAAAGAGGTAATAAACCACTTCTTTTAAAGAGTATTTTAAAAGATAAAAATATTAAACATATGCTCGTGTTTACAAGAACAAAGCACGGGGCCAATAGAGTTGTTCAGCATTTAGAAAAAGAGGAAATCTCTTCAGCTGCCATCCATGGAAATAAATCGCAAAATGCTAGAGAAAGAGCACTGAATGGATTTAGAGATGGAACTGTGAGAGTTCTTGTAGCGACAGATATCGCAGCTCGGGGAATAGATGTGGCCAGTATTACTCACGTCATAAATTATAATCTTCCTGATGATCCTAAGAGTTATGTTCACCGAATAGGGAGAACGGCAAGAGCAGGAAGAGAGGGCGTTGCAATTTCTTTTTGTGATCCTAGTGAAAAGGGACTTTTAAAAGATATCGAAAAGTGTATTCAATACAAGATCCCTATTGATGAGTCACATGAGTATCATGGTGTAGAGGCACTTTTAAAAGAAGAGAAGAGACTTAGAAATCCAAATCTCAATAAGAGAAGACCACAGAAAGCAAGACCTGCTAAGCATAATAGAAAGAGTAATAAATGAGTGATTCATTTGAAAGTTTAAAACTTGATTCACGGTTAGAGAAAAATCTTAAAGACTTAGGTTTTGAGTCAATGACTCCTATCCAGTCAAAGAGCTTACCTTTAATTATAAGTAATGATGATGTTATTGCTCAGGCCAAGACAGGAAGTGGAAAAACTGTCGCATTTGGTCTTGGGGTTTTATCTAAGATCGACATGAGTCTCTCGAGTCCACAGTCTCTTGTTCTGTGTCCTACTCGAGAGCTTGCTGAGCAAGTAGCAAAAGAAGTAAGAATGCTAGCTAGGGCCATTCCTAATGTAAAAGTTCTAACGATTACAGGTGGAAAGTCCGAATATCAGCAACAAAAGTCCCTTGCTCATGGTGCTCACATTATTGTAGGAACACCTGGAAGAGTATTAAAGCTTTTAAAGAAGAGGTTTCTAAATCTTGGAATGGTTCACACTTACATCTTAGATGAGGCAGATAGAATGCTTGATATGGGATTCTTTGAAGACATTTCAAAGATCTCTACATTTGTACCAAATGATCGTCAGACATTACTCTTTTCAGCAACTTTTCCTGAAGATATTGAAGAGCTTGGGCAAAAAATTGCAAAGAACGCTGTAAGAGTGACTGTTGATAAAGAGCACGTAGAAGATATGATAAAAGAAGAGTTCTTTGAGCTCTCTTCTCATAAGGATAAGACTGATGCCTTACTAAAAGTTTTAGGAAAGTATCAACCTGAGAGATTTATCGTATTTTGTAAGACAAAGAGAATCTCAGATGTCGTTGCGGATACTTTATTTGATCGAGGAATCGCTATCTCTTCTATACATGGAGACCTCGAGCAAAATGAGAGAACTGAGGTTCTAACGATGTTCTCTAATAAGAGTCTTTGCGGGATCGCTGCTACTGATGTTGCCGCGAGAGGGATTGATATTAAAGGACTTGATCTTGTTGTTAACTATGATCTCTCCACTGACCCAGAAATCTATGTTCATAGAATTGGACGAACAGGAAGAGCTGGAAATGAAGGGCATGCTGTAAGCTTTCTTACTCATTATGAAACTGATAGCTTTGAGAGGATTCTCGAGTATCAAAATAGAGAGCATGAAATAATTCCAATAGATGCTGTTGGTGAAGAGATTAGCTATTCTGTTAAGCCTGAGATGGTTACGCTCTTTATTAGTGGTGGAAAAAGAGACAAGTTGCGTCCTGGGGATATTGTTGGCGCAATAGTCGGTGAGTCTGGAGTAGACTTCAAAGAAATTGGAGATATCTCTATTACAAATGTTGTAAGCTTTGTTGCGGTGAAATCTCATTGTGCTGACCTTATAAAAGATAAGCTTAATTCAGGTAAAATTAAAAATAGAAAATTCAGAGTAGGGATATTGTAATGTCGACGAGAATTTGGATAGATGCAGATGCTTGCCCTAAAGTTATCAAGGATGCTGTTTACAAATTCTGTGTGCGATTTAAGGTTCCGGTAACACTTGTTGCAAACGCCTATATGAACATACCGCTAGATCCTTTGATTAATTTTATCAAAGTAGATAGTGGTAGTGATGTCGCTGATATGTACATCGTCGATAACCTTGATCCTAATGATATTATTATAACGGCAGATATACCTCTCGCTAGCGAAGTCATCAATAAGGGAGCTCTGGCCATCAATCCTAGGGGAGAGCTCTATGATGAAGATAATATCAGTGAAAGGCTTTCAATGAGAGACTTTATGAAGGATCTTCGAGATGGTGGGCTAGTTACTGGCGGGCCTGATACTTTTGGGCAAAAAGACAAAATAAACTTCACAAACTCTTTGAATAAGTTACTTGCTAAAAAAGGTTATAGATAGCTTGTCTTAAGTTATCTTCTTTTCTTTCTCTTGTGAGGCTGTCCTTTTTTTGGTCGATTACGAAACTCTTTATCCAGATCCATTAA
>DDIK01000215.1 GCA_002338505.1 Bacteriovorax sp. UBA1852
TATGCAATTAAAGCTGTTAATCCAAACTTCTTTGTTCCAATTACACGGTAATACTTCATCATTAAACAAAATAGTACAGTCACGATCGGAAACGAGTAGATAGGATCTGCAACAATGTTAATAAATTCTTTCATCTTATAATTTCCTTCTTAAATTCCTTCTTAACATGGCCCTATAGAGGCGCAGAAATTCCACCGTCTTTTCTAACTCTCCAGAAGTGGACAGCAATAAGCGTTCCAACAACAAGCGGTATAAATACACAGTGAAGAATATAAAACCTTAGTAGCGCAGGCTCACCAACAAAACGACCCGCAAGTAACTGAAAACGAACGTCGTTCTTATCAGAAACCATTACAAAGTCACCAATTTGAGCGAAGGCTGCACCTGGACCACCATGTCCAAGAAATGGAGTTGCTTTTGCCATGTTCGCCCCAACTGTAATTGCCCAAATAGCAAGCTGGTCCCAAGGAAGAAGATAACCAGTAAAAGATAGAAGTAGTGTTAATACTAGAAGGATAACACCAACACCCCAGTTAAATTCTCTTGGTGGTTTATATGAACCAGTCATAAATACACGGAACATGTGAAGCCATACCGTAATAACCATGGCGTGAGCTCCCCATCTGTGGATTTCTCTCATGATCCCTAAAGGAACGTGCTCTTTTAATGCGATAATATCGTTATAAGCATATTCTGCTGTTGGTCTGTAATAGAACATTAACAGTAAGCCTGTAACAGTTAGTGCTAAGAAGATAAAGAAAGTTAAACCACCCATACACCATGTGTATCCTAGTTGAACCCCTGACTTCTTTAACTTAATTGGATGTAAATGTAGAAAAACATTTCCGGCAACAACTGCAGCTCTATTTCTTGCATTGGTTGGTGGCCCGTGTCTGAAAATAGATTTCCAAACTTGTGTTTCTCTAATGTAATCAGCAACGCCTCGTTTTGACATTTTCTCTTACCTCTATATTTAATTAAACTTCAATAAATGAATTTGGGTTATCCCACTGACCTTTTTCCCAACGATAAATTTTCGTCTTATCGACTTTTATCGTTCCGTTAGGAGTGAGTGAAATAGCATATCTTTCTAATGGTCTTGGTGCCGGTCCTTCAAAATTAATACCGTTCATATAGTAACCAGAACCATGACATGGACATTTAAATTTTAATTCAGCAGGTAACCAATTTGGAACACAACCTAAGTGTGTACATATGTTTGAAAAGGCCACAAGCTTTCCTTCTTGCTTAACCATCCAAACACCAAAACTATTTTTCCACCGCTCGTCAACGCCAGACTCATAGTCCTGAGGGTATCCAGCAATGAAATCCATTTCCGGCTCAAAGTTAACGTTAGGGTATGAAAAACGAAATGCAAGAGATGCTAACCCAGCAATTGCAGACGTAAAGGCAACCCAGCCAACCGTGATAAAACTAAAGAACTCACGTCTATTTAAATGAACTCTTTCCTGAGACATAAACTATTTCCTTTTCCCTTTAATTAGGTCATTATTCTTAAAAGGATATTTTTGTAAACGGGGTAAAATCATTATACTCCCAAAACCACACATTTCAAGTAGACTCGTCTTAAAAAAAGAGAGACTTAATTTATGCAAAAATATCAATTTTCAAAAAAGTTGAGCAATACTATCACTCTTGGAACGATTTTAAAACGTCCTGTGCGTAAGCTTTTACTTTTATATCTTTTTCGCTATCCAGCATTCTGTCTATAATTGTACTAAGTCTTGTCCAGTTTTCCTTCTTTGCTGCACTGAGTACATTAATCTTAAGTGCTCTAATCTCGTCAACTGTGAGAGTAGCGTTGTGAGACTTATCATCCATACTTAAGATCTCTGCAATCACAGGCAAAGCCAATTCATCTTTGTAATATACTAGAGCTGTTGCAGCTGCATACCTTACAGCAAAGCCATCCGAGCTTTGTAATTGAGCTCTAATCTTCTCTTCGACACCAGGGACTCTGTGCGTCGCAAGGGTTAAGACTGACGCCTGAACCATCGCAGCATCCTTAGATTCAAGAAACGACTTAACCTTTGTCCAATCAAAGTTCTTAGGAACCTCCATGTTAGACAAGGCAACTACCGCATGGAACTTAATATTCTTATCATCTTCCATCAAACCTTTGGAAATAATTTTTAATGACTTCTGATCTCCAAGAGCACCAGCTGCTACTACAATAAAATCCTTTGTTCTTGGATCGATTGTGCTTGTATAAATTTCATCTAGATTTTCGACTAGCCAAGGAATTTCTTCCTCAGGGATTCTGTCGGCAGCGATAACCTTAGAGAGTTCAAGTGCAGCTACCCACTTGTTACCAAATGTCTTAGACTTCATCTCTCTAACAAGGTCTTTATAGGAGTGTTCTGTTGAAATCATTTTTGTTACACCAAAGATCACCAAAGCCCCTACTAGAACGATTGCAATAGGTACAACAAGGGATCCAACAAACGGATTCTCCAAAAGTTTCTTATCTATTTTTTTCTCAGACATATAAAGGTTTGCCTTTTTATTAAATATTAATGTAATTAGTGTGATGATTACTAGCAAATAAGTTTTTGTCTGACAATTGGATTCAAGATGGCATTCTTACTAAGAGGATTAATTTTAATAATGTTTATAGCAGTCAACCTGACTACTGCTGTGGCGCTGGGCTGGGTGAGCTTCAAACTTTCACACATCCAACTGGCCATCCCCACTTTTCTCTATACAATATTTGCACAAGCGTTTGTCATGTTCTACTTCATCGGAATCGGAAGACTTATTGAAAATATTCACTTGATCATTAGCACAAGTACTAACTTGAATGAGTTATTTGATGAAGTTCCGCAAGACCTAGATCCCTACCTCAAGAAGGTCGATAAGTTTGTTTATGATTCGAAGCTTGCAAAGAGGCAAACTATTCCCTGGACGATTCTCATGCTAATTCTGGGAATGATTGCATTCTTACTTGGTGGAGCACACGATACAAATATGGTTGAGATGACGACTCACTCTGGTGTTGTTTATGGATTTATGGCAGCTATGACGATCGGTTTTTTCAGACAATGGTATTATCTTGGAAAAGCTCACTTACTTTTAAGAAAAGTTAAAACCCTCTTTTCCCTTCCTGATGGACAAATGTAGATTAATTACTTTTGAAGTGTATTTGATTTATATATTTGACTAGGCTCTTTAAGACCTTCCCTGAGACTTTTAGAGTCTCTTTTAAAACTATCTTCGATAGCTTTATCAAAAATAGTAATATCTGCGAGACAACTTGTTAATTCATCAAAGTTACTACAAAACTCTCTCGCTCTATTTGCTGAGGTATTAATCTCATTCCCTGATTGGTATGCCTGTATATTCCTCAAAGATCTACCATCTTCAGTTAGAAGATTTCCAGATAAGTTTTTTTCATGCTTTGCGACCAAGTAACCTAGAACACCACAAGACCTCAAGTCAGAGACCTTTTCTTTAAATTGCTCTTGCCTTTTACTAGTAAAACTTCCTTTATCCAAAAGTAGTTCTCTAGAATCCTTTTTAAAAGACTCTAATTGCTTATGTTGAGATGAGTATAGAACTTTATTAATAAAACTTGAAACTTCATCGCCACCAGAAAGATCTTTTTTTCCCGAAGCCTTTAAGGCCTGACATTGAGAATTCTTTTTTTCAATTTCATCAAATACTTTCGAAGACTTTTTAATATGACTTCCGCTAAAAAAGCTGCTCGTGTAATTTGTCATATGTAAAACAGCACTTAAAATAACATCAAAAGCTTCTTCACTTTCTGCATAAGCTGGTTGAATCAACAATCGATAAAAAGTTTCTTTTCTCTTTGAAAAACGCTTTTTAAGTCTGATCTTTAATTCGTCCGAACTTTCACTTTCAATAAGATTAAAAGTAACTCCATTAATTGAAACTTTCTTCATTATTATATCAAGGTAAGAAAAATCGAGTTTATTATCACCCGACTCTAAGATATACCTTCTCTTATCAAGCACGATTGGATTTTTCTTGTTACGCTTATTGAACTCGTTTACACCTTCGTGAATAACTTGCTGAGAGACCATCAATCTTTGAATGATAAAACGATCTGTAAATTCAGCCTTTAAAGACTCGAATTTATCTAAACCTAGCACTGTTAAGCTAAGGTTTAGCAGTAGAATTATCTTTATAAATGTCTTAATAAGCACCTCGCATCTTTATATCTAATCGGTTTTTAAGGACTATTTATTTAAAATTTCGATTATTTGGCACCATCTGAGGCCAAAGTGACACTGAATATCAAGAAATACCCTACAAAATTGATCTTTTTATTGGCATGAACATTGCTGCGAGAAAAGCGCAATCTAAGGAGAGAGAGATGCGAGATATAAATAAGACTAAGACATTAGTCTGTGCATGTGCGTTAACTCTAGGAGTAACGACCTATGCAAACGAAGCAGACAAAGTAGAAATTATTGACCAGGTCAGTGATCAAAGTTCTGCTATAATTTCAACAACTGAGATCGATCAAAGCTCAATAAAGTCTAAGCCATGGAGCTTGGCCAATACCTTAGCGCTCTCAACCAGTGCCAAAGAGACTGATGCTCCTACTGATTATTTAGTTTCATCATTTTCTGCAGCTTTCACTTATAAGCTTACTGATAGTATCTCTACTCAAGCAGTACTAGCGGCCAGTAAACAGCTTAAAGATGAATATGAGCAAGCAATTGATGCTGCATTTGTTGGCGTAAGCTTTAAGCTTTTTAGTTACCGAGATACGATTAAAGGTTCTGCTAAACTAAGAACATACTTGCCCGTCAATAATGATGTCGTTGATACAACCTCATTTAGAGGACGATTATATTCAAACTTCGCCGTGACTGCGAATCTCGCTGACCTAGGTTATAGCTTCATTAATATAAGTTCAGGCCTTACCGTGGCGAAGAACTTTCATGAGTTTCAATTCTCAAATTCAAATAGTTTCAATACCAGCCACTATTCATCATTGTCTCTTGGTGCAAGTTTTGAATTTGCGGACAAGTATTATGTAGCAATTGGTGGAAGTATGACAACGAAGTGGGACTACGATAACGACCTAACCGGACCTAGTTCGTATGCGCTAAGCCAAGAGTTAGGATATGCATTTGCAAAAGGCTGGAGTGCAGCAGTCTCTCATGAGATTGGAGGAAGTGCATACGGCTATAACGGGAAAGATTTAGAAATAGATGTATTTAATAAAGATAATTCAAGTTTAAGCACGAACGTACAGTTTGTGTATTGATAGAAGAAGAGGGAGAGGAAAATGAAAGTTAAGAAGAATGTATTGTTGTTAATGATCTCTTCATTTGTGCTCATAGGATGTGCAAAAGAAAAGCCATATGATGAATTGAATAAAGCTGATGAAAATGGCTTTCAACCACTGAGTAAAAGTTCGATTATTACCACTGAACAAGTCAGCGTAAAAGCCGGTGAAGCCTATATGAATCCACAGGGTGTTGTTAATAAGGCCCAAGAAAGCGGAAAAGTTACCGCGGCAAAGAAATATCTCTATGTTCCTATGACACTTGGAACACCAAGGAAAGTGGTTGATGCTATGCCATTTTATCAAGGGGATGAAAAGCTTGTAAGACTTGAGTGGTCTGAAGAAGGTCTAGAAATAATTGAGATGGAAAAAGACCCTCGTTTTGCTGATAATCCAAAGAATGATTCTCCAGTTTTAACAATACCTGGAGACCATAAGCATTACCGATGTGCAGAGGACGACTATGGTAAATGTTTAAACACTGAGGAGGAAGTTGGTAATGACCTTACATGGGATCAAAAGAGCTTCTTCTTTCCAAAAGTTGCTGACTTAAAAGTAAATGAAGTTAATATGCTCGACCTTCTAGCACCTGACGCGAGTTCATGTATTAGTGAAGCTGGAAATAAACTTGTGAGTCATACTATTGAAGCAGGAGCCATTAATATTGTTGTTGAAAAAACTTTTACAACAAGCTCTTCATGGTTGTGTTCAATGTGGAATTACTTTGATGACAAACTTTCGAATAGTACTTTCACTGTAGATTTTTCTTATTCGATCGTAGCTCTTGATCAACTAGCAACTCCGGGATACGAAGCTGTTAACTACCCTATTCCTGATCATGATGAATTTGGTTTCTTTAAAAATGAAGAAAAAATATTAGATGATAATTTTGATAGCTTAAGAAAAACTGAAAAATATCTACTAAATAGATGGTCACCAAATAGAGCGAATAATGAACTTGTTTATCACTTAAGTGACTCTTTTAATAAATCAGAAAATAAATTATTAAAAGAAGCATCTTATGAAGCGTTTAAGATCATGAATAAAGGATTTGCAAAAGCTGGTATTCCATTTCAACTTAAACTTGAAGAGCCTTCTGGTAAGAATCCAGGAGATTTAAGAAATACGATGCTTGTACTTGTTGATGATCCACTTGATAATGGTCTTCTTGGTTATGGACCATCTGTCTCAAACCCACTTACAGGAGAAATTGTTCAGGCCCATACAAATATGTACTCTGGTGTCCTAAAAGGTATGACAAGAAGAGTATGGGAAGCAGCCGTTGATATAAGTATTGATCAAGCAAAATCAAACTTTGAATCAAAACAAATAGAAATGGATCTTGACCCTAATGCATTAACAGGTCTTATCCCGGATGCAAAAATCACAGAGACAATAAACAAGTTTAAAGGGATCACTCCTGAGCCAACTGCTGATCTTATTAAAGATGTTAAATCTGCAAGTGAGAACTTCTCTGAGCAGGTTCTTAGTATCGCTCAGATGATGCATGGACATGAAATCGAAGAAGATAAAGATTCTCATGATCACGACCACAATCATGAGAATGTATTTATTGATAGAAAGAAAGCGCTCGCTATCTCTAAGATCAAAAATACTGCTCTCATAGAAAAACAAATTAAGGCCCACCGTTTACAAAAACAAGACTTTAAAATGACTGATCTTTTTAGAGCAATGAATGATGACAATTCAGAACTAGGAGAACTAGAGAGAAAGTTAACGAAAGATAACGCCCGTCTTCAACTTTGGGCAGAAAATAATGCTTACGCTCAAGAGTTCTTTCCTGTTGGAGGAACTTCAAAGGTCATCTATCCAGAACTTAGTATGATCTCTGGAGCTGTGAATGAAGATGGAACCCTAAAGAGATGGAATGAATTAAATCCTGCTCAAAAGAAAGAAGCAAGAGATAAGATTTTAGTAAGAACCTACACTTCTACACTTATTCATGAAATTGGTCATAACCTAGGGCTTAGACATAATTTCTCCGGTTCATTTGATAAGGATAATTTTTACTCTGAAGAAGAAGCTAAGCAGATAGGATTAAAATCTGCACCTGCTTACTCTTCAATCATGGACTACGCTTTTAGTGAATTTAATGAACTAGGAGCCTTTGGGAAGTATGACAAGGCTGCTCTAAAGTTTGCTTACGCTAGAAAAGTTGAGCTGGCAGATGGAAGTGAAGCGAAGATAGGTGAAAGTATTAGTGATTTTGATAAGAAGTTTCAAAGAAAAGAGTACATGTTCTGTACTGATGGAAATGCTGGACTTTCATCACAGTGTAATCGCTTTGATGAAGGAACAACTTTTGAAGAAATCGCTAAGTTTCGAATTAAGCGATATGAAGATGCCTACAAGTATAGAAACTTTAGAGATGATCGTGATTCATTTACTTCATACGGAATATACTCATACCTAATTTGGAGAATGAGAGAATTAAATCAAATCAGAGATATCGTTGAAGAATATGAACACTTCACAACAATTTGGGAAAAAGAAGCTTTTAATAATGTTTTTAAATTATGTACGACTGATCCGCAGTATAAAGAGCTACCTGTCTGTATGATGCTTGTAGATCGCTATAACGCCTCAAAGATTGTTGCAGACTTCTTTATCAAGATCATTAATACTCCTGATCACACATGTGCTATAGCTCAAGTAGAAAGTCCAAGTCAGGTAGTTCTTTTTGAAAAACTTTCAGATATCTATGACGAAAAAAAGTTTAGTATCGACTATGTGACAACGACTTGTTTTGATCCAGCCGTTGAAGCTTACCTTAAAGAGAGATATCCAGACTATAATCTTCTTGTTGTTGGAGAGACTGGTAAGTTTTTAAATGGATTTAAAGATAATGATCCAAACTACATCTATTCTTCAGACAGAGCTGTACGTGGAATTTGGGTAGATAAGCTTGTTGCGACGAAAGCATTATTTAGCAGAAGATGGAGAAACTTTTCTACGGATGATGAGCATATTGCACTTACTGATATCCCAGGAGTTTTTGAAAAAGCTGCTAATAGTATCTCACACTTTACCCTAGGATCTCCTCTAGAAAACCTAGTACCATTTAAGACGGCTACTGGTGAAACGTTTACGATTCCTTATGTTATAAGTAAGGATGAGAAAATTGCTCCAATTGACGATTTCTATACTATAGTAAAAGAAGACTTAATGCTTCCAGAAAATGGACGTGCTAAACTTAACAAAACCTCACTTTCTCAAATCAAGTCTGTAGGATTTAACTATGGAGTTGACTACGAAGATCAGGCGAAAGCAAGTATTGATTTTGTAACAGTAAGAAAGCATACTTCTGCTCATAGTTATTCAAAAGACTTTTCTTCATATAGAATAGACAATGTCTTTTATTATGCAAATGAGTCATCTCCAATTGCGAAGACAATGATTGATTCGATCAATGCAAAAGACTATCTCTCTGAAATGACAGAAGAAGAGGTAGCCGCTATCGTCATATCAATTAATAATGGTGAAGACGTTGAACTACCTTTTGATAAAACATTTGTTAATGAATTTCTTGAAGGGAAGTTAACTGATGATGTAACTGCTTTTTATCGTGAGCAACTACAAGACCTAGATCGAAGATATATCAATTTATAGAAATAGTATTCATGGGCCCTCGAAAGAGGGCCTTTTTTTAGATAGATTTAATCCAAATAAAAACTTTATTCTTACCTGGTGGATTTCTTCTTGTTCTCGTTCTTGATTCATAAATGACAGAAACATCTACCTCTTTAACCTTGGCCATAAATTCTCGCAGCAACTCTCTTGGGACATAGAGGTTGTAATAAAAACCTCCCGGTACTTCAAGGCCTGGCTTCACATTATCAACTTGCTTGACTTTATAGTCCTGGATCAACTTAGAAAGTAGGCCTCTCGCTCGTGTCGTATCTGAGGACTTCATCATCACTCGATAAACCTTAGTATTTCCATATCGGCTATCTCTATAACCTAATCGTCCTGTATCTTCTTCATATTCCGATTGCTCGATACTTACTGAATCAAAATCCTTAGGAAGAGATTCAATCGAAGAGAGAACAGTTTCTGATTCAACGGTAATTCTCTCAGTATCTTCTAAGGATTCACCTAGATAGTTTTCTGTATCATCAACGTTTTCGATATCTTCAATATCAAGATTAAAGTTTTCAACATCGGCAAGGATTGATTTATCAGCTTCAACGAATTTAAGTCCCTTATCTTCCCATCTATATTGCGGCTCATAAATACTCACCTCTTCAGAGAGTATTTGTTCATAGCGGACATTAAGATACTTAATCGTCCAAACGAGAAAGACACCGACACAAATCGTCGCTATTATTCTTGTGATATTTTCTGCAACATCTATGAGACTCTCTTTACTTTTAAGAGCAACAAATTTATCACTTTTTTGATGATCTAGTTTATCTAAGAAGTCACTAAGCTTTGCCCACTCCTCATAAAGAGTAACTTCCATACCTGTCAAAATCTCTTCATGACTTCCTGTGAAAACGACATCTTTTGAGATTGAACTCATTAATCTTTGATATGTAATTTCTCTGTTTGGATTGATCTTAGAAGTGATAAGTAAATTTGATTCAAGTAGAACTCTTTCCTCTGGAAAAACCTTTGTGAAAAAGTCTTTTAGAATTATTCCTATTTCAGACTCAGCAATGTGAAACTCGCTAGAAATTCTCTTGATGGTCACATCTTTTCTAATAAAGGTATAACAAATGAATTTATTTCTGAGCCAAATAAACCAAGTTGAGAGAGGTCCAACCTTAGACTTGGCAATGATCGATTGAAAACGAAATGAGACTTGACTTAATTTTAAGCCCGGTAGAAATAATTTCCTCCAAAAAGTTTCAAATTCTTTTTCGTACTTTCCTTGCCATGTAAGACTTCTATCATTTAATTCGAGCCAACCTCGAAAGTGATAGAAGTCACTATCTGTAAAGACAACCTTGTCGCTCAATCTTAATCCAAATTTTTAATGAGAACAGATATTCCCTGTCCTCCGCCAATGCAAGCTGATGCTACACCGACTTTCTTTTTATAATGCTTTAACTGTCTTGCTAGAGTTGTTGTAATTCTCGTTCCAGATGCCCCTAAAGGATGCCCTAAAGCAACGGCACCGCCCCAGACATTGAGTTTACTTGCATCAAGTTCCATATCTCTAACACATGAGAGAGTTTGCGCTGCAAAGGCTTCATTTATTTCTACAAGATCAATATCGGAGAGACTTAACTCATTTCTTTGTAAAAGTTCTTTTATCGCGGGACTAGGCCCTATTCCCATGATAGTTGGATCGACGCCAACAACCTGACCATCTATTATTTCAGCAAGTGGTGTAAGGCCATTTTTTTGAACAAATTCTTCGCTCGCTATTATCGCCACCGCTGCGCCGTCAACGATACCAGATGCTGAACCAGCTGTAACCAAACCATCTTTTACAAATGAAGATCTTAAAGATGCCATATCCTCAAGAGACGCTCCCTCTCTGAGGTGCTCATCTCTATCACAAATACCTCTTTTTATTTCAACGGGTACTATTTCGTCTTGTAATAATCCATCAGCATAAGCTTTAGCAGCTTTTTGATGAGACTCTAAAGAGTAGACATCACATTCAGCTCTTTTAAGCTCAAACTTTGCACCTAGCTTTTCCGCTGTAATTCCCATTGGAGTTCCAGAATACTGATCAGTCAGAGCATCTAAAAGCATATCAACACTTTTTAAAGCACCATATTTCGAACCAAAGCGTCCGCCGTAAGTTAAATGCGGCACCATGGACATATTTTCAGTCCCACCGGCCAAGACACAACTAGCTTCACCTGTTTTAATAAGTCTTGTTGCATCTAAAATAGACTGAATTCCTGAACCGCAAAGTCGGTTAATAGTCACACCTGGCGTCGTTTCTTTACAGCCAAGCTTTAAGGCGAGGTGCCTTCCTCCATAAATAGTATCTGTTGAAGAAGTGACGACATTTCCAAGAATTACCTGATCAATAAGCTCAGCGTTTAGCTTAATATCTGATAACAGTGACTTACCAGCAATCACAGCCAAATCAACGGGAGTGATATCTTTTAAAGAGCCCCCAAATTTGCCAAATGGCGTTCTCTTACCGCCTACCAGATAAACCTTCGTTCCGTTTTTT
>DDIK01000037.1 GCA_002338505.1 Bacteriovorax sp. UBA1852
GCACATGGCCCAGAAAGAGAGACAACTACTTGTCAGCTCCATATGAGAAGCTTCGCTGACGGTGATACAATTGTAATTGAGCCATGGAGAGCAAAGGCTTTTCCAGTCAAAAAAGACCTTATGGTTGATAGAGCTGCATTTGACGATATCATCGCTGCAGGTGGTTACACTAACGTAAGTGCTGGAAACGCACCTGATGCTAACTCAATTCTCATCTCTAAAGAAAATGCTGATCTTGCAATGGATGCTGCTGCTTGTATTGGCTGTGGAGCATGCGTGGCAAGCTGTAAGAATGCTTCTGCTATGTTATTCGTATCGGCTAAAGTTTCTCAGCTTGCGCTTTTACCTCAAGGTGAAGAAGAATCAGAGCAGAGAGTTCAAAATATGGTTAAGAAAATGGATGATCTTGGGTTTGGAAACTGTACTAACGAAGCAGAATGTGAAGCATCGTGTCCAAAAGGGATTGAGATTTCAAATATTGCGAGAATGAATAGAGACTTCCTCTTTTCAGCTGTCTCATCTAAAACAAAGCCAAATGTCTAAGTAAAATCAAGACTTTTAATTGTCAATTTATAGTCAAGGGCCACTTTCATAGTGGCCTTTGTTTTTAAGTGAGGTAGAATTTCCTATAAATAACATAGGAGTCCAAATGAAGTTTCTACTAATGTCTCTCTTAATAAGTTCAACTTTTGCAATCCTTCCAGGAGAAAAAGCACCTGGATTTAAATTAACAAATCATGAAGGCAACGAAGTTTCGCTAGATCAATTTAAAGGCAAGTACGTTGTCTTGGAATGGTATAACGAAGGTTGTCCATTCGTCAGAAAGCATTACGATGCAAATAATATGCAGTCAACTCAAGACAAGGCAAAGAATGAAAACATCAAGGAGTCTGTTGTATGGCTTACGATTAATTCATCCGCTAAGGGAAAGCAAGGACATATAGCGAACCCAAAAGAAGCATTTAAAACCATTAAGAAAGAAAATATGCTTGCTTCTCACCTACTTCTTGATCCAAATGGCTCAGTAGGAAGAGCTTATGAAGCAAAAACTACTCCACACATGTACATCATCAACCCAAAAGGCCAACTTGTTTATAACGGAGCAATTGACAGTAACTCATCTCCAAACCCAGCTGTTATTAAGTCATCAAAGAATTATATTCTCGAAGCACTTAGTGACATCAAAGCTTCCAGAGAGATCGCAAGTGCCAAAACTAAGCCATATGGATGTAGTGTTAAATATTAAGAAAAATTTACTCTCCGTAAATATTATTTAACTTTAAAGAATTATTCGAAAAAGCGAATATAAGTATATGAAAAATATACTTGTATTCGCTCTTGTGTTCTTAACTTACAGCAACGGCTCCCAAGCTTTAAAACCCATTAAGCAGCTACGAGTTTGCACAACAAAGCTTCCACTTGATATGCAAAAAGTTAATGGCCAAAACCTCTTTGAATACACAATTATTCAAAACTTCTCTCATGAGTACTCAGTATTTTTCTTAAATAGACCATATAGTCGTTCAATTCAATCATTAAAAGATCATCTCTGCGATATATTTGCCATCGCACCAAGCTCTGACTTTGGATCAGAAGTTCTTAGTGTCAACAGCCTTTTAAGAGACTCATATTCAATATTTTCGACGAACGATAAAAATCATCTTACACCCAATAAGTTCAAAAAGAGCACAGTCATAATTATTCGCGACTGGAATACGCCAAAAGACTTAACAAAAAAATTCAAAAAAATATTTGTAGCGAGAGATTATCAACAAGCTGTCAAAATGCTAGGCAATAAAAGGTATCAATATCTTATTGGTAAGGAAACGATTATTAACTCTTACATAAAAGAGCTTAATCTCAGTAGTATAAATATGAAGAGAACTGATTTTAGAAGTAACTATACATTTTTATTACGAAGACATGTTGACTCATATCAGTTGAAGGCTCAACTAGAGCACTACCTCCAAAATCACTACAACTCAGGGCAATACGCACTTGATTTGGCAAAGTTCAATTTACCTAAAAGACTCCTTGAAAGGGCACCTGTGCAGAGGTAAGCTACGAAAAGTATGTTTATCTTTAATACAGAAACACAACATTTCATCAAGATTGTAAGAGAAACTTTTCTAGATATTTTAAAAGAAGAGACTGATCTAGAGCTTAAAGGTAATAAGATAATTTATCGTGGTTACCTCTACCCTATTAACTTTGTCGTTTTTGAAGACAAGAAAACTCTTGGCTTTTATAATCAGTCAACTTTTCAGGTTGGACTTAACAAGGAACTCTTAAGAATAGATGATGAACATACTCTTAAGAATGTTATCCGCCATGAAATGGCGCACTTATATCTTCACCTGACAAAGAAAGAATCATATCGGGCCCATGGTAAGGAGTTTAAAGAAGTCTTTGATAAGTTTAATTGGAATAAAGATTTTTCAAAGGCAAGTATTCCAATAACTTCTCAAGATACTCCTGTAAATAAAGTAAGTAATAAGATAAAGAAACTTCTTGATCTCAGTCATTCACCAAATGAATTCGAAGCTCAACTAGCTGCAAAGAAAGCAAAAGAATTGATTGAAAAACATAATATAACAAGAGAGCTTCATCATGAGTCGGACTCAACTTATGCATGCCAGGTTCTCTCTTTTAAAAGAAAGAACTCTCTTTATGACGGCATCTACCAGATCTTAACACATTATTACGTTTACCCAGTCTATAATCAAGGCAGAGGAGAGAGTTATCTTGAAGTCATTGGAGAAAGAGTAAATGTTGAAATAGCCGACTATGTTGCAAGCTATCTTCATACAAATGTTCCAAAGCTTTGGGAGACAGTAAAGAAGGAAAATAAACTCAAGGGCGTAACTGCAAAAAACAGCTTCTATATATCATTTTTTAAAGAGCTCTCAAAAAAGCTAGAGTCCGAAAAAATACAAACAAAAGAACATAGAGAGGATGGAAATACATCTAAAGATCTTACACTCAATCTTGAAGCTCACGTCAAGAGAGTCTACCCAAGACTTTCAAAAGTAAGCTCAGGACAAAAAAAACGTTGTCCTAAATCAGAGCAGCTTGGAAAGAAAAGCGCAAAGAACTTCTCTATAAGAGGAGCACTATCAAAGAATAAGAAATCCAAGAAAGGAATATTAACATGGCAATGATGGATGCGAGGATGATATTTTAACAAATTGTCTGTAGTTCTAATCAAAAAGGTCATGATATCGCAAAGGGTATAGTTACATTCAACTTATACCCTATGGATAAAAAAGATTTTTCTTTGTTTAATGTTTAGACCTTAAAGTCCTACGTTCTTAAGAGCTTCATCAACAAAGTAACAAGTATCACTTGCAAAGTTCTTGCACTCTTTCATTAGTGCCACTCGGTAATCAGAGAAGTTCGAATTCTCTTCTAGACTAACCATTACATTAAAATAGAGCTTGGATGCTTCCTCTGGTCCAATCTGAGACATCACAAGTGCTGATGCACGATTAGGAATACCACTTAAAATATGAACACCACAATTATCATTAGATGTACTAGGAGTACACCATGGGCCGTACTCTTGAAAGGATGGGTTTGTGAGAACCTCTTCTAAGTGAGACGGTTGTGCAACAAGCCCTTTAGAAGGATCCATCATATCTCTAAGAGCATGGTGCTTATCTGCTAAATCGCCATTTAATATGCTTTGTCCAATAAGGTATGGGTTAGAAAGGTCAGGATATTTTCTTTGATGAACAATTGAACCAAATACATCTGCAAAGTGTTCATTGAGAGCGCCTGACTGGCCTTCGTACTTAAGCTTAGAAGTATGTTGAATAACCGCATGTGTATACTCATGAGCAACAACATCAAGAGCTTTCTCCATATCATCAAGCCCTTTTCTCTTTCCTGAGCCGAAGATGAACCTTGAGCCTGTCCAGGCAGCATTTTGTCTTAAACCTAAAAGGTCAACAAGACTAAGCTTTGATACATTATAAGTCGCATTGATATCATCACCCCTACCATTCCAACTATCATATGCGAATTCATCATAGAAGAAGTCACTAATAAATCTTAAATGATTATATAGACGCTTTGCCTTACTTGAGTAGAAAAGGAAACTTTCTTTTTCTCCGTCTCTATAAACAAGCTTTCCCTTCTTCTTTAATACTTGTAATTGATGTACGTAAGTCCCATTATAAATATTGATTGTTGGAGCACTAAATGCGCTAACAGATATAATAACGGTAGCTAAAATTAAGATATTTTTCATTTAAACCCCCTGTAATTGAACTTCTTTGTACTAATTTCTTAGGATAGAGACAAAATAAAAAATCAACATTGTAAATAATATATCTTAATAGCGAAATTGACCGCCTCTTTTATGAACTTAAGAAGAGTTTTATAATGAATCAATGAGTAAAACTAAATCCCGAAAGCAACTCGTTGAAGAGTTTGTAAATTCTTGCACTCTTGTCTTCAAGTCATTTGAGTATGATGTCGTTATTTCAAAGAACAAATCTAATCTATGGCACTTTACGGCAACTAAGAACGACAAAAAATATGTTGTCTATTGCGCACCGGAGATAAAAAAAGTCAAAGGCCTTTTAAAGGTTGCAGTGAATAAGATCCCTAAAGAACATAAACTAGTTGTTATTTGCAATGACTTTGATGAAGCTGATGATCAATTCTCACAAGGACTAGACTTCAAACTTGTCACTCTATCAAAAATAAAAAAGTTTGGAGAGGACCTGCTTGAAGCGAAAGTCAGGGAAGGAAGCATTTAAACTTGCTTTTTCTGTGCTCCATGAATCCACTTATGTTGTTGACCAATAACACGAAAGATTGAACCATTTCTAATATTTAATTCTTGAACTAACTCAAATCTCTCCATTGGAAATTCTTCGTGAGTTTCGTAGCAAGGAGTCAGAACCCAAGGTATACTTATTTGAGCGTCTTCTAACATTGTGATCACTTGATTATAGGCATCTAGGGAGGCATTGAAGTCTCTCTCATCTGCAATGACTGATTTAATTTGAAATTTTCCCTTATATTGCTTGCAAAGCTTTACAAGATTTTCAACTCTAGTTTTCACACCAGTTGATGGGGTCTTAAAGTCAAAACTAATGAAATCTATTCTATCAAAAATACTATCAACGACTCTTGTGCCTGCAGCTTCAATATTTAAATACCAGCCTCTTTCTTTAAGATGCTTAACAAGCTCAAGAACTCTGGGCTCATGCTTTGGATGAAGCGGATCTCCACCTGTTATACTCACTCTCTTTATAGATCCCTCAAGTGACTCATTCCAAACCTTATCCCAAACATCAACAAGAGGCATCTCCTGTCCAGAAAAGTCCCAAGTATCCATTGAGTCGCAATTAATACAACCAATGGCACAACCTTGAAAACGAACAAAAACCTGTGGGGTTCCCAGATGAATCCCCTCGCCTTCAGTTGCTCGATAAATAGAGTTAATTAGATAATTGCTACTCATAACCAGACGTTTATAGCATAAAAGCTTGATCTATCCTATACTTGTGATAAGCGGATAAGTAATTATTATACTATGAACAGAAATTATAGCGAGCACAACAGATGACAAATGAAGTAAAGAAGAAAAACTCTAATAAAGTTCAGGACTTACAAGGTGAAGAGATCGATGTTTCTAAGATTGACCTTGAAAGAATGAAAACTCAGGTTTCTTCTTTACCCTCGATGTTAGACTACGCCCATGGTCGCTCAGGCGCTCTTATCAAGCCAGAGGATGAGGGAAAAATCAAAAGTAGGGCCTTAAAGGCGATGGAGCAACAAACAGGAAAAGAGTTTAACCAAATTCTTAATCAGATGAAGCCTCTTGTTGACCAGATGGAAAAACTTAAAAGACGTGTCTATATTTCAGAGACAATATATACAGCGCACATCCCCTTTGAGCCTACTATCGGCGCAACTTATTACCTCTACCTCAAAAACGATGGCTCATCACTCCTATCCATAGTATCTCCTTTGGAATGGGGAAACTCTATGCCCTATAAAGCCTTTGAAGGAAAAGTTACACTACTCGCTGATCATACATGGGATGTTATTGATGATGACGATGAAAATGAGGATGACATAGTAGAAGAATCCTAAACGGCTTCTTTAACTTCTTCAGTGATACCTTCACTTTTTACACTTGCAATATCTACAACATTATTTGGAACTTGTTTTGAACTATTGTACTGATCAAGAATTTTAAAACTCACGCTCAGAAGAATTGGAGTTAAAAGCATACTAAATGTGATAACAGATAACATCATTGAAGTTGTTGATGTGTCTAAAATACTTCCTGATAAACTTGGTGCGAGCATCAAGAACGCGAATTCTCCACCTTGACAGAGAATCATTGAAAGGCGATTACTCGATATGCTCTCCTTTAAAAAGAATCTTCCAACACCAAACATGATTGCAAACTTTGTACACATCAGACAGACACTATAGATAGAGACTGTTAGGATATTATTCGCAAAGTAGCTTAGATCAAAACTTAAACCTATTCCCATGAAGAAAACACCCATTAGAGTTGATTTAAGAGGAAGAGAAAACTTTTGGATTTCACTCTTGAACTCAGAGCCAGACAGAGCAATTCCCGCAATAAATGCCCCCAGGGCCTTTGAAAGACCAAAGGTTTCTGTAAGAATAGAAGCTCCAAAAACAACCATGAGACAAAAGCCAATAAAGACTTCTCGGTCCTTAAAAGAAGAGACAAAATTAACAACTTTTTCAAGAACAAATCTAGCACCACCAACGAAGACAATCATGAAACCAACAGTCTTCAATATACTCATGAAACTTAGAACACTATCACTACTAGTTCTTGGTGCTAAGAGAGGAATAATTGAAAGAACAGGTATAATGATGAGATCTTGAAAAATCAAGACTCCAAATGCCGCTTGCCCATAACTCTTTGTAAGCTGATCCGTCTCTCTCAGATATGAAAGACCTATTGCTGTAGAAGAGAGTGACAAGGCGTTTGCGAGAACAAAGATTTCAACATTACTAAAACTAGAAAAAAGTTTAAACCCAGCTGCAAAAATGACAGAGGTTAGAAGATACTGAGAAACCCCAAACTGCAAGATAGACTTCTTAAGATGATTAAGTCTTGCCGGACTTAACTCTAGACCAATAACAAATAGTAAGAGAATAATCCCTATTTCACTGATGCTATGGATACTTTTTGCATGATGTAAAAGGCCTGTAGCCTGAGGACCTAAGATAATTCCAGATGCGATGTAACCAAAAAGACTATTTAAACCGATAGACTTAAAAAGTGGTATCAACAGTGCCGTTGATCCAAAATACAGAAATAAATCGATGAGAATGTACTCATTGGATGTCATTGAAAATACCCTAAATCCTTTATTAACAGTGCATTTGGACAGAAGTTGTCTTTTTTGCTCTGATACACTACCTATCGGATCTTTTTTCATTTTCATTATTCGATTTTATCGAACAATACCATCGTAATTATATATTTTATTGATTTAAAATAAATGGATATATTCTAAGCATTAGGAGGTAGCGATGAATGAATTAGCTGTATTAACAATGTCATTTCTTCCACTTGCACTGTATTTAATACTGCAAGTATAGATTTGGCAACCATTTTGGAGGTCCCAATGGATAATGAAAGTAAGAAAATTTTGAACTTTGTTAGTAAGAAGACCAAGAAAATTAAAAGTCGAAATCCACAGATCAAAAAGCTTGATCTTGAGTACAAAGAAGAAGAACAAGGTATTTACCTTGCAAAAATTGTATCGAGATTAAATGGCAAGGAGCTGATTGTAAAAAAACGAGACTTTGACCTTCTTAAAACTCTAACAAAGGCTTTTTCTACTTTTGAACACCTAGTGAACAAGAGACCGGAAAAGAAATTACGAAGAAAAAAGGTCAATCTTTTAATGGAGGCTTAAGAATGAGCGATGAAAGATTTCAATTGATGAAAATTTGTGAAGATAAATTAATCACATTAAAAAAGAAGTATCTCTCTATTTTATCAAAAGAAAGTGACCAACACTCTATCTTTGATAGAGCAAGGTATAGATATATCCTTCCGGAAATAACCTATGCCTTAGCAAGAATAAAAAATGGTAACTATGGAGTCTGTGAAAAAACAGGTGAAGATATAGAGACCACAAGACTACTTGCAGTTCCCTGGACAAGAGTCTGCGTAAAGGCGATTTAAGGGATTCCTACAATAGAGACTTGGCTTGACTCTAGCCAAGTCTCATCTTTTCAAAGTCCTGGCTCAAAATAATCTCAGCTGCCGGATTTTCAACTTTTCTCTGTCCATAAATTATATAATAACTTAGAAAGACATCCTTTAATTGACCAATCTTAACCAGTTTCTTGTCTTGTACTAGTGATTTTGTCGTGAAGTGAGGTAAGAAGATAACCCCTTCTCCCTTTGCAGCTAAGAGCTTTTGAAGTGAAGAGTCTTGTGTTTCTGCAATGAGCATTGGCTTAACCTTATTTTCATAGAAAAAACGGTCTAAGTCCCCTCTAAGCTTTGAGTGAGATGTTGGTACAATACAAGGTGTCCCATTAAGAGAGTCGGGGAAGTTCTTCTTTAAAGAAGTATACTCACCAAAGCCATAGGCCATAACTTTCTTATTTAATATCTTTTTACTGTAGAGCTTTTTTTGTGCGAATGATGTTATGTGATGATCTGAGATAATAAGATCAATCTGATGTGCTAATAACTTACCAATGAGATTCTCTTTTGAATCCTCAAAGATTGTGAGAAAACATCCCGTTTTCTTTCGAGCAAATTCAACGATGTCGCAGATTAAATGCTTTGGTATACTATCAAGAGCACCTACTCTTAACTGAACTTTCTTGCCAAAGGCTTTATTTTCCATTGTCTGTAGTAGCTCTTGTCCGAGGTAATTTATCTGACTGGCATACTCAAGTGCTATCTTTCCCTCTTCTGTTAGAAAGAGTCTTCTATTCTTTCTTTCAAAGAGTTGTACCCCGAGATGTTCTTCAAGACTTTTTAATTGCGAACTAAGCGCCGGCTGTCCTACATTTAAGATCTCTGAGGCCTTAGAAATACTTCCCTGCTGAGCGATGACTTTAAAATAAATAAGGTGATGATAATTAATCCATTTCATATACTTATTCTACATGAACTTTTACTAAATCACCTGTAAAAAATATGAAGAGTCGCCTATAATAACGTGATGAATATAAAAGAAACTCATAAGAAAGTTATTGATGATCTTGTCAAAGGCATTAGACCTCAACTGGTGTTAGATGATACAGATATTAAATCCCTTAGAGAAGAACTCGAAAGCTCTCACTCGAAGAAAGACTACATTCCTATCCTTTGCATACTTGATAACTCACGAACTTTGAGTTTTGATTTTAACGAAGGAATTTTAAAGATTCTTAAAAACGAAAGTGATCCCGAACTCATTTGCATGGCACTTGGTGTGGCACGTAAGCACATTATAGAAGCACGCCACAAAGATGGTTATCGAATGGAAATGGACTTTTTAGAAGTGTTAAAAGAAGCCTTAGATCACGAAGACTACGAAGTTAAAGAATGGAGCTTAAGACTAATTGAAGGCCTTGGCTCTCAATCACTATTTTTTAAAGAACAAGTACTCTCTATGAAACCAAAGCTCACTCTCTTTAACGAGCACAAGAAAATGGTGAAGGAAATTATTGAGCTCTTAGAAAAAAGATGGAAAGTACGATAGAATAAAATTATGAATAATTCAAAAGACTTTCACCCACAAGATCAATATAACACTCTTTTAAATGAGCGTAATGCTGCCGGTAAGAGCATGTACTACATGAATGGTAGAGAGGAAGTGCAAGTTCAAATTTATCCAGATAAGAGCGTCTCTCCTTCAAAATTTATTGCCAATAAGACTCTGCCCGGAACCTACAGGGCCCATCCCCTCACAATAAAGGCCATGAGAAAAGACCTCTTTGCAAATATGTACTCAGAAACATTTGAAGAACTTGAGTATCTTTATAAGTGCGAGGGATGCAAGAAAACGATCGATCTGCAATTTTGGCAATTCTGTCCACACTGTGAAAAAGCCTTTCCCAAAGAGCTTCCTGATCGAATTATCGAATAAATATATAGGAATTATAAATATTTCAGATTACAACGCGCATCAAGTGCCTGTAATATGGTCGGGTGTCAATCTTTGTAAGAAAAATACCTTTTACTAACACCTACTAAACAAATAAATTCTTTAAACACACACGAACAAAACAAGAACTTGATTTTGCTAAAGGTAAGGAATGCCTTAAAACCAAGTTAGAGACTAAGACACAATTAACAGGAGTGGGAAACTATGACTAGAGCAAACTCTTATTTGTCAGATGAGCAAATTAAGAATGTGAAGGATAAGCTTCTTTCAGAGAAAGAAAGAATCCTTAACAAGCGTGAGCAAAAAGAGCAGTACTGCATGGATAAGAATGAATTATTAGATCCATTAGATGAGGCTTGTATTAACGCTCAAACATCTCAGGAAATAAGATTCAGAAATAGAGAGAACTTCTATCTCAAAAAAATCAATAAGAGTCTTACAAAAATTGATAAAGGCGAATACGGTCTTTGCAATGAATGTGATGCAGAAATCAGCTTTGAAAGACTTCAAGCTAGAACAACTGCAGAGCTTTGTATTGGATGTAAAGAAGAGTCTGAACAAGTTGAGAATAATAACTTTTTTCTTAAAAGATCAAAGTCACTTGGTAAGACGATTCAAGAATTAGGAAAGAGATAATTTTAAAATATTGAGGGCCCACATAGTTGGGCCTTTTTTAATTTGAAAACTCGATCACTTCTCTATAGTCCCCTATAGGTCTTTGCCTTGTAACAAGATCTAGAATTCTCACGCTCTTATTCTTTGATAGAATTTTTTGAACTTCAAAGATATTCATCTCACTTTCACTAAGATCAAACTCGATCTCAAAGACTCCAGGAGCAAGCTCTCGACTATCGCTAATCGCTACACCGATATCACTCTCAAGACTCATAAAGTTCTCATCATTAGTAAATCCATTCTTCTTAAAAGCTACTATTAAATTATTTTCAAGCACACCATCACATGGGCCATCTGAAAATTGGGATAAATCTCTATCGAGAACATCAAGTTCTCCATTCTTTACTTGCGCCCAGATACACTCTCGACCCTTATTCGTTGTGAAATTTAGTACAACTCTTGCACCTTGACCTGAGCAGTGGACAAATGTTTGCGTGTCACGAGCTTCGATAGAGTCGACAAATTTTTGCCATAGAGGAAGCATGAGATTAAATGCCTTACCATCATTAAAAGAAGCAACCTTAAGATCAGACTTTTGCTCCAGAGACATATGACAGCTTCCCTGATTAAGCACCTCAACCTCAAGTGCAAGAACAGGAGAAAAACAAACAAATAATGTTAAAACTCTTAGTATTTTTATCAACATATTAATATTGTCGGCTTTCTATCTTTGAACTTTACACTCGGTTAATAATTTTCTAAAAAAAATTTATGAATAATGAATTAAATAAAAGTGATGCTATCAGAGAAATTGTCGACAACTTTTATTCAAAGGCAATAAATGATGTCTTTATTGGGTATCACTTTAGAAAAGTATCCTCTAGCTCAGGCTCTATTGTTCAAAGTATTGAAGACTTTAAAGCCCATCTTCCGAAGATCTATATGTTTTGGGAAGTTCAATTTGGTTTAAAGAGACAAGAAAAAACTAAGAGCCTCCAGTTATTTGCAGTACACGACAATCTCCACCTCCGCCAAGGAGAAATAGGTCGCTGGATCTTTCTTTTTAAAGAGACCTTAGAGGACTTTAGAGCAGAATATTCACCTCTGTGCTCAAAGTCTAAAGAGTTTCTTAAGAATTGGGAGTCCAAGCTTGCTATATTCCAGAGTACCTTTATGAAGAGATATGCTAAGTAATTTGTAAACTCTTCCGATTAATTCAATCATAATTGACCATAAACTCAGGCACTTAATAAAAGTACATATCGAGCCTAGTAGACAAATGAATATGTAAATATAGATACTTAAGTCACTTCTTGAACAAATGATAATGCCTCGCCGCCTTTTGTGTACACTGGTTAAGAGGACTAAATTATGAAGAAATACTGGCTACTTATATTATTATTTATCACAAGCTGTTCAAGTGAAATTGATTATCGTGGAATATTTGAACAAAACCTAACTCAAGATCCTGAAGACACAAGCGAAAATCAAGATGAGCAAGAAACAAGCTTATCAATCAATCTCAATAAAATATCATCTCTGAATGCTGCTTATGAGGCATCTAATAACCCAGGTGACTGCACTTACTACCTTATGGGAATAAAAGGCGGCTGGAGACCTACAACATTTACCTTTAATAATAAGGTATATTTTAGCGTCCCTTGCAAATCATCTGACGCTGGATCCGCAGGATGGCACTGGGGTGTTATGAACTGGACTCTTGCCGATGGAATGAACTGGCATGATGGCAATATAAGAGCAGGTGAAAATGAGACGTTATTAAAAACAGAAACGGATATAAACGGTTTTCAAATTAACAGCAATTTCAATACGTTTATGGTGGATACCGGTACAAACTTGCTAGGACTATCTTACAAGTATTTTAGGGCGAATGAATACAATATTTCAAATTCTCCGGCACAATTTCCAGCATCTGCAGTAGTGCCATCTAATGGATATTATAGCGTAGGATTTAGCACTGCAACTCCTGAGTCTATTGACGCCAGTGACTTCTATGTTGATGATCCTAAATCAGCAAACGTATACAATCTTAATGACGATACATGGAAGGCTAAAACAGCTAGAGATGCTGATCTCTTTTACGAGTCTGGCACTATTTACATCTATAATCATTCAACAAATGCACCCACTGCTGATAAGAACTATATCTATATCTCCACAACGACAGACATGAGAAGTTTCAACCTACCCTCATCATATATTTTAGAGGACTATAAAAATCCTCATGTCTTTAAAGTAGAGAATAAAATCTATATGCTAGCTTTTAATACGAACTCTACTAAGTGGAATCTCATTCCAGGAACTTCTCCATCTTCATTTGATGAGAGTGAAGCAGTTACTCTTGATTTGGGTGTAGAAATATTTGGTCTAGGTGGCTGGGACGATACGCCACTATTTACAAGTCTCTCTAATAACCAACCAGAAGTTTCTGGAGTCGAAGTATTAAATGGTAAAGTTTATCTCTTCTACTTAGCTGGTCAATTTTCACAAACAAGAACTCCAGCAAATGGAACGAGTGGCGCTCCTTATGATAGTGCAAGAGGGATCGGGGTTATCGAATTAGAAATTAATAACTAATCACACTCATACTCAAGAGATGGATTCTCAGCCTTGTAAACCGTCTTAACAAAGTCTTCTAACACAGGCTCTCCTTTCACATCATCAAGTAACCAATTTCTAATATAGTACTGATCAAGTTTCTTGGCCGCCTGACAAGCACCTTTTTTAGAGTGGTATTGGACAACAATCATCTCAACCATTCTAATCTTAAATCTTTTTGGAGATAGAGGAATGCAGCCTTTCGGATATGAATTACATCTGATTGATTCGGACTTATCTTTTACACGGACTTCTTCGATACTCTTATCAAAGTCATAGGCCATCTGAAACATATTCATAGGTGTATATGTTTCGCTTTCTGAACATGAAGTGAATATAAGTAATGTAAGTAATGTAAGTACAATAACCCTACAAGAAATCATTCTCATAGGGATATTGTATCATAGTTCTATTTTCTTTTATAGCGTGGGGTTTTTCTCTTGGTCACTTTCTTAGAAGCGTTCTTTGACTGATAACCCGTCTTTTTCTTCGTGGTTTTCTTTGTTACTTTCTTGGCCGTCTTCTTCGTATGTTTCTTAGTAACCTTCTTCTTACCTAAAGCGCCTTCACCCTTAATATGAATTGGATTTATATTAAGCGCTGTTTGAGAAGCAATTGATTCGTTGATCTTAACAATCAATTTCTGATCTTTCTTCGTAACGAAGTTATAAACAAGTCCGACGCCACCGTGTCTTCCGACACGTCCAGCTCTATGAACATAGTAAACCGCTTCAAAAGGAAGGTCATAATTTAAGACCCAAGTGAGTCCTTTAACATCAATTCCTCTGGCCATGATATCTGTCGTAACGAGAATCCCCTTCTCCTCACGAAAGTCTTCCATTCTCTTTCTTCTTTGAGACTCATCGATATCACCATGAATGAGAAAGGTCTTATGCTTGAACTTCTTCTCTTTTTTAAGAGTGTCAACATACTTAGAGATTTCCTCTGCTGTTTCTTTTTGATTCGTAAAAATAACACCAGAGCCCTTTGCCTCGCGCTCAAGAAATTGCAAGAGCATCGCTTTTTTCTCAGTGTACTCCAGACTAATATTAAAAGTTTCAATATTAGAGACGGCCTGAACATTAACAGAATTATTAATACGTTTAAATTCGTAACCAGAAAATACATCTTCTGTTAGAGCTTGAAAATCAACGGGCTCTGTAGCTGAGAAAAGGGCCACTTGAGCTTTCTTTTTCAAATGAGACTTAATCATCTTCATGTCTTTAATAAAGCCCATATCCATTAACTGATCAGCTTCATCAACAATAAACATCTCAAGGTCACTAAATTTAACTTCCTTAGATTTAAGCATGGAATTCAGCCGCCCAGGAGTTGCAATTAGAATTTCATATGTCGCACTCTTGAGATTTTGAACTCGTTTACCTTTTTGCCCACCAACGGCTGTCTTCACTCTAAGCTTTGCATGGTGAGAGATCTTCTTGGCCTCGGCACTTACTTGATGAGCAAGCTCTTTAATAGGAACAATAATCACACATAGAGGAGCTCCCTTATTTTGCTCAAGTCCTTGCTCTTCAAGCTTCTTAATCTTTTGAAAGACAGGTAGAAGATAACTTAAAGTCTTTCCACTTCCGGTCTTTGAAAGTGCGATAAGGCTCTCATCATTTAAGAAAAGAGGGATTGCCTCTTTTTGAATATCTTTGGCGCCTTTGATGCCATTTTCTTTGAAAAAGTCACCAAATAGGTCACAGTCTAGTAATGTTTTAAAACTCATTTATTTCTCTTTATTAAAGTTGACCTCCTTCTATCTCAATTAAAACTAAAAAGTTCAAGCTTCATGATAAATTATTCCTCCTATCCGTGACGCTACGCACAACATAAAATATAGAAAATTCACAACTTTTGGAGGTAGAGATGAAGCTTTTTAAAAGCTTTAAGACCCTAATGCTTGCAGCTGTCACATTAGGATCAAGTTCAGCTTGGTCATATGACATTGTTAAGAGGGCAAAATTAATTGATGATAGATTCGGTACAATGGAAATGATGAGACCTTATGGGCATAATTTTGTTATTCCAGACTTTAATGCAGCTATTTCTGCTGATGTATTTGATATTGTTGATGCCGCAGATGATATCGACAACCTCACGTTTAATGATAATCAAACGGAGCAGGCGGTAACAGAGATCAATAGGATTCTTAATGATTTCTACAATAAAGAAAAAGTACTGAGAACAAATGTTGGCTTCGGCTTTCCTATTTTTAGTTTCAATGCTTTTGGATTAGATATAAAGCCTAGAGTTAACACAAATTTAAATATCCTTGCAGTTTTAACACCAAGAACTGAGAAGTTAAGCTTCACAAATGTTATTAATAATCTTGATCAAATTCCAGCAGACTTACGTTCTAAGCTAGCTGGATGTCTTGGCGGCCTAGATGATGGAGATGACATACTCGATCCAGCAAATGAATGTGTAACGGCAAAAGAGTCACAGTTGATAAAAGACTCATATAATATAGAAAAGCTTCCTTATGATACTCAGGTCCTAACAGGAACAAACGATATTCCATTGATTGACACTTACGTTAAAGCAGACTTAGACCTGGGTGTATGGTTTGATTATGAAAAAGATAAGGAATGGTTTGGAACACTAGGTTTCTATCTTCTTGGACGTGCTGACCTTAAAGTCCAAGCCGACTCTACTCTACTTCTAGCTGGTGCTGGAGATCTTGATACGAGTAATAATATGGTTATGAATGCTGTTATCGATTATAAGCTTGGTTATAAATATAAGAACTTCACTTTCTCTGGCTCTATTGAAGAATTAAAACTAGCTGAAATTTCAAAAGAAGAAGAGAGTCTTGAGCCATCTTTTGGGGACGATCCTCTATTCAGATTTCATGCAGACGCCCTTTATGAGCTAAGTGTTATTAAGCTTAAGCCATTCATAGGAAGTCATGCAAGAAGTGGTTATGGCCTAGGTGATGGTTACTATATCGGTGCCGACACAAGCTATCACTTTTGGGATGACAGAATTGGTCTTACAGTTAGAACTATGATTGATAAAGAACACTTTACCCTAGGACTAAACTCAAAACTATGGTTCATGCATTTAGGACTTAATGGTAAATTCGCAATGACTGACAAAGTAGATGATATCGAAGTTAGTAATTACTACTATGCTAATTTACGATTTTTCTTCTAGGTTTGAAGTAGATACTTATTTTTTGTGAAGAGGCCTCATTGTAGGCCTCTTTTTTTTCGCCTAGACGCAAGAAAACTTGGAGGATATAATAGCTAAGTATGCAAAACCAATATAAATTGCAAGTCATTAAAGATGGAGATGAGTCTCAATCATTTTCTCTAGAAGACAGCATAAACTTTAGCTATTCAAATGACTCACTTGCGCTTTCAGATACCGAATCAGATATCTTGATTCAAGTAAATGATGATAATGTCAGCTTCAAGCTCAATACAGCACTTATCGACAAAGCAACGATTAATTCACAAGAGCTAAAACTCAAGGCCATATACTTCTTGAACCATGATGAATCTGTTCAAATTGGCGATGTTGCTTTAAAGATTGTTGATGAAAGTAGAATTTCAAGTGAAAGTAATAATGACGGAGCGACTCTTGTCATGTCTCTTGAAGACATTCAAAACGCACAGAGCGATGCGCCTAAAAAGACCAATGAAAATCACGTACAGCCTAGAGAGTTAAAATCAAATGGGACAACAACTTCCATTGACATCTCAAAACTTCTTCGAAGTGAAGGTTTAATAGATGAAACTAAAGAACGTAAAAAGAAGTCACAAGCTGATCTTAAGGTAAAAAATATCAACTTTTCTGTAGATCACAATCACATTGAAGAAGATGAAGATGAAGGGCCAGAACAAGAAGATGCAAGTGAAACAAAAAAATCTAAAGCAAAAAGTCATAAGAGAACACCAAAGACTAAGAAATTAGAACTAGATAAGACGAGTAAAAACAAGAAAAAAGATGTCGTCGATAATTCAAACCTCTTTGGAGTATTCTCAAGACTTTTCGCAACAATTACAGACTTCCTAATTTCTTTGCTACTCGTTCAAGTTATCAAACATCCTGTCCTCGACAGGAATATTTACCAGTGGACAGGGTCTCTTAATAAAAAGATTAAATCATTTGAAATTGGAACAATAGATATTGATTTTGTAAAACTATTCGTTATCTTTATCGCCCTCAGAATTTTATCAAACATTATATTCAGTGTAGGATTGTCAGCCTTTTTAATGGGAGCAACCACTGAGGGAAGCTTCTTCACAAAGAGGATAAAATCATTATTTAGAGCACCTCTTGAAATACTCTCTCTCTTAGCACCCTTTATAGACTTCTCTCTTATTCTTGGAAGAAGAACGCTAAAAGAGATCATAACTGTTGGAAAGATTAAGTACCGACTCCAGTTTCTAAAGTATCTATCATTCTTTATCTTTATAACAATTTTAGTCTCGGTAACTGCTTATAAGCCCATAGAGCGATATTTAAAATACAAAACAACATCTAGTTACCGTGAGGTGACACCAATAGAGAACGAATATGCACTCTCGATTTTTAGCCTCTCTGATAATTATAAAGTAAATTACCATATTGATGGTGTTAACAGTGAACGACCATATTATCTGATGGTCAACAAGTATGATGGTTCAACAATCTTTATTCAAACGATTAATAAATACCCTTATGAAAACCTTGTAAAAAATATTAATAAAGTTCCTCTCGCTCATGAAATATACCCTTTTGCCTCTCGATATAAGAGTGACACTAAGATCACAGAAAAGCATAAAAAAGAATTTATGAACTTTCTCTTTCTAGGTAAGTATATGCAAAACTTACAGCTCTCGAAGTTCATAGGACTGCCTCTATTGGCCGCAAACTTCACAATTGAAGATCACCTTATTGAAAGAGCAAAAACGATTGTAGAGCTTACGAACGGCACCTTTGTTATAAACAACTCTTTCTTCTATTTCCCTGATAAGACAGGTATTAAGGTTCTTAGAGTTTTATCATCACAGAAAATCGTTGAAATTTACAATGAAATCATACTAAGTGACCAAGACAAGTCTGAAAAACTCCCCCTAGAGAGACTTCTAGAAAACAAAAGTATTGATGGAGTTAAAACGCTAAATTATCTCGAACAGCTTGATCAAGTATATAAGACAGCAAAGTCCTCAAGGCAGGGACTAGATAAACAAAACCTTAAGAACTTTCTTCAAAGTATACTCGTCACTCTTGATCAATATAATGATATACAATATCTAAGTCTAAGAAACTCAATAAATTCAATGATTAGAAGACTGTAAATTTGACAATCTCATTGTAAACGTTCGATTTCATTGATATTAATTTCCTTAAACAAATCACTAAGGTTAATATGAAAATTCAAGAAAAAGTAAAAGATAATTTTTCTTTTAAATTAGAACACGTTGATAAGAACTCAAAAGCAAGAGCAGGTATTATCAAAACTCCTCATGGAGATATTCCTACACCAGTCTTCATGCCTGTTGGTACCCATGGTGCAATTAAGGCCCTTCCACCAAACTTTTTAGATGATATGGATACAAAGATTATACTCTCAAATACGTATCACTTACATTTATCTCCTGGATCAAAACTCATTCAAAAAGCAGGCGGTCTCCATAAGTTTATGAATTGGGACAGACCTATACTGACAGACTCTGGGGGATTTCAAGTATTCTCACTACAGAGAAAGTCTATCAAAGAAGAAGGTGCGGAATTTAAAGACCACAAGGGAAAGAAAATTCTCTTATCTCCCGAGACGTCTATCACTATTCAACAGGAGCTTGGTAGTGACATCATGATGGCATTTGATGAATGTATTCCATATCCAGCGACAAGAGACTACACAAAGACTTCGATCGAAAGAACACACCGCTGGCTAGATCGTTGTATCGAAACATGGGACAACCCTAGACAAGCACTCTTTGGCATTATTCAAGGATCGACTTATGATGACTACCGAGACGAGTGCCTAGAAGAAGTTGTTAAAAGAGACCTTCCAGGTTATGCCATTGGTGGTGTTTCTGTTGGAGAAGGTCCAGAGCTCATGGAAAAGATTGTTTCCTACACTGGCCCAAAAATGCCTAAAGATAAACCTCGCTACGTTATGGGAGTTGGTAATCCAGAAGATCTTCTTATGATTTGGGAATATGGAATTGATATGAGTGATTGTATTATTCCTACAAAATTTGCACGTGGGGGAACTCTCTTTACAAATAGAGGAAAGATTAGAATTCGCCATAAGAACTACAGAAGAGACTTCTTCCCTATTGAGCCAAATTGTGACTGTTACACATGTAAGAACTTTACGAGAGCTTATGTGAAACATCTCTTTGATTCAAATGAAATTCTAGGCCAGATACTAGCAACGATGCACAATATCGCTTTTTATAAGAGCCTAGCAGAAAGAGCGAGAGAAGCAATATTTGAAAATAGATTTTTAGAGTTTAAAAAAGAATTCTTGGCAGGATATAAGAAAGATTAAAAAAAAGGCGGTTATAACAACCGCCTTTTTAATGACTTTAGTAGGCGTTTATTAACTGCTTTTCTAAAACCAATATTTCCTCTTCACGCTGATTTACTTCGAAATGAGCGAGAAGTGCACCTTCTGTAACTTGCTGCTTTTCATAGAAAGACTTTACATAGTCTTCTACAATTCCTTTAACAAAGCTTGGTAGAGGAACAAAGCTAAGACCTAATTCTGAGAGTGTTAATACCATTCTCAGTCTCTTAATCTTCTGTGGTCTATCATAAGAAAAAGCAATAGCTGGCTTTGAATCAAACATATTCTGATTATCAAAGAGATTTACGATAACTCTTTCACCTTTGTACTCGACTTCAGAAAAAGCATAGTTATGTCTTATGGCTTGTGTATCATAAAGACCTCTAAAGCTTCTTAGCCTATTTGTACCTGCTCTCCATCCTTGAAAGAAATAATCAGTTCCATAGCTTGACCAATTTGCCTTAGCTCTATTTGATTCCCAAAACATAAACCATGAAATTCTTGATTCATAGATTGAAGAAAAAATACTATCCGCTTCTTTCTTAGTAAGACCTAGTTCTTCATGATCAAAGTTCTCTAAATAGTGAAGAAGAATATTTTGACGATAAGTTCTTCTGGTCACGATCATTTTCTCAACTTCCGTAATAACGTAAGAGGCCGTATTTAAAAGTGGTACTGAACTTAGATATCTCTTCGCTAAACTTAGAGCAAAGCTGACTGCTTGATGAGTAGCATTTCTCTTGTAGAAAAAAGACGCATTATCAGGCTTTGCTACAAGCTGTGGGTCAACATAGAAGAAAACTTCTTTTAACTTACTCTCGAATTCTTTAATAACATGAAGAAACTTCTCATTTCTAAAGACTTCTTCAAAATTAACTTTCTCTAAACCATACATGGCATCAATTACATACTCATGATCTTTTTTAAGACCTTTATCAGATGTGATGTTTTGACTCTTCGACTGATCACCGACAAGAAGTTCATTAAGCTCACCCTTGTAATCAACAGCAGCATCACGCATTAACATCTGTTCTTTAAGTATATTTCTTTGAATGAATTTTATGTAAGACATAATCGAAAAGTTCTTAGAAAGAGACTGATCTCTAACTGCAACAAGTTCTCCGTCATTTCTTACAAATTCAAATCTCTCGTTAAATTTATCAAGTGATGCAAAAGCGTTAAAACTAAGCATCATCAGACATACTGTCAGCATCTTAGGCATTTTTACCTCCTATAAAAATGGTATATATATAATCATAAATTAAGCTGTGAGAATATCTATAGAATGTAAGAAAAGAAGAGTTTTTATACTCTAAAGAGTCATATGCCCTTTGGAGCGGCTCATTTGGATTTCGTTAGCAATAAAGTCCCACATTTTAGAGCGGTATTCTAGGGAAACAATTGCCGTATCAAGCGCCTCATCATATTGCTCAGGGCTTTGGCATAGCTCTTCAAGGCATTTTCTTGCGAGATCCCCATGCTCATCACCGTCAAGCTCAATATGTCTCTCTAGGTAGTACTTAAGATGAGGAGCATCAAGTTTTTCATCATCGATCACTTTTACCATTGGCTCAAAAATGTCTGGAATTAAATTCTCTCGTCCCCAAAAGAATGCAGATGCCACATTATGAAAAGAGTTTGATAGAGCTAGTTCAAGATTAAAATTAACAAAATCACTTACAGGTTTCGGTAGTCCCTGGCTATTTAGCGTCGCCAAGAAATCTGTAATTTGGCCTGTCGGGGCTTGCGCTTCTTTCATCGCTTGCAGATACATTGAAAAATGGTCATTGTAATTACCATCAATATCGAGATCACTCTCCTCGCCAACGACAATTTCATTGATAAAACGAACGAGATCCTTACTGTAATGTGATGGACGCCATGGAACAGTGACACAAGTGATTTCACGCTGCAGGGACTTTAAAAGACTCATGAAGTCCCAAACTGCAAAAACATGCCACTTCATAAATACTTGCAAATCCTCTAAACATTTAATATTTTCATAAATTGAATGTTTACTCAACGAGGCATGCTTTGTATTAATCAAATTTAACTTGTCCATGGACGTATTTTACTAGAAATTATGCGAAATGAAAATGATATTTACTCATTATCACTTTTGTCTAAATCATCAGATTCTGACTGATTCATTGCTTTAAAGGCCTCTTCATCAGCTTTTCTTTGTTCAATTTTATGCGCAGTATATATCTCATTCACAAATTGGCGCAGTTTCTTTTTTTCATTCTCACCAATAGAGTGGATAAGACCCTTGTACAGCAACATCTTGTTTTGCTTCTGAGCACTTTTACCATCTTGTGGAACAAGAGAAACCACCATCTTAAACGGATTTTCAATATAGTAATTAACTAGTGCAAGCTCCTGATCACAAAGAAAGTAAGCCTCCGACTCATTAATCCCCTTAAGCTCTACTTCGCGAATAAAGCTTCCTTTACTTAGTTCACTTTTCTTACTGACATGATAGCGAGACTCGATGAAATCATCTCTGGTAAGTCGACCAAACTTTGCAGAATTCTCTTTTCTTAACTCTATTATCTTTTGATCAATTTTAGCATTAACTGTCGCCTCTTGTTTTTTTTCGAATAAGTCAGCCATTTGCAAGACAAGATCAAAGTTCATCTTGTCTTTGTTTGCCATAATCAGATCGTACTTAAAAGAGTCTTGAAAAGATTTAGAGCTAAGAGTTTGGCAATTAAATATAATAATAAAAGGACTGTATCCCTTTATAGACTTTGACTTATCTATCAAGTTTTTAAAAAATGTCGATAGTTTAATCTCAACACTTTTAACAGCTGACTCTCTCTCTTGCTCTGACAGTTCAATTTCACTCTCATCAATTTCTAATTCTGGTATTGATAAAGCAATTAATTGAGGAAGATACTGCTCAACTTGTCTAAAGTCTTCAGATAACTCTGTTTGCAATCTAATAGTATATGGAAAAGAGTCTAACTTTCTTGTCTCTTTTGTTAAAAAATCTAATGTTTCATCTACGATTAAAACTTTTGTTTGCTTTGCCTGCTTGGAGTCCTTGAGAGAGTAAACCCAATCTTTCATGGACTTTTTAAGAGTCTCTTTAGATTGTTCATGTTCTGCCACTTTTTGCTTACGATCATCTTCAATTCTCGCAATAGTTTTCTGTCGTAATTCTTGGTCAGCGATCTCAGCTGCGGCCTCAAACTCTGAATCATCAAACTTTAGATCATCTAGGAACTTATAGGCGAGATCATAGCTATATTTAAAGTTATAATATAGTCCTTGAGTTGAGCGAGACTTCACCTCATAGAAATCACTCTTGTTATAATCGCGACTTATATTTGTATTAAGTTTTACGATGTCACCAATCTCCCAAATAGCATTTGCTTCAACATGCATGTGTTCAGGAGTAAAGTAACCTATTCTAAACTTTTCCGTTAAAATAGTTGGCTGCTTAAATCTTGCAAAAGCAAAATCCTGCTTTATTGCCTCTCTTGGAAAAATATAAAAGAAAGGATGATAAACCACATCATGTGTTTCAGCACCTTTAATAAAGATAAAATCAAAGCCTGAATAAAGAGTCATTTCTACTTTTGATTCGTTATCAACAAGGCCAGAGATTGGAATATATTGAAAATGGTGAAGCCTTTTAAGATAAAGACCCAGTTTAGAGACTGTATCAAACTTCACAGATAAGTCTATGTAGATGAAGTGAGGATTATATTCCATGATCTCATTGATCTTTAAGTTTATCTCATCTTCATGGATTTCTTTTATTTCTTTAAAGTCAAAACTTTGATGGGGATATGTGGACTTAAAACGGTGAACGACATTAGTCCAGTAGCCCGAGTCTGAGCCAATATACATAATACGTCTGGATTTCTTATCACCGTCACTCTTACTCAAATATTGTACCTCATAAAATAATTAGATACTTAAATTTTAACAGAAGATGAAATAAAAGAAAGTTAAACTCGAGTGAATCGATATACTTAGACGTCAAAATCATCATAAGTCTGGCCATAGAGGTCATCAAGCTCTTTAGTGAAGAATTTTCGAACAAAATACTGACCGACTCTTATAGTTGAAAGAAAACCAAAGTTTTCAAGCTTTCTAATACAATTATGAATTTCTTCGATTTTTATATCAAGCTGATTAACCATATCCGTTAAAGACATAAGCTGTGAAATACCGTGTTTTTGGTAGAGATTAGGACGGCACCAGACTTTGCGATAGAGATATATAAGAACGATTATATCTATTCTTGAGAGCTTAAACTCAATTAGAATTTTATCAAAGAAAACATCAGGAATCTCGGAAGCTGTAGGTAATTTTGACGGAGTTTGTTCGGAAGTCTCTTCAGCGACTCCTTTTTGCGTGTGACTTGCAAGGATACTGTGTAGATCAACCATAGGCCCCTCCGGTGAGCATGATTTACCTCTTTATTATTTCATCTTTTTACTCTATGGTCTAGTTCTTCTAAACTCACGGCAAAATCTTCCAATCATTAATATATGCTCACAATACACTCACTGTTTAAGTAACTTCTTAAACTTCTTTTGAGAGAACATCATGGTCTTAACCACTAATAATTTTTGGTCTTGAGTTAGTGCTTCATGTGCGGCCAACCAAGATAAGAAGTCATCACTTATTTTATACTTTGAGTCCTCAACTGAGACTTGAGCTAAGGGCCTAAAGCATTCAAGAACTTCATTCGTCTCTATTTTAAAAGAATCTATAATGGAAAATAGATCATTCAAGAAATTCAAAGGATCCTTTGAGTGAAAACACTTTTTAAACTCATAGAAGATGTAGTGATTCGTTGCCCTGGATAAATTAAATCGTCCAAGTTCTTTATAAAGGTCTTCACAAATATTAAAACCTAATACATTCTTAAATCTCAAGAGTCTTAGAAGTCTCACATAATCAAAGAAGAAGTTATCATTAATATTTCTAAGTAATTTATCATTAAGATCATCGATTCCACCATAGGGATCAACGAGAGAGAACTCCTCTTCACTTCCTGGAACACCAAAGAATATGCCAATGGCGTTTACAGTAAGATCTCTTCTTGAAAAAGCTTCCTCACTAGATAAGTTTGAAATGAAGACAGGATCAAAATAGTTATGCCCTTGATCCTCGTTGATTTTTTCAATACGTGTCGAGGAAAACTCAAGTTCAAAGTCATTTAACTTCACACGAAAAATATTATATTTAAGCTCTCTTATTTCAAGAGAGTTATCAAAGCTGGAAAGATGAGAAAAGAGAGCATCTAACTTTCTCTTCCATTCATCTTCGTCATAGAGAAACTTATGCTTGATCTCAAAGTCAAGATCGTGAGATAACTCCCCTGTTAAGAGGTAGTCTCTAACGGCCCCTCCAACAAGGGTTAAACAAAAGCCTCTCCTTGATATTTCGACGAGGACTCTATAAACCTTGTCATCTAGTAAGTGAAGAAACCCTACTTGATCAATCTTCATAGAAAGGGGTTTTTCTCTTGAGTCAATCTCTCAAGAGTACTCTTGATTCTTATAAGCTCTGTACTATCTTTATGATAAACGACAAAGAACTTACCATTTTCTACTTCAAATTCTTTTCCTAACGTATCAATTTTATCGTGATAAAAAGATCTATGAAGAACATGATTTGGAACAACCGCTATACCAATTCCTTCTTGAACTGCATGCAGCATATTTCCATGAGAATTCACAACGTACTTCACATTCACTTTCTTAGGAACTTTATTAAACTTACGCCTACACCAACTATGATAGAGATGATCTTCTTTTTCAAAGAGTATTGTAGGTAGATTCGACAGCTCTTCTAGAGTCATCTCTTTGTGAATGCCAAATGGATTTCCCTTTGGATAAACAAGAGTCACACTCTCCTCTCCAAGAATCATTTTTTCACCAGTATTAGGTAGGGCCGCCTCTGGTAAAATAAGAAAGTCGAGTCCATAATTTTCAAACTCTTTAATAAGGTCTTCTTGAAATCCAAGACTAATATGAATTGCTAATTCTGTATTTTCCTTAGCGTACTCTAATAGCTCCGGAGCAAGCCATGACTTCCCAACACCCATTAAAGTTCCAATTCGAACTTTACCAGACATCGTATTCTTATCATTTTTGATCTCATTTACTGTATCATCAAGATGAGAGAGAAATGATGAGGCAATTGAAAATAGCTTATCGCCCTCACTTGTTAGAACAACTTTCTTACCAGTTCGCTTAAAGAGCTTAACGCCTACTTTCTTTTCAAGGTTCTTAACTGACTGTGAAATAGCAGACTGGGTAACCCCGAGATCTTCTGCTGCCTTAGAAAAGCTCATTGACCTCGCTACAGAGACAAGAGTCTGAAGTTGACTTGTTTCAATCATAAATTCTCCTATTAGGTCAAACTTATATTGAGTATTAATATTTGTCTACATCTAATGGAAGAACTACTTAATATAAACGTCTTTTAGAAGCTTTAAAAGTTCTTTGAAGTTGATGGGCTTGGCAATCAGATCAATTGCTCCAAGTCTCTTAGCTCTCTCTTTGTAATCATCACGGTTATAAGCCGTGACCATATAAATAGGAAAATCGTAACGCTCTTTGATTTTTTCAAGAAGGTCAAAGCCATTGATGGCCGGCATGTTAATATCGCTTAATATGACTGTATTATCGGCATCGTACTTAGTGACCCCTAGGTCATTATATAGCTCATTACCATTTTCATAAAAATAGAGCTTTACCAGCGACGCCTCAACTTCTTTTTTGAGATAGACTTCATAGAGCTTAAATATATCTGTTTCATCATCAACGATGACAAGGTTAAGTACTTTCATAGATATATTTTAACTCGACTTGAAGTAAAACAAAACTTAATAAATGCTAAATTACTATTTCAGACTATAACAGTCTACAAAGATAGCTCAATGGCCGCCTCATCACGACATGACACGATCATTTTCACATCAGAAGACTGATCAACCAGTGAAATATCATTAATAATACATGTGTTTGAAAAGCTGTAATTACTCAGATCAATTTCTGTCCAACTTACTCCTGCATCAGTTGTGTAGGCTAAAGTCGTACCTTGATAGCAGGCAGTTGAGATGAAATTAGCTTGATCTGTTGCTAAAGTCCTTAAAATTCTAGAGTTACAACTAGTCAAAGATGGATCTGTTGCGTAGCTCGCAAATGAGCTACCACTATTTACAGAGATATCTAACTCACCTGTTCGACTCATCACATAGATATTGCCATCAGAGAACCCTTCCATTCCAGCAGCTGTTCCAGACATCGCTAAAGATGCACTAATATTTGTCTTTGTATCGGCCGTGTCATCAACTGAAATGAGTCCATTATCTACATAATATGCTAAAGTATTATCAACTGTACTTAAGACAGCATCAAAGCCATGGCCAGAAACATCCATACTATTTAAAGTATTATTATTAAATGTAGATAAGAAGTCTGTAGAGTTCCTCATCGATCCATTAGCTATGACCATTGCATTATTCTCATCAGCTGGGTCTAGAGCTAATACCGACGCTGTAGTACTAAAGAAAGACGCAGCCGAACTTGCTGTAGAAAAGCCATCTACCGTTCTATAGGCATTGGTACAACCGTTAGAGTCATTATCAGAATGTATAAGAACATAATTGCTATCGGCCTTAGAAGCTCTAATTCTTAGCCAATTGTTACTACACCCACTTGAATAAGTACTAGCATATGACCAATTAGAGGCCGAGTCTGTTGATTTATAGACATTCCATTCCTTATCTACAGCATATACATTCGTATGATTCTCACTTGTCACTGAAGATAAGTGGATACGAGGTCTTGGAGTATACACCTCATTAAAGGCACCGCCATCAAGAGAAATAAACATTCTATTTCCTGCAACGACTGCTTTTGTTGCGCCATCACCAGAAACAGATATATCTCTATCTTTAACACCTGCTGTAATAGAGCTCAGTGTTGCGAGAGTTGAAAATGAAGGTGATGTCAGATTATTACTCGACTCGATATCAATGTCACCACCATCTTGAATCGTTCGATAAGCAGCTCCGGTACTATCAATATCCCATCTCGCAAAGATATTATTTACTGTCCCGTTCATATTATAGAATGTCGTGAGATTTTCTTCAGAGTAAAATCCGTTATTAGCAAATACTAGCCCCTTATTTGTTGGATCAAATTTAAAGGAAATTTGCGGATCTTGAATTCGATCAACTTGTCCATTAGATCCGCCACTATTAAATCCTTCAAATGTCTCTCCACCATCTTTTGATAGTATCCAATCATTGGTAAAAGGAGATGCACCTATTGTGCCCTCATAGATGATAAAGAAGTTGAGATCATTAAAAGGATCAACATAGAGACTGAGATTAGTTCCAACCTCATCAAATGTATAAACAGTGCTCCAAGTATTTCCTAGATCACTTGATTTCTTTAAGAGAGTTTGCTCAGGACTTACGTTGCTAACTTCATCCATTATAAGGATCTCACCACTCTTGGTAAATGCGATTGGTGACTGTTGATAAGTAGTTGCAACATTTGTAAAACCACTCGTAATAAGAGGACAAGGGTCTCCTGCTGAGTCTTGTAAACGATAAACGTTTCCACCAGCACTTGCATAAGCACCAACAGACTGCACAGGAGAAATATAAATTCCTGATTCTGTATCAACAGGCAGTGTACAAATATGACTAAAGCTTGAGCCACGATCTTTACTTAAGAAAACTAGTCCTTGATTATCTCGAGCATAGATATGTGGTGCTCCTGTCCACTTTGCAATCTCAACTTCATACCAATCTCTAGCAAGGCCATTGATATTAAAGTTAACATAATTAATATCTGCATTTGCTCTTTCAAAAGTATAACTAGAAGCATTTGAAAGTAATTGATCATTGTGAGTGGTATCATCGATCGCTTGCACACAGAGATCAATAATATCAGTTCCATAACTTGTGATTGAATCCGTAATTGGTGTTGCTATAGCAATCTCTGAAGAATAACCTGTAGCGTCTGCACAATTTACTGGATTGGCACCATGCTTATAACGGTAATGAGTAACTCCCGCGCCACCAACAGTTACGTTAAGACTATTTGCTGCCGTTGTCTTATTTGGTAGTCCCGAAAGTTCAGCAAAGACTTGAGTTTTAGAAAAACTAAAAGTCGCTGATGATCCAAAAACAGGAGCATGAATATCATCACCTATGGCCACACATACTTTATAATCACCAGCATCATTAAAGAAGCTAGAATTAGTCGTTGGAACCGTAGAAGTATAAGTAATATTTCCATTACAAGTTGTTGCATCTGGAACTAAAGCATAGCGTGCTTTTGTGTAACTCGCGCCAATTATATTTCCAACTATTGGATTAGAGCTTTCAATATAGTCGATAAGCTGAACACCATCAACGGCTTCATTTATGAGATCAATACTTGTAAATGTCGGTGCACTTGCCGCGTACTTTATAGTCGTCGAAGTACTATATGTTGTTCCAGCGCCATTAGTAAGTTTCACACAGACCTGATAATTTCCAGTAGAACTGAGATCGCTATCAGTAGGAACAGTCGTCGAATACCCAGGCGTTGCAACATTACAAGTCCCACCTGCATTAATAATAGTGTATTCAATATTTGAATAATATGAAGAATGGGCGATTGAGACGAGATCAGTTGATGAAACTTCGCTTCCTGTGATCACACCGTCACTACCTGAGTTGATAAGCTCTACAGGAGTATAGAAATACTCCATCGCATCAACATTATTCATGCAGCCAAACATAATTTTTGACTGATTCATCGTGATGCCTGAAATATTACAATCAATACTATAAGTCGTTTCGAGATCAACGCTTGACCAAGATGAGCCTCCGTTCGTTGTCCAAGAGAAATTATCACCATGATGACAAGCACTCACGATAAGATCATTATTATTTGGATTGATATAGAGATACCTATTCGTACAATCCTGAAGCCCAGGAGAGCTACCAATTGTGGAGAAGGACTTAAGGTCATCAAAACTAACAGCAAGTTTTCCTTGATGACTAATAATGAGATGACCAAGTTCAAGATTATTTCTATCTGTCATCATTGCCATACCTGCGACATCTGTGAAAGGTACACGATTTGTGATCCACAGACTCTCATATCGCTCATTTAATCTTGTGAGGATTAGTTGACTATCATGAATATGAACCAAAGTATTTGGTTCAGAAATTTTTGTAAATCCCATTATTCTGGAGCCAATAGTCTTCATCACATCATCAACTTCTGAAATAATAGTATGACTGCTAAAGCCATCTGTTGTTGCTCTTACTGAATCTGCATTGTAGTTTTCCGCCATAAAGTATGAGTTCAACAAAGGAGCACTTGTGGCGATATATTTACCATTATCCGACTTTCCAAGATTAAATTTAGTTGAAGTATTAAAGCCATCGGTTGTGGTTACGGCCCTATAAGCACAATCTCTTGAATGAACCCAAGCATAATCATTATCAAGATGATGTGCGTATACTTTTGCATCATTCTCACAGTCTTCATAAGTCTGGCTCGTAATAAATCTCCAGCTGTCACCGCCATCAGATGAATCAATGATATTCACGGCCCTTGTTACAGCGTAGACATCATTTCCGTCGCGAGAAGATATTCCTGATGTTACGAGTTTCTCTCCTGGCCAAAAGACTTCACTAAAAGTTGTTCCTGAGTCAGTAGATAAGAACAACTGATCTCCTATAATAACTGTTAAAGTCGATCCTGTTGCAGAAACCACATCTTTTGTTCCATCACTAGATTGAATTCCTGAGAATGTATAAAGAGAAGAAAAACTTGGTGTCGCAAGATCACTATCACTTAATAATAAGGTATCCCCTCCGGATTGAGTAAGCCTATATCCAACACCTGAAGTCGTTACCCACCAACGAACATCAGAAGAGTCATAGCCAGCATTTGTGAGCCACGTTGCTCCATTATCAGTGGAGTAATATGAATTATTACCATAGACTCTACCAGCATTCGAAGGATCAAAGAAAATATACTGAGCGGCATCTAATCCTGTTGCCTGAACAAAGCTCCAAGTCTTTCCTCCATCAGTAGATCGGTGAAGTCCTTTAGTACCAGAACCTGAATTATCAGCAATAGAATTTAAAAGAACAATGTCATCATCTAGAGGATTAAAGTATAATTGTCCAAATAGCCCACCATTTTGTATCTGAGAAAGAAATTTCCAATTACGTCCGTAGTCTGAAGAATATCTAATGACCATAGAATCGTATTGATCCTCAACACTATATAAATTCCCTGCAAAATCAATACTGAAACTTGTATGAACAAATCCCGTGAGATTTGTGTCTCTAAAAGAACTTGTGGTATTTGAACAAAATCGACCACTTAGAGCATCAATACGATACAGACGATCATACCAACTATGATTATAATGATAGCGACGAGACACATAAGCAGTAGCATCATCTCCAGGAGACACTTTTAGGTGCATACTACTTCTATACTCAGAAATTCGACATTGAAGCTCCCAATTTGCTCCAGCATCAAAAGTTTTCCATATCTCGCCCATTGTATTGAAAGCGTAAATAATATTTTGATTATTTGGTGCGACTTGTACCTGCCTCCAGCCGTTCAGTGAAGTGATTGCACTCATATCAACAAAGTCAAAGCGGTGATCTGTTGAATACACCCAAAAGTGAGTAGTTGCTTTATTGACTCGTTGAAAATATCCCGAAGCATCTCCACCGATTACACATAATTTCAAATGATCTCCATGAGAAAACCCTGTGAGACTATCAGTGATAGGTGTTGCAATCGGTATCGCTGAACTATAGCCGCTAGCATCTGAACATGAGTTTGTGCTAGTTATAACTTTGTACTTATATTGTGCGACGCTAGCGCCGGCGACAGAGACATTTAAAGTATCATCGATTGAAACGTAAGCTTCAGGTAGCCCGGTTAAAGTTGCATATACCTCTGTTGGCACAAATGTAATTGTCGAACTTGCACCATAAACTTTGACATCTCCACGAGTCGTTAGCTCTAGGCAGACTTTATAATCTGTAGCATCTTTAAAAGCTGAGTCATCTGACTTAGGTATTTCATAGGAATATGACAGCGTACCATCACAAGTAACGGTGTCTTCAACAACTACATAACCGACAAAGTCATGATTTGTACTTACTAAATTATCAATCAAGTAGTTTCTATTTTGATTCTCAACATAAGTTAACTCTCCATCAGCAACATCCCCAGCAAGGTCAACACTCGTAAATGTTGGTAGTCCTGTATCAAAGAAGATCGTTGAGGTTACAGAATATGTTACATTAGCACTTGAATCAGTTTGCTTCACACATACTTGATATTCACCCCTTGTCGTGAATACAGCATCATCTGTTTTTGGTATGGTAGTTGAAGCACCGGAACTCATTTCAGTTGCATCACATGCAGTTCCAGAAGGAACTACTTTATACTCTATTGTAGAATAAAGATCTGGAAAGAAATGTTCAACGATATCATTTGAAGCACTATTTTCAGCAACAGTTAAAACACTATCACTTGCACCATTTCTTAGACGAGCAAATGCGTAATTAAAAATCATCGTGTCTGCACTTTCACAACCAAGATATATTCTTGAAGAACTGACAGCAAGACCAGTGACACTACAATTAATATTATAATCAATAAAAAGATCTGTCTCATCCCAGCTTTGGCCAGCGTCACGAGAAAGGCCGACAACATTTCCTTGCACACAGGCGGACACAACAAGATTTCTGTCTCGAGGGTGATGATAGAGAAATCTCTTATTACATGAAGAAAGAGGAGAACCTGTTGTTCCCTCATCAATGAAACTTGCTCCATAATCACTTGAAACTTTCATCCTACCGGTACGATCCATTGCTCTTAAAAAGTACTGCCCCTTATCTCCCACATAAACGTCAATAGCTGCAAGCGAACTAAGACCGGTTCGAGATGAGATATCAACACGTGTTCCTTCATCAAGATCATATTCATAGAGAATCCCTGAACCTACTTCATCAACGACCCAAACTATTTTATCATTGTGAGGATGAATATAACTGTCAGGCATTGGGGAGGTAAATTGATTTCCAGGACTATACTTTACTGTTGTTTCAAATGCTGAATTTGAAGTCTTATGAAACCTAAAGTCTCCTGAACCAGGTTTACCAGACATATAATACTTCTTAGGATCATATGGAGACATTGAAACAACGAGCTTTGGTGCCGTCATTGAAAACTCATCTCGACTAACTAAAGTAGACATAGCATCGACTGAATAATTGAAATTATCACAATCAATAGTTCCATAATTATCTGTCCACATGAGAATATTATCTGTATCAAGCTGATTAACAGCAAGCCTTGGGGGCTTTCCTAAACACTGGTAATAATCACCAACGCGGTACTCCCAATTATCACCATTATCACTCGTCTTGACAACAAACCAGTCCTTTGTCGCACCATAAATAGCGTTATCTCCAGCACCAGCTACGGTCGCAAGCTTTAACTCCTCAGGTGCAAAAACTTCCGTAAAGCTTGAGCCTCCATCAGATGAAACCCACATTCTATTGATTATATTAACTGCGATGGTAGGTTCTGAAGGGGTTACAGCATTACCCGAAACAGATACATTACGAGCATTAGGAGAAGTACCAGTCACACCAGAAAATGTATGTAATGTAGTCCAGCTTACGGCCCCAGCACTTAATATGTCAGTTGCTCTTTGCAAAAGACTGTCACTACCGGATGTAACGACACGATAAGCGTGCCCAGTTACTTTATCAATATCATATCTTTGATAGTAGT
>DDIK01000070.1 GCA_002338505.1 Bacteriovorax sp. UBA1852
TATGTCCTCGTTGACCCATCTCCGAGTGATAAAGATGAATTAGAGAAACTCATTAATTCAATTGAAAGAGAGGTGAGTTTTAAAGACATTTCAAAAATTCTCTTATCTCACCACCATCCCGACCATCATGAATTTTCAACCGATATTGCAAAGCGCTTTAATCTTTCGATGTCTATGACTGAGGATACGCATAGGAGAATTTTAAATAAGTGTGGGGATGAGTATTTCTCTTGTATTAAGATTGATTTCATTAAAGAGGGAGATATTATCTGTAAAGATAATGGGATTAATGTTATTGCTCTTGAGACTCCAGGCCACGATGAGGGACAAGTTAGTCTCTTAAGAGAAGACTTAGCATGGTGTATTGTTTTTGATCTCATCCAGACAATAGGAACAGTGGTCGTTGGTGATGATGAAGGTGATATGAAGAAGTATTTTGATTCTCTTCGAAGAATCATTAAGCTCAATGCCGATTATATATTTCCTTCCCATGGGATTGGCATTGGAGGAACACATAAGTTAAAAGCGACGTTAAAACATCGACTTGAAAGAGAGCAGTCAATTTCTCTATATCATAATGAGGGGCTTAACGAAGATGAGATACTTCAAAAAATCTATGCTCAAATTTCTCCAAAGCTTCATAAATATGCATTAAAAACAATCCGTGCACATCTTAATAAGATTCAACTCTATGGTCTTGGTTAAGTATTCCCACAATATTCAATGGAAAGTTACTGTCTTATAAAGACTCAATTTTGTGGCATAAATACTATTTGTTTTTGGCTTGGACCATGACCCGACTTCAGGTGTTTAGCGTGTTTCTTCCCAAGATAATCTTCTATTATGGATCTCATTAGCTAAAGCATTGTAATATTAACTCTAATACTCAAGTAATATGATCATTATGACGAATAGTGGGATGATGAATTTAAAAATACAAAAATTTTTACCGCTTATATTTGCTGTTCACTCTATGGTCTTCTCTGCTGATAATCTTCTCGATGATATATCGAATGCACAGTTTAATGATTATCAATCGGAAGTCCCCATTATAGAAGCTCGTCTATTTAGTGTGAAAGAATTAAGCTCACCTATTTTAGAGGGGCAAAGCTTTACAGTAAGTTCTGAGATGAATTATGGCCCAGTAGAGTCTGGTCGCTTAGGATTTGGAATATTTCCTAAGCAGTCACATCAAATATGTAATGTTAATGATAACATTTACGATGCCCCCCTGAATACAGCTAATAACTTGGCTTCTGCGATTGGCGATATATACTGTGAGTCAAAAGTATTAGCTCGTGAGCCAGAGAAGTTTGAGAAAGAGTTTTGTGGTTGTGTAGAAGATCAGAAAAAATCTTATCATAAAAAACTAAATAAGAGCGATGAAGATGATATGAAAGAGAGGATGCGAGCTCGCTTGATAGGTCAGCAGGCGGCTGATTATATGCTAGAGTATATGAAAAATGCATTTCAGTATCCTGCAAATTATGCTCTAGGTTTAGTTGATAAAAAAAATCATCAGCAAGATTCAATGTGCTCACCAGGAGAAATAAAGCCTTTCTTTGATGACTTTGTAAAAACATGTAATTTAGGTAAAAGTGTCGATGACTTCAATAGTGCTGTGAAGTCGTCTTTTTCTAGTCGTGTAAGAAGTTTTAAAGATCCTTCATTTGATAATATTCTTGATACTATTTCAAAAATTGAGAGAAAGGCCTCTCAAAAATACTTAGGTAATATTGATTCTGATAAAACAATTGAGTCACAATATAATGACCATTTTCGAGAGAACCCGGCGCCAAATCTACCTTCTCTCATCTATGAATTAAAAAAGATACATGAGGGTGGAACTCCTGAAATTCATTCTAAAGATTTAAAAGCGCTACAGTTAGCACTTGAAAACTTTCCAGAGGGAAAGTTATATAAATTTAATAAAGTAGATAAGAAAGTTTTGTTAGATTCTATAGATCGCATTTTGGCCAGACCTGATGATAAGAACGTCCTTCGGTCAAACTTAGTTGAGATCATGAATGTTAAAGCCTTTGACGACTTCGTTAAAGAGAAACTCTCTCCGTCGCATTATACTATGACAGCTAAGTATCGTGAGGGACGTTGTGAGGATTCATTTAAAAGGCTTAAGGATAAGTGTCAACAAGACTTTCAAGAAATTGTTAGTACAGCTCATCATGATTCCGTTAGGGAATTTGATGAAAAGCTCTATTTAGCACTTAATTCCTTAAGAACTGATGACAATTATCAGAACCTTTATTTTTCTAATCTATACTGTGAAAATGTAAATATTGATCCAGGTGCAGATGATGTCCTCAGATCTGTGCATTATTCTAATCAAACATTTAAGAATACGATAAATAATGGCGAATTAATCCAAAGAGTAGAAAATCTTACTGCTGAAGTTCCTCCTGCCATTAAAAGAGAGGCATTACAAGATGTCTTTCCTAGTAAAGCTGATCAAAGTAAAGCTGATCAAACAATCGCTGAAGAGCAGGATCTTGGTGCTTTGAATAATCAATTAAAAGGAATGAATAATCAATTAAAGCCTAACTCAATGATTGATAAAAACATCACTGCCAACGTAGATAATAATTACCTCAAGCCAATTAACAAGGTACAGTCTGAAATAGATTCGCTTGACAGTGCAATGGCCAGGGCACAGAAAGAAGCTACTGCGGAAGAACTTAGAGAAGCTAATAAATTAAGAGATGAACTCGCTGCTGTAAAAGCTGAATTTGAGGCGCTCAAAAGTCAACGAGCTGAAGTTCTCGAGCAAGGCAATAGCGATAATCTACAGGCTCTTGAAGATGCCATCGCCAATGCGAGCACTACAATTAATGACCTGACTTCTAAGAACCGTGAGTTGAAAAATAAGTTAACTGAGAGGATGAAAGATAATACACCTGAGACGAAACCTTCAAATAATCCACAAACTGTCTCAGCAAACACATTATCTTCCAGTCGTAGAAGGCCAACATCAGCGAATAGTTCTCAGCCTGTGAAGAGCCCTCGCGACTTTGTTAGTAAAGGTGGAGGTGAAAGCTTTACAAAATCAAGATCACCTTCAGCTGTTAAAGAAAGTGGAACCCCGTTAAATTCACCAGTGTCGCTGAGAAGTGTAAGAGAGCAATATAATAATGCCACAGTGGGCACGATAGCCGTTAACCCTTACTTCGCTAAAAGTACTGATTCTGAAGTTTTACAGTCTTTCGTTGAAAGAAATTTTAAAAGCGGAAATAAGAAAGTCTTTATTAAGATTGCCGGAAAGGAAACTGTGTTAATTCCTATGCTTGATGAGAGTGGGGAGCTTGTTTATGATGAAAATGGTCGTTTAAGGTTTATGCCAGTGAACAAAGACGGCGTAAGTGGAGAGGGTGAAAACTCAAGATCAACTGCTTCAGATGCTTATGAGGTGATTGAAAATAAGGGGACTCCAGCTGAGGACTCACGAAAGCATACTTGGGGTGAGGTTTTAAATATTATTGAAGACAAGGATGAACAAAAATAATTCTCTTCAGGATGAAAGGTTTATAATGAAAGTTATTAGTTTCTTAGTAGCGCTTTTTTTTATAGTTCAAGTTTCTCACGCTAAATCAAATTTTAGAGATCTTCTTAATTATTCAACATCAGGAGATGTTTTTAATCTCTTATCAACTCTTAATGAAGAATTAAAGAAAACAGATGATGGTGTGATTAAGAAGTATTGGATCTCACGCTTTGGATTAAGTCGTGAAGAGAAGTCACATTTAGAGAACTTTAATATTATTAGACTCAAATATAAGCAACAGTTCACGCCTTTTGATAAATTCTCGTTAGCATTTTACAGATCACAATCGGTTGATGAAGCTGTAAAGAAGTTATCTAAGTTTTTAAAAAGTGAAGATCTTAAAACCGTTGTGAAATCACTTAGGGCCTTACGAGCAAATGCCCAAAAAATCATCGGAGAGTCTTCGATATTTCAAGGAAAAATAGAACAAGTTCAAAAAAAGAGAAAGAGGCAAGGAGTCACTAAGGCCTATAATAAACTTTTTAAGTTCTTTTCTTATAAGCGAAGTTATAAAACAAAGATTTTCTTTACTTGGTGGCCTAGTGATAGAAAGCCACAAGTTGAATTCATTCAGAATGTAGTCTTTATAAGAATTAGTCCACTTAAAGATATTGAAACATTTCTTAGCAAGGATAGGTTAATTTCAATTCTTGTTAAATCTCTTTTTATGGCCCAAAGTCCAAATCAAATAAAGAGTATGGAAAAGATTATTTATAAAGATTGTAAGCAGCGAGATATCGAAACCTCTCTTTATAACGCCATGGGCAAGCTTTATCTCGAATCTCTCATTCAACGAAAAAAGTTTGATCCAATGAAACTAGAATACGATTCTAAGCGTGATCAAGCACTTACGCTTCTCTTCTTTGATCTCTTTGATAGACAGATGGCCAATCGCGCAAAGTTTTATGGAAACTTTGTCAATAATGTCGCCAAAATCTGTACTTTAATCCCTTAGTCATTCACTCTAAATTTGTGCGAGGCATTTGCTATTAAGGTAGTGCCATTCTAAAATAGTCTAGTTTTTTTAATACTTTATATACTTACTTAAAGAGGTAACTTAATGGAAAAAATCCATTCTAAAATCAATAAAACTAGTGATGAGTTTATTGAAAATTATAATTTTAATAAGGGCCTACAAGAAAAATTAGTAGGGCACTTAACAAAAGTTTGTGAAGGCGGAGGAGAGAAGTCCGTAGATAGACACTTAAAAAGAGATAAGCTTCTTCCAAGGGAGCGTATTGAGAAAATTCTTGATGCTGGCTCAGCTTTCTTGGAGCTTAGTTCCCTGGCCGCTCAGGATATGTATGGAATGGATATTCCAAGTGCAGGAATCGTGACTGGAATTGGGAGAGTACACGGAGTTGAGTGTATGTTCGTTGCCAATGATGCCACAGTGAAAGGTGGTACCTACTTTCCTATGACAGTTAAAAAGCATCTAAGGGCGCAAGAAATAGCAAAAGAAAATAGATTACCTTGTGTTTACCTTGTTGATTCAGGTGGAGCGTTTCTACCAATGCAAGATGAAGTCTTTCCCGATAAGGAACATTTTGGAAGAATCTTTTATAACCAGGCACAGATGTCTGCGGCAGGCATCCCACAAATTGCAGTCGTTCTTGGTAGTTGTACTGCTGGTGGGGCCTATGTTCCTGCCATGGCAGATGAGTCTGTGATCGTAAAAGGCAATGGAACAATCTTCTTAGGAGGCCCACCTCTTGTAAAGGCCGCTACTGGAGAAGAAGTGAGTGCGGAAGAACTAGGTGGTGCTTATGTCCATACTCATGAATCCGGTGTTGCTGATCACTACGCAGAAGATGAATTAGACGCTCTCGCCATTACACGAAATATATTAGAGAACCTTAACTATAAATCTCATGGTGAAAAAAGTCTTGATAAGAAACAAGCTCAAGTTAGTGCTCCAGAGTATTCTAGTGAAGAGATATATGGGATCTTATCAAAAGATACACGTAAACCATTTGATGTCAGAGAGATCATCGCTAGATTAGTTGATGGATCAAAGTTTCATGAGTTTAAAGAAAACTACGGTGAGACTCTTGTGTGTGGCTTTGCAAATATTCATGGTTTTAAAGTTGGAATCGTCGCTAATAACGGAATTCTCTTTAGTGAAAGTGCTATCAAAGGCTCTCACTTTATTCAAATTTGTGGGCAAAGAAAAATCCCTTTGATTTTCCTGCAAAATATCACCGGATTTATGGTTGGAAAGAAGTATGAGTCCGAGGGGATCGCCAAGCATGGGGCGAAGATGGTGACTGCCGTATCTACTGTAGATGTCCCAAAGTTCACTGTTGTTATCGGTGGCTCTTTTGGTGCTGGTAATTACGGAATGTGTGGCCGAGCTTATTCCCCGCGATTCTTGTGGATGTGGCCTAATGCTCGTATTTCAGTCATGGGTGGTGAACAAGCTGCTGGTGTTCTTGCGACAGTTAAACAAGATGGACTTAAGGCCAGAGGAAAAGATCAGCTTAGTGAAAAAGAGATAAGTGAATTCAAACAACCCATACTAGATAAATATGAAAATGAAGGTTCAGCGTATTACTCATCTGCAAGACTTTGGGATGATGGAATCATTGAGCCGCATAAGACGAGAGATGTCCTCGGTCTGGCCATCGCTTCTAGTCTTAATAAAGAAATTGAAGATTCTAAGTTTGGTGTTTTTAGAATGTAGTTAAATATTTAATTGAATTAGGAAGAAATAATGAGTGAATTATATACGAAAGAAGTTGATGAGTCAGGAGTAGCAACGGTTACTCTTAATAGGCCCGCTATTCATAATGCGTTTAATGATGAGTTGATCATAGGCCTTACTAAATGCTTTACCCAAATGGAAAATGAAGATGATGTAAAAGTCGTTGTCCTCACTGGTGAAGGTGCTTCTTTTTGTGCTGGGGCTGACCTGAACTGGATGAAGAAAATGGTTGATTACTCTGAAGAGGAAAATATTGCAGACTCTATGAACCTAGCAAACCTCTTTCACGAGATCGATACTTTTCCAAAGCCTGTGATAGGAAAAATTAATGGTGCTGCCTTAGGTGGTGGAAGCGGATTAGTTGCCGTTTGTGACCATGTTGTTGCCCATGAAGATGCCCTTTTTGGTTTCACTGAAACACGCTTAGGACTTGTTCCCGCAGTGATTTCTCCATTTGTTCTCAGTAAGATTGGAGCGAGTCACGGTCGTTCACTATTTATAAGTGGAAAGAGATTTGATGCTAAAAAAGCAATGGATATTGGACTTGTTCATCAGATAAGTCTTGAGCGTCACTTTGAAAAAGATGTTGCTGCTGTATGTGAAGATTTTTTAAAGGCCGCTCCAGAGTCACAAGAAGTATGCAAGAAATTAATTTCAGATGTTGTGGCGATGGATGATCTCAATGAAGCGAAAATCTATACTTGTGGAGTCATCGCCAAGAGAAGAGTTTCTAGTGAAGGTCAAGAAGGTATGGCGGCACTCTTGGAAAAAAGAAAACCAAATTGGATAAAGAAATGAAAATTGAAAAATTACTTATAGCAAATAGAGCAGAGATTGCTCTAAGAATCATGAGAACTTGTCAGCGACTTGGCATTAAAACAGTTTCTCTCTATACATTGGAAGAGGATAATTTACCTCAGAGATATGTAGCAGATGAGAGTGTCTACTTAGAAGGTAAGACGCTCGCTGAGACTTATCTTAATATGGATAAAATCATCTCTATCGCCAAAGAGCGTAATTGTGATGCCATCCATCCTGGGTACGGATTTCTCTCAGAAAATGCTGAGTTCTCTAAAAAGGTGAAGGATGCTGGTTTGATCTTCGTAGGCCCTAGGGCTGAATCAATTGTGCTGATGGGTGATAAGAAAGGCTCAAAAGAGAAAATGATTGAACTCGATGTTCCAACCATCCCTGGCTATCACGGTGAGAACCAAGAGGCTTCTTATCTGCAAGAGAGAGCGAATGAAATTGGATATCCTGTATTAATTAAGGCATCTGCTGGTGGTGGCGGAAAGGGCATGAGAATTGTCCATGAAGAAAAAGATTTTTCTGAGTTACTTGATTCTTGTAGGCGAGAGGCCATTAACTCTTTTGGCTCAGATATCGTTCTTATTGAAAAATTTATTGAGAATCCAAGACATATCGAAATTCAAGTGATGTCAGATAACCATGGTCACCAT
>DDIK01000204.1 GCA_002338505.1 Bacteriovorax sp. UBA1852
ACCAAATCTCATTCTAAGAACTTTTTCCTCTCTCGGAGTAAGAGTTGATAGAACAGATCTTGTTTGTTCAGAAAGAGTCACACTCATAACAGCATCAGCTGGAGAGATAATTTTCTTATCTTCAATGAAGTCACCTAGTGATGAGTCTTCCTCTTCTCCAATTGGAGTTTCAAGAGAAATAGGCTCTTTTGAAATCTTTTGAACCTTTTTAACTTTATCAACTGGCATTTCCATCTTTTCAGCAATTTCTTCAGGAGTAGGCTCTCTTCCTAGCTCTTGAATAAGTTGCCTTTGAGTTCTCACCATTTTGTTAATCGTTTCAATCATGTGNNTATTCATATCAATACCAAAACGCATTCTCAATACTTTTGCTTCCCTAGCGGTGAGACTTGCCAAAACTTGACGTGTTGACTCCGTTAAGCCCTCAACCGTGGCAGAGTCGACAGGTGATGAGATTGTCGCGTCTTCAATAAAGTCACCGAGCGAGCTATCCTCGTCATCACCGATTGGGGTTTCCATTGAAATCGGCTCTTTCGCAATTTTCAGTACTTTGCGGACTTTATCTTCAGGCATTTCCATACGTTCACCAAGCTCTTCAGGAGTTGGTTCTCGTCCCATTTCCTGAAGCATCTGACGGCTGATACGGTTCAGCTTGTTGATCGTTTCAATCATGTGAACTGGAATACGGATTGTTCTTGCCTGATCAGCAATAGCTCTAGTGATCGCTTGTCTAATCCACCATGTTGCATACGTTGAAAACTTATAACCACGACGATACTCAAATTTGTCGACGGCTTTCATAAGTCCAATATTACCTTCTTGAATAAGGTCTAGGAATTGAAGTCCTCTATTTGTATACTTCTTCGCGATTGAAACAACTAGTCTTAAGTTTGCTTCAACAAGTTGAGACTTCGCCTTATCAGCTTTCTCTTCACCTTCTAGAATAATCTTATAAACATCTTCGATGTCATCATAGCTCATTCCACACTCAAGAGAGAGTCTTCTAAGTTTTCTTAAAATATCCTCTTGGTTTCTTACAAGTTGCTCAACCTTAGCATCTGTTGTGAAGAGATCTTTTGCAAATCTTCTCTTAAATGCATCGTCTTCCAAGATTTTCTCATAAAGAGATTTATACTGGTCAATTGTATCAACTTCTAAGAATTTAAAAATTCTATCTTGTTGCTCATAGAGATTTCTAAATTGGAGATAGTATTTCTTCACTGGCTCAACGAAGCTATTAATAATTTTTCTATTAAAAGTTAAGTCAGCAAGAGTGATTGCAATGTCATCGAGTTCAGTTTTCTTGTCACCTTGAATTTTTTCAAGTGTACCGTCTTCTTTAACAATTGAAGAGAGTAGAGTTTCTAGCCTGTCACATGTACCTGCTATCAGCTTTCTAACTTTATCAACATCTTTTTGAGTTGATTCGTCATCAAGGCCTCTTACTAATTCTCTTACATACTCTGTTGGATTTTCGAGAGATTCAATTTTTTCTTTTAACTTAACGATCTCACTCATTGCGTGGTTTGATTTGAGGGTAGATAGAATAATTTCTCTCTCACCTTCTTCAATTTCTTTTGCAATTACGACTTCGCCTTCTCTTGTTAAAAGAGCAACTGAACCCATTCTCTTTAGATATAATTTAACTGGGTCTGTTGAAGCACTTCTTAATTCAGCTTTCTCTTCTCTAGAAAGAGTTTCTTCAATAGCCTCAGTACCATCAAGTCTGATTCCATCATCTTCTTCTTCAGTAGTTTCAACTTGAATGTCGATATTTTCACCTTGAATAAAAAGTAAAATCTCGTCAAGGTCTTCTGGTGCAACAATGCTTGCAGGTATTGCATCATTGATTTGCTCAGGTGTTAGAAAAGTTTGATCCTTACCTTTTGATAAAAGTTTATCACAATCTTTTGATTTTAAAAATGCTGCCAAACTCGACATAGATATACGCTCCTATTCTTTGCTTAAGCTATATAGTTTCTTTTCTATTGCGTGTATTTCTACCATTAATTGTGACATCTCTTCGCTAGTTGAGATTTCACTTCTTCTCTTTTTTAAAGCTTCACGCTTGTCTTTTAAGCTTTCTCGTATTAACTTTTTCTCAAGATCAACAATCAGTTTCTTTGCAGTGTCTTTTTCAAGTTCTGCTGGAGAAAATCTTTGCAAACTTACTGATACGGTTTCTTCAAGGTTAAAGTCTTTTGCCTTCTCTAATGCAAACGATTTAAATTCATTGATATCAATTTCATAAATAAGTTTTTTCAGCTCTAAAATATATTCTTTTACCTCACTAGGTCCCATAAAATCAAGTAATTCAGCTAATTTATCGTACTCTAGACAGTCGGGATGCTCGAGTACTGTTTGCAATAAAGTTTTTTCCATTTTTTTATAACTTTTCTGCTCAATAACCTCAGAAAAGTCCTGCATTGGCATTTGTATTGCATTGCTTTCGATCTCTTCTGGACCGTTTGGAATCATTGGTTCCTGTGGTGTGTTAAATTCTTTTTGGCCCTTGAGAAAGTCAGAGTAGTTTTGAAGAATTTGATCACTTCCAGACTCGAGTCCAATTTTCTTTGCCCAAACACTTAATCGCTCAGTCGCATTAATATCATTTTTTAAAGGTGCAATAAGCGAGAAGGATTGTCTTAAGAGATTAATCTTCTTATCAAGAACTGTGATGGGCTCTTTGGGTAGCATCTTTTCAAATTGCACATCGATGAATGATTTCGCATTTTCCATCAATTCTTTTAGAGCTAAGCGGCCTTTTTCCTTGAGGTAATCATCAGGATCTTTAAAAGGCTCAAAGTTTATATATTTAGGAATGATTCCTATTTCTAGAAATTGAGAATTTATACGAACGCTTGCATCCCATCCGGCATTGTCAGTATCAAGTGCGAGATAAACATTTTGGGTTAGCGACTTAATAGTTCTAAGAGAATTATCACCTAGCGCCGTTCCCATGATGGCGACTGAATTTTCAAATCCTTTTTTAAACATCGATAACTGATCCATATTACCTTCAACAAGAATCATTTCATCTCGTTTCCTAATAAATGGTTTTGCAAAATGGAGTCCATATAAGAGGTTTCTCTTGTTAAAGATGAAAGACTCTTTTGAATTCATATACTTAGCTTTTTGATAGTCGTGTATGGCCCTACTTGTAAAACCAATAACTTTGCCAAAGTGATCCCAGATAGGGAAGGTAATGCGGTCTCTAAAAGTATCATAATGGGACTTTCTATCTGGGTCCCACTTTATGAGGCCTATCTCTTGCGCGGCATCTGTGATTTCTTGTTGGTCAGCTTTTGGAAGAGTTGCGATATAGTCGCAAATAGAATTTCTCTTAGGTGCAAAACCTAGACGATACGAGTCCGCGATTTCCGCGGGGATTTCTCGCTTTTTTAGGAAGTCTTCATATTCTTTGACTTTATTCTTAGTTCCAATGCGGTAGTAAATCTCACTTGAGGCCTTTAAGAGTTTTTCTGCATAGACTTCTTTTTTCGATTTCTCTCGCTTATTTGTATATGAATCAAAATCATAGCCAAAGCGCTCTGAGATGTCTTTTAAGGCCTCAATGAAGCTTAGATTGTTGAGGTCCATAACAAAGTCAAAGTGACTATTACCTGCGCCGCAAGCAAAGCACTTATAGATTCTCTTATCATCGGAGACGCTCATTGATGGTTTCGTATCATTATGAAAGGGGCAGATCCCTACATGGCCCGAAGGTTTTCGCGTGAGATTCGTTCCGTATCTTTGAATAAGATCGGAAATCGGTATCTCGTTGATAATTTTATCTCTTAACTGATTAAGCGACATTTTGCCCTTGGGATTTTTAAATACTTACTTATTAGATTTTAGAACAAATGCTTTGATATTGATATTTTTCTCTAAAAATATTTTCTCAAATTTCGTCTTAAAGCTCGCAAGAAAATGGTCCGGATACTCATTCCACAAGTCTTTTGAGCTCATCTCTAAAGTAAAGAGGTCTTGGTCGTCGATAACCTCTTGCATCCACTGGGCATAACCATCATGATCGGTTTTAACAAAGAGGTAACCACCTGGTTTTAATGTCTGATATGCTCGTTCGAGAAAAGGCTTTTGAAAAAGTCTCTTCTTGTGATGACGCGCCTTAGGCCATGGGTCAGGAAAAAAGTAGAATACTTTATCAAGTTCTGAATCATTGAACATTTGATTAATTCTTTCACCCTTAGCTCTTAAGTATCTAAAATTCTTATATGGGTGTCTTGAGAGTTTCTTAGCAAGCGCGTAACTTCTCTTAAATCTGTAATCAAGACCGACGTAATTCACTTCAGGATGGTTTTCACAAAACTCCATCATAAAGTGCCCGTAACCACTACCGATTTCAAGGCATAGGGGAGCTTCTCTTTTAAAGACTTCAGAATTCCACTTTCCTTGATTCTCCTCTGATTCATGATCTCTCATAACAAAGTCTTCAAACTCAGTGAGCTTGTCGTGATAAGGGTTTTTATGGGAATAACTGAACTCGTCAGAGTAAGTCTTGTCCATTTTGGTCTCCGGTGCATTTTTAATGTTGCAGATTGTTATCAGATTGGTTGCGCTTCGACAAGTTTGTTGGTGGTATAAAGATAGTTTTTACTTATATTTAGATATTTGAAAGGTTCAAGCTCATGAATGGGACTCGAAGATAGAAGAGGTGGAGTCAACTTTGTGTGTACTTTCTTAAACTTCAGTAGTACTTCTTTTGAACACAATCTGAAGAGGAGGTCGCTATGTTCAAATTAAATTTTTCACCAAAGACCTCTGTATTATCTAAATAATAATTTCGAGGTCTCCATTTAACTTACTTAAGGGGATTTTATGGCAATATCAATCAATGATATTCATGATTATTTAAAATTAACATTCACAGATCTAAATACTATAGATCTTAATAAGAAACGAGAGAACTTTCACAATAGTGTATTAGAAAATACTAGGAGTATGGATAACTACTTCCTTGTTCGCGATGATAATGGGACGCCAGTTGTCGCTTCTTGGATATTCAAAATTGAAGCTGGTAAATATGCTTTTCAAAGTCCTAGGTTCCTGGTGGAAAATAGCAGCTCTCTCAAACTACTTTTCCAACAAATAAAGGATCGTTTTAAAGATTTAAAGGGAAGAGAGCTTATTTGTAGAACTATACACAATGATTTTCATGAGAGCCTTCAGGAAGCAATGTTAAGCTTTGGCTTTAGGGTTACTGGTGAAAGAGTCGAATATAAAACAGCTCTTAACTCTCTTACGTCTTCAGTGATAGAAGAATCACCTATTAAATGGTGTTCTCCATTGAAAGACAAAACTATGAAGATTGACGAAGTTGCGACCCTAATGGAGGAAGTTTCAGAAGGTGATCCTGACTTCGATCCAAAAACAGATAATGCCAAAGAATGTATTGAAAGTTATTTGTCGGAGGACGGTCTCTATGTTGAGTTAGATTGTATTCAAGTAGGATATTTAAAAGACTCTAAAGATCCCTGCTGTTTTTTGATTGCCCAAGTTGAATCATCCTCAGGATGGTCTAGAATAACCTACATGGGAATACACCCAAAGTTTAGAGGGAAAGGGCTTGGAGTGTGGGTTCAAAGACATGGAATAGAACTTCTTAAAAAGCAAGGAGGGACTGAGTATCACGGAGGTACCAATATGAATAATGTCGGTATGCAAAAAGTCTTTGAAAAGAATAGTTGTACTATTTTTAGAAAATTAACAGAATGGAAATTGTAGTTTAAAAATTTATTAGTCAAGGAATGTCTCTTCCATGGCTAGTTTATGAAATTGCTCGAATACTTGAATTCAATCTTCGTGTTATTGAAAAATGTGAGATGGGAACTTCTTAAAAGCGAGTTTTATTTCGAAGAACCATTCTTAAGCATCTCCTCAATAATCTGAGCTGCTTTCTTCGCATTCTGTGGATCTTTAAGTTTCTTTTGAATGATTTTTTGAAGTTGTTCGACTTTGGCCTTGTCTTCGATGTCACTTGTCGAAGGAGACTTTCTCTTTGGTGACTTTTCGGTATCAATAGCTGGTGCTGCCATCTTTATCTCTTTTGTATTGGAAGTGCTCGAAGATTTCTTCTGAGCACTTCCCGTAAATAGATTTTTAAATTTCTTTAGTCCCATATGCCTTAAGCTTCTGGTTGAGCGTATTTCTTTCTTTGAATTTTAGATACTTTTTCCATGTGCTCTTCAATAACTTCATAGAGCTCTAGTTTTGTTGTGTATGGGTCCATACCATCTGGCATTGTTGAATAAACAACTTCATTATCGATCTCTGCGAAGATGTACCAAACATTTCCTAGCTTTTGAAAAAGAACGTCGTTTTGATTTATTTGAGTTTCCATGCTTTCCTCCTAAATGATTGTAGATTTCCTTTCTACACATGTTGCAAATAACTCATCGGAGAAAAAATTGGTTCTTAAAATTAATTTATTCTTTATTGGCGGAGGGGAAAAACCTTCCCTAGGGCTTAGTAAACGTATGAAATTCCAATATTGTATGAGTATTCTACTCCAAGATCTTCAGAGTATTCACCAGTTCTTAGAAGAGAAGCATTTGTGAGATCATCTTTTGAATCAAAAGAGTAGGGTAATCTCATCGTGATTCCAGGACCGTGCATGAGGCTTACTTTTCTACTATTAAAAATTGAGAAGTGTTTAAAAATAATTGAAGTTGAACCATTAAAATTAATTCCTGAAAATTCCAGCTCTTCTTGAAGGTCACTTGTTTGATCTTGAGCTTTGACAAATGTCCTTTGATAATTAGCAAGGATCTTTAGGTTTGTATCAATATGAAAGAATTCCTCTTTGTAAATTGTATAACTAAACGTCGAGCCTAGTCCGATATTGGCATGAGTCTCTTCTGTGAAGATGTCACTAGTGAGTTGATATTCATTTTTCATTGCCTGAAAAGATATAACAAAGCCGTAATAAATACGATCAGTGAGATCAAACTTTGGTCTTCTTTTTAAACCAAGCTCAAAAGCTATTGAGGGATTTGCCGACTCTCTAATCTTTTCTTGCTCATATGAGTAGCTCGACTTATGAGCAACATGATAATTAAAAACTATATTCGCTCTCTTATTATGAAGTGGAGCAAAGGGGTAGTTATCGGGAAGAGGCTCACTTAGAAGATAATTGGTAGGGTCTTTCTTTGTATATGTTATATTGTTTTCAAGTTCTCTGAGATCGTTGTAAATGACTTTTACGTACTCTCTCTTTATGTATCCTCTTGAGCCGTCTCTGGTGA
>DDIK01000187.1:0-189 GCA_002338505.1 Bacteriovorax sp. UBA1852
CTCTTTTTCTAACAGCAGAACCTTTCTTCTGGGAGGCATCAAGAAGCTCTCCAGCAAGTCTTAGATTCATAGATTTTTCACTTCTTTTTCTTGCTGCATCTACAATCCATCTCATAGCTAGAGCTTGTCTTCGTGCAGGTCGAATTTCAATTGGAACTTGATAGTTTGCACCGCCAACTCTTCTTGACT
>DDIK01000187.1:608-2575 GCA_002338505.1 Bacteriovorax sp. UBA1852
TCATAAATTTAGCAAGAATTACGTCCTTATACTTAGGATCTGGTAAAACTTTTCTTTTCTCGGGACTTCTTCTTCTTGGCATAATTATTTACCTTTCTTTGCTCCGTATTTGGATCTTCTTTGCTTTCTATTGGCAACTCCTGATGTGTCAAGCGTGCCTCTAACTGTATGATATCTAACACCAGGTAAATCTTTTACCCTACCACCTCTTATTAGAACTAATGAATGTTCTTGAAGGTTGTGACCTTCTCCACCTATGTATGAAGTTACTTCATACCCACTTGTTAATCTAACCCTACAAACTTTTCTAAGAGCAGAGTTAGGTTTTTTAGGTGTTGTTGTATAAACACGAGTGCATACGCCTCTTCTTTGTGGGCATGCATTCAGTGCAGGTACGTCAGTCTTTCTAACTTTTGGTTTTCTAGACTTTTTTAATAATTGATTTACTGTTGCCATAATAATTTATTTTAGTTAGGCCGCGATTTTATAGAGCAGATAAGCCGCGGTCAACATTATTCCTCATTTTCTTGAAGTTCTTGTCTTAGCGCTGCCTCTATGTCATCAGCAGAAAGTGTTTGTTCTTCAAGATCGTATTGTTTTTTATTTTTTAGTCTGTCATGGAACTCCATACCTGTACCAGCAGGTATTAACCTTCCAACAACAACGTTTTCCTTAAGACCTCTTAGATGATCTTTTTTACCAGTTACTGCAGCCTCTGTTAAAACCCTAGTAGTCTCTTGGAAAGATGCAGCTGAAATAAATGAATCAGTTGCAAGTGATGCTTTTGTAATTCCCAACAATACTCTTTCAAATTCTGCTGGAGTTTTACCATCGGCTTCAACTTTTTCATTTTCTTCTTTCAATTCAGCATAGCTAACTTGATCGCCCTGTATAAACTTAGTATCACCGCCATCAATAATTAATGCCTTTCTCAACATTTGTCTTAAGATAGTTTCAATATGCTTATCATTGATTGATACTCCCTGAAGTCTATATACATCTTGAATTTCATTAACTATAAAGTTTGTTAATTCAGGAATACCTTTTAGTCTAAGGATGTCATGAGGACTATATGGCCCGTCAGAAATAATATCGCCTTTAGAGATTCTTTCACCCTCAAATACAGATAATGTTCTATGTTTAGGTATTAACATTTCAGTATTTTGTGATTTTTTAGTAGCTCCTTCAGGTGTAATAACCAATCTAACTTTACCTTTAGTCTCTTTACCGAATGAAATAATTCCAGTCTCCTCTGATAAAACTGCTGCATCTTTTGGCTTTCTTGCTTCAAATAGATCAGCAACTCTTGGTAAACCACCAGTAATGTCTTTGGTTTTGGATGCAACTAAAGGCATTCTTGCTATAACTTCACCAGCAGTTATTTTTTGACCATTAGCAATATTGACAAGACCGCCTGCAGGTAATGGATACTCAGCAGGTGCTTTAAATTCTCCCATCAGTAAAGTCTTACCTTTAGAGTCTTGAATCAAAACTTTTGGTGACATATCTCTTCCGGCAGTTGGTCTATCTGAGACTTCAATAATTTCGATACTTGAAAGACCAGTAAGATCATCCATCTGCTCTCTGACTGTCACGCCATCTTCAATGTCTTCAAATTTAACTTTACCTGAAACTTCGGCAATAATTGGTCTTGTATATGGATCCCATGATGCAATTTTAATACCTGCTTCAAGCTCAGATTTATCTTTAACTTCAAGAGTAGCACCATATGGAACTTTATATTGCTCAATAATTTTTCCACTTGCTTCGGTGATTGTCGCCATTGCATTTCTTGAAACTACAACTTCAAGCTTATCTTTATTTGTTACAGTTTTAATATCATCACTAAATGTAACAACCCCGTCATTTTTATTGAATATTGCATTGTCTTCAGATGCGCTTGATGCAGCACCACCGATATGGAAAGTACGCATAGTTAATTGTGTTCCTGGCTCACCAATAGATTG
>DDIK01000219.1:0-3494 GCA_002338505.1 Bacteriovorax sp. UBA1852
TGTATAATTGGCGTTCCTGCGGGTAAAATGTGTCTTAAGTAAGCAATGACCTCATTATTAGTTCTTGAACAACCTGAGCTTCTTGGATTAGCAACGAGGTTTGCCCAAAACCCTTTTGTTTTTTCGATGAACTCATATGATTGCTTACCATAGCCAATTGTTCCATGGGTCCACTGGTAATGTGCGTTTGGTCCTATTTTTGCTGTATACCAACCAAAAGCTCCTCTCATATCTCCACCTCTTGGCATATAGTCTTTATCAAACCAATCAAGAGCATCGGAGTTTGGTCCAGGAGGCATAGGTAGACTAGGGTCATACCAGGAAGGGTAGTGACGAGCGCCATCTCTGTAAAATTTGTGCCACTCAGTAATTTTAAAAACCCCAAGTATTGATTTTGATTTCTTTTCGTCGCCGACAACAATCTCAGTTTCAAGGATCATTTTGTGACTATTGGTCTCTGTGTTTCTTTTATAAACACGAAGCCTCTCTGTTGCGATGTTTTGAACAACAAAATACTTAAATGATTGCTGAGTAACTTTCTTGACCTCATCAAAGTATTTAAAGCTTAAATAATATCGTCCGCTAGGAGAGTCTTGGATAGAACTCTTTGTCTTTACAATCTCAACTTCAACAAAGTCATCAAGAAGATCAGCAGAATTATCAAGTACTCGAATCTTATCATTTGTACCAAGGACTCCTAGAATAGTCTCTGGTGAGTAGCTGTCAGCTGAGCGAACCCTAAGCCTTGAAGCTGTAATGAAGTATTCCTTTCCAACCTCAACCTCTTTGATGGTTGTGAGACTGCTAACCTGTACTTCGTAGTCTTGATCCCCTGTATGAGAGAGTTCTTGGTGATCGTTATTTCCACATGAATAAAGTAGATATACATTTGTAAGTAAGAAAACTAGCTTCTTCATTGTTCCCCCCTGAAACTTTAAAGTCTTGTGTTAGTGACTTAGTTGGCGCGAAAATATTAATTTTCTGCTTGTTCGTCAATTAAAACCGTGCTGCTGTGCAATGTTTATAGGGTCATTTTCCATTTATTAAGGCTTTATGAAGTCTATTAAAAGTGTTCGAGGGACAAGTTGCCGGTTTGCACCCAAGAATAAAGATTGAGATCATATTCAGGTAATATTTTCCATGGATGAGGAGGAAGCTTATGCGAAAACTTAGTCTATTGGCGATGGGAGCGATTTTATTTTCGTGTTCTACGACCAATAATGAACAATCAAAGAGAAACCTGGCAGCTGCTAATAGTGAGCCATTTGTTTCAAAAAAAGAGTATGAAGATAATAGAGGTCAAAAAGAATCTATTAAGTTTGACTTTGATGGATATGAAACTCAATTACGTCTTTTTGGAAGAGCCATCGTCAAGAAAGAGAATATCAAATTTCTTAAGACAGGTACGGCACTTCGCCAAAATCTCTTTGAAAGTAACCTTGTAGATACAGGGGTAGATGAAGCAGAAGTTTCTATCGACTGTGAAAAGATAATGTACATTCCTAGAAGAACTCCTGATGGGTCATGTTACTTTCATGGACTTGAAGATAAGATGTCAGAGCAAGATAAAGATCTTGCTAAGCAAATTTATATGGGCTCAAAAGGCCAGAGGTTTGGTCGTAACACTCATCAGGAAGTTGCTAATAGAGCAAGTCGAAAAGATATGATGGATCCAAATCCATTTGAAGTTAGTCAAAAGCTTTTTACAAGAAAAGATGGGAAGACTAAGAAGGCAGAGGTTTTAAATCTTCTCGCTGCAGCTTGGCTTCAAGCAATGAATCATGATTGGTTCACACATGGAAAAAATAGTAAGAAGAGAAATATCAATGTTAAAGGTTATAAAGGACACAAGCACTTTAACAAAGATAAGTATCAAATCCCTGCGACACGAGCAGAGACAGATAATGAAGCATCAGTCGATAAGAAAGGTTATGATTATACAAGTCGAAATCAAGTAACTCACTGGTGGGATGCTTCACAGATTTATGGAAGTGACGCCGAAACTATTAAGGCCGTAAGAACAGAGTACAATGTTGCTGATGGATCAAGCACAGGTAAGCTTTTACCAAATGGTAAAATTGCTGTTGATGAAAAAAATAGAAAGCTTATTTATGATATGAAAACTCAGCTTCCGATTACTGGCTTCCATGATAATTGGTGGCTTGGTCTAGAGATGATTCATGTTTTATTTCATATGGAGCACAACAAGATCATTGATGAAGTACTAATGCCACAAGTTAAAGATGGTAAGTTCTGTAAAGACCTTAGTGGAACTCAATGTGATAATAAGTTATTTGAAGTTGCAAGACTTATAAACTCTGCACTGATTGCAAAAATTCACACTGTTGAATGGACGCCGGCGCTGCTTAATCACCCAATGCTTCATGTTGCGATGCGGGCAAATTGGTTTGGTTTAACAAGAGAACTTACTGGTGTAGATAGTGAATGGCTTAGAGGAAAAATCTCAAGAAGTACGAAGCACGTAGCTTCTGGACTTGTAGGGGAGAAAACTCTTGATCTATACAAAGTCCCATTTACTCTTACAGAGGAGTTTGTAGCTGTTTATAGAATGCACCCTCTAGTTCCAGAGTCAATTGACTTCAGATCATCTGCAGATCCATATACAATTAAGAAACAAGTTCCAATTCAGGATGTTGTTTTTAGAAAGTCTGTTGGGAAAGTAAAGAGTAAGAACTCTGTAGAGGGATCTTCTCTTGATTGGATGTACTCTTTTGGTACTTCACACCCAGGTGGATTGTTATTAAATAACTATCCAACTTTTATGCAGAACTTTGTTGCTGAGAGAAATACTGGAAGCAAGCATAGTGATTCTGTAAGAATGGATATGGGAGCAATCGATATCTTAAGAGATAGAGAAAGAGGAGTTCCAAGATATAATAACTTTAGAAGAGCGCTAGGACTTCCTCCTGCAGATTCTTTTGAAGAGCTCACGGCTGATCCAGCTGAAATTGCAGCACTTAGAGATGTGTACAATGATGATATCGAAAAAGTAGACCTCTTAGTTGGTTCACTAGCTGAAAAAGATAGATATCCTGGATACGCTTTTGGTAATACTCCATTTTGGATTTTTGCTATCATGGCCTCGAGAAGACTTATGGCCGACCCATTCTTCTCTGATTACTACGTTCCTGAGGTTTATACTAAAGCCGGGATCAAGTATATAAACAATAGATCAATGTCTGAAGTTATCGTCAGTCATTATCCAGAGTTAGAAAATAGATTCTACAAAATGAAAAAGGTTACGAGACTTGGTGGTAAGGTTAAGTTTACTCGAAAGGATCTTGTCGTTAAGAACGCTTTTAGACCTTGGAGACCGATTTACGAAAAAGTTAAATCAGGACTTTAAATTATCAATTAAATGCTGAAATAAAAAAGCCTAGTCATTGACTAGGCTTTTTTTATGGCGCACTCGAAAGGATTCGAACCTTTGACCTATCGCTTAGAAGGCGATTGCTCTATCCAGCTGAGCTACG
>DDIK01000219.1:3710-3984 GCA_002338505.1 Bacteriovorax sp. UBA1852
TCCAGCTGAGCTACGAGTGCATAATTCTGAATGATTGGTTTTGGTAAATTAATGGTTAAGCCTGCATTTGTCAATTGCATGTAGTAACTTTTTCAATGGTTTTTAAGCTTTTCTATGATAAAAAGTTAATATGATTAAAACTTTAAATCCTAAAAATTTAAAAGATTTACGTGATTTTGTTCTTAATAATAAACATATTTTAGTTTCGGGGGCTGAAACTTCAACAGTCATTCCTTTCATGCATGATAAAACCATGAAGGATCTCTTTAAAGAC
>DDIK01000019.1:0-236 GCA_002338505.1 Bacteriovorax sp. UBA1852
AGGAATAAACAGCGTTTTTAATTTGCCCAATTTAACTTCGGTTGGTTCAGAATATACAACTACATTCTCATACTCACGAAGCAAAAGATCTACAGCATTTACTTCGTTTGTGTTTTTATAGTAAGCTGTGTGATTTCCGACAATTGTATGAACAGAAACTCCCATACTTTTAAGTCTGTCATAATAATTATCTTTGGCCCATGAAAGTGCGGAAAAGTCAATACCTTTACGACTAT
>DDIK01000019.1:429-2693 GCA_002338505.1 Bacteriovorax sp. UBA1852
GAAAAGTCAATACCTTTACGACTATCAAAGGTATCTCCCATATCCACGACTGTAGTAATACCCTCTTTCTCAAGATATGGAAAGAAAATGTCGTTATAAAACTTTAAAAAATAATCATGAAACAACTTGGAGTTTTTTCTTGCTCCAAAATGCTGATCTGTAATGATTGCAATTCTCATCAATGACGGAGTTTAGAGTGGACATAATCTTTGATTTGATTATAGTCCGAATAGTTGCTACCGTCAAGAGTATTGTTATCATCAAACACCTCACTGAAACCAGACTTCTCAATAATTTTATTTTTAATATCTAATTGCCTCTTCTCTTTCTGAATGCGTCTCAAGAAAGCATAGTGGATAATCTGTGTGAAATATGCGAATGGATTCTTAGACTTCTCCGGATCGAAGTTATGAATATACTGCACACAATTCTCAATACCATCAGAGATCATGTCATCTTTGAACATATAGTTCACAAAGTTTGGTTTAAATGATAAATGCTTAGCAATCTTTAAGAAGCAGTCTCCAAGGTATCTTGTAATGGGAGGCTTAGTATCCCATCTTGTTGCTCTGTCTTGTTTAGTAGGTTCTCTACCATATTTCTTTTCAAACGATCTTGCAACCTCCGCACGATAGTTAATCAGAGCTTCAAGAAACTCTTTATTATTAACATAGTGTTCGGATTCTTTTCTTCTACGTGGCATAGTATTGGTAATCATAAAAATAACTCATAATATGTATGAATTATAGCATTATAACAAATACTTGACAAGATATGATTATCTCTGTAGAATATCTTTGTTAAGGTTGATAGGAATTATAGCTCTGAGCTTTTCTGTTTAAATATCTTTTCCAGAAGCTTTCTAGCATCATTTACATTAGATATATATCCAGGATTTCTATTAGGAGTAAACCCATCCTTTTGATTTTTCATTCTTGAGTACCTATTTACAAATGATTGATGCATCGTGATCATTTTCAAATCTCTGGTTTCACTCATTGTCAATATATCTTCCATTCGAATGATGAACATATCATCATCAGCTGTTTTTATCCAAGATTCTAATTTATATCCACCAGTTTGGCCGGATTTACTTATTATTTCAGATACTTTTACAGGAGAATGGATCAATAAAGAATTTTCTTCTTCATCAGTAACAGCTATTCTTGTGAATATTTCTTCACCAGTTTTTAATTTAATTGTTGCGTAAAAGTCATTTTCCATTAGTTCGCTTTAAATTTAATTGTAACTATTTCATAATTAAATTTCTCTTCATTGTAGATTTTAATTCTTTCTATGAAATGGTTGAGTGTGTAATTTCTTCTTGATTTTGTAGAGCAATCGTCAGAGATATCATACAAGGTAGCTTTAACTTTATTTTTTCCTTTCCGGAGAACTCTACCAATACTTTGAAGATTACGAATTCTTGACTTGCTAGGTGAAGCAAAAATTACATTATGAAGATTTTTAATATTAATACCGGTAGAGAAAGTTCCGTAAGAAGCAACAATAATAGCGTTATTTTCTTTTTCTGTAATTTCTCTTACCATTTCTCTTTCTTCAGTATCTACACCACCATGTATAAAAAATACTTTTTGGTTATCACCCTTGTTATTATTTATCTTTTCATAGAGTATTGCTCCGTGACTTTCAACTCTTTGAAAAAGAACCAGTGTATTTCCTTTAAGATCTAAAGTTAGATTCTTAATAAAATTATTTCTTTGTTCATGATTGATAAGATATTGAATTTCATCTTCATATAGATTAAAAGTTTGTGGTGGATGCTTCAATACTAGACATTGTATATCTAATTGTGATAAATGGCCTTGTCTCATCAACTCTTCAGTTTTGGTGACTTTATATGATGGACCAAACAGTCCCTCTAAGACCCATTTATGCGTCTGTGTGCCGTCTAAAGTACCAGTGAACCCAAATCTATACTTGGCATGGTGTAACTTGGTCATGATCTGTATTAGAGACTTACTTTTAAATTGATGAGCTTCATCTCCTATAACTACATTATAATCTTCAAAGAATGACCTCTCAAGTTTATATACAGATTGCCATGTTGTAATTGTTACTGGAGATTTATTAGTTTTTTCCCTGCCAGAATAGATACGGTGACAGTATGAATCAGCATCCCAACCATAATCTTGAAAGTCCTTATACATCTGCTCTACTAGACTTGTCGTCGGAACAACTAGTAGGATTTTTTGTCCTTGGTCTACGTAATATCTTACAAGAGAATAAATCATCAAAGATTT
>DDIK01000050.1 GCA_002338505.1 Bacteriovorax sp. UBA1852
CTATAAATATGTTCAGGAATTTTATTTGGGGGTTTTACAAGTGTTTGATATTCTGCAGATTTCTTATCGTCCTTGTAAATGATAAAAGCAATTTCAATAATTTCAGCATCTTGTATGATGTTTGATGTTGCCTCAAGATCGATAAAAGCTAATGTTTTGCTCATTATTTAATTTTGATTGAAGGAGAGTCTAATGTCAAAAAGATAAATCACTTTTGTTTTTCCTGTTTTCAGGTAGAATAATTTCAAACCCGACCTTAGGTAATTATGAAAATATTATTAGTCGATGACGAGAAAGATACAGAGTTTCTATTTAGATCTTTTTTTAGAAAAGAATTGAATGATGGTATTTATGAATTCTATTTTAAAGAGAATGGGCAAGAAGCTCTAGACCTATTTAAAGAGAATGAAATGAACCTTATTCTGGTTGATTTAAATATGCCGGTTATGGGTGGGACTGACTTGATTAAAGCGATTAAAGATATTAAGCCTAATCAAGATATCGTCATAATTACTGCGTATGATAATAAAGAAAATAGAGACTTCTCAAATAAGTATGATGGAGTAGGTTTTCTCGCTAAGCCTGTTGATTTTGATGAGCTTCGCGATATTCTTTCTGTCTATTTTAAAAAATATTCTTAAGTTTTAATCTATTATTGTTGATCAGTTATTATTAATATATGCTCATTTTTATGAAGTATATATTAATGCTCTTTATCTCTTTTGCATCAGAGGCTCAGACAATTTACGTACAGGCATCAAGAGTTGAGACTGATATTGATACTGTAACTAGTAGTACAGAGAGTATTGATATGAGAAATGATATTTCATCTGATTTATCGAGTTCTCCAGGAGTCTTCATTTCTGAACAGTCTGCCTATGGTAGTGCGAGCTCTTTAAAACTTAGAGGGACACAGAGAGGCTTTTCGAAAATCATGCTTGATGATATAGAGCTCTCAGATGCTACCGATATTAATCGATCTTTTCAGCTAAACCTCATTAATAATCTCTATATTGATAGTGCGCTAATCTTAAAAGGTCCACAGAGTACTCACTATGGTAGTGATACAATTGGCGGTGTCGTTAAATTGCGTACTGATACAAAGAAGAAAAAGTCTTATGGGCTTAGAGTATCACAAGGCTCTAACCAGTATGGCTCTCTTAACTTTAACTTTTCAAAGAAAAAGAAAGATACCTCCTGGCGTATTCTGACAAGTTATGAAGACACCAAAGGAATCTCAAGCCATTCTGGTGGCTTAGAAAGAGATTTCTATCAAAACTTTAACTTCTACGGTGTTGTGGAGCAGAGGATAAATTCAAGCACGAAACTAAAATATAGTGGGTTAACAATAAAATCGCGTCAAGATATTGATGACTTTGGTAATGAGAGAGTTGCTTTTGATTTATTAAAATATAATCAGCAAACTCACCAAGTAAAACTTAATAAGAGATTAATGAGTGATCGCTTAAAAACATCTGTCATGATGAGGCGAACTGATATTTTTAGAAAGTCTCAAGGCAAGTATCCAAGTGAACAAAATGGTGGAAGTGAACAGGTCGAGGTCTATGGATTATACTATTTAAATGAAATGATTACGCCTAGTGTTCTTATCAACTACAATAAAGAGAATCTTACAAATATCAGTGATTTTACAAATATCTCTAATCGTTCATTAGAAAGCTATTCTTTTTCAGGTAATGTCGACCTTAAATATGGGAACTTTTCTTCTCAGCTAGGAGCTCTCTATTTAGGACATAGTGCTTTTTCTGATCTTGACTCCTCAAAAGTAGGCCTTGCTTACAGGATAAACTCTAATTTCCGCTTAATCACAAATTGGAGTAGAAACTTTATACTACCCACAGTCTATCAAGTGTACTTTTCTAGTGAAGACTCTTTGCTAGAAGCAACTTTAGGTGAGACGCTAGATTTTGGATTCATAGCAACGTATAGAAAGTATAAGTTTTCTGTAACATTCTTCGACAATCAATTTAAAAATCAAATTGACTACGACAGTAGTGATAATAGGTATAGTAATATTAAGGAATCAGAAGTAAGAGGCCTTGAGGGGCTAGTAGAATATAAGAGTAAAAGATTATATGCAAACGTGAGCACTTCTCTTTTAAGATCAACTGATAAGAGTACTGGTAAATATCTCGGAAAATCTCCACGCTTTATCTCGTCTACAACTCTAAGATATTCTATAAATGATCAACTTCAAGTTGAGAACTCCTGGCGTTATGTAGGAGAAAGAAATGATTCGGGACGTATGCCTTCCTATCTTGTGGGAGATTTACACCTTAATTTTTCGTTCTTCAAGTTTAGCATCAAAAATATATTAGATAAGGAATATGAAAACACAAGAACTTACAATACTCTTGGAAGAAATTATTTAGCGAGTATGACATATGAGTTATAGTCATTGGTTAGTAATATTCATGCTTGTGAGTTCTGTTCACTACCTTATTTTTAATTCAACTATTTCCTCAGCTCCCGAGATGAGCGACGAAAAATTTAGTACGAAAGTGCAGATAAGAGTTGAGAGTGCTAAAAAGAAATTGAAACCAAACTTTGAAGCTAAACCCAAAGAAGGAAAGAGTCAGTCTCAAAAAAAGAAAGAGGCTGTTTCTAAGATCGTCGACTTCAAATCATTCTTTAATATCTCTCCTGATTATCCATATCTTTCAAGAGTATATGGAGAAAGTGGTGTCACGACGATTCAAGTTGTGAGTGATGGAAAGAAAGTAGAAGAGATCATAGTTAAAGAGTCCTCTGGATATGAAAGACTTGATCAGGCTGCGGTGAAAGCAATTCAAGAGTCTAAGCTTATAGATGCCAGTAAAACTCTGCCAAAGTTACTTTCTGCCAAAATATCCTTTCAAATATCAGAAGACTGAGTAATCTTAGATCTCGTTCGATCCTTAGCAATATTTCTCTTATTAATAATGGTGAGCCACCTGCCAAAGGCATTCATTACCCGAAGGTGAATGGGGGCCTGAGTGAATCTATAAATCATCCATGGCAGACTTGGTTTAAATTCATGTATTGCTGAAATAATATACTTACCACCTAGGACTTCTCGAAACTCGAGACGGCCTCTCTTTGTTTTTCTGCTTAATACGCCTGAGGTCACATAGAATAACTGACGATCAGCGGAGCTTCTCTTGGGACTGAGCTCTAATACAAGTAATGTGATTCCAAAAGGCCAAAGCATAAACTTTATATTCTCATCTTTAACACTTACTCTAATAAAGAATCTTAAGTAAAGAGGTAGCCAGTTCATATATTCATAAGCTACATCAATTGCCCGCATACCTCGTGGAAGATTGAGGCGCTGAACAGATCTAACTTCATAGTTTTTCTTTCTCTTGCCTTTTTTAAAAGCGTGAGGAGTAAAGGCCTTGGTGATCTCTTTTGAGTGAAGACTCTTTTTGAGCGAATCAACAAAGTCATTCTTCGTTTTTTTAAATTCAAGTTTAGGGTCGGCAACAATTCTATGATTAAGACCCTCTACGAGAGGAAATACTAAGCTTCTTGGTGCACCAGAAATCATTGATATCCAAAACTTCGAGAGCTTTCTATTTATCCAAGGAAGATAGACAAATTTACGTTTTATATCTAATTCTTGAGCCGTGATTCGTAACATCTCCTCATAAGTGAGAATGTCACAATTAGCGAGTTCATAAGTTTTGAAGTAGTGCTCTTCAATGGCAATAGACTCAGAAATACACTCAACAACGTGATCGATATGAACGGGCTGAGTTTCAGTCTTTGTCCACTTAGGAAGACCTAGTACCGGTAATCGCTTGATTAAGTTAAGCATAATATTAAAAGATGAGCCACCAAGTCCCATGATCATCCCAGCTCTAAAGACGGTGACAGGTATGAGCGAACTTTTAATAAAGTCCTCCACTTCAAGTCGGCTGTCGAGATGATCAGAAAGCTTTTGCTTGTCTTTTGGAGTAATACCACCCAAATAAATTATTTGTTTTATACTTTTCTTCTTACAGGCACGTAAGAAGTTATCGACAACAATAAGGTCATAATCTTTAAAGTCACCTTGATCGAGATGTGCACTGGGGGCCATGGAGTGAACGAGATAAATAGCAACGTCACAGTCATCAAGGCCATTTTCTATATCAAGTAATGAAAAGAGGTCGCAGGGACGATGTTCAACATCTTGTGCCGCTGGAGCACTTCGAGAGAGGGCAACTATATCGTATTCTTTACGATTCTCTCTAAGATAATCAATTAGATGACTTCCTACAAAACCAGAAGCACCGACAATCGCAAGTTTTAGTTTATCGCTCATAATAGTATTCTAAAAGTATTTGAGAATAATACAAGTCTCTATTTAGCACTAGAGCAGCTGGCTCCGCCAAGAACGCAGAATTGTGCACAGAATTTATGGTTAAGATAGACGCGCTTCTCAGATTCCATAAGAGTTGAGCCTAGATCGAATTGTTTATCATATGCTAGAAGTGTGCATGGGAGAACAGTGAGATGGTCATCACCTTTTCTCTTAACGATCATTCTTTCGCTCGCACACATTTGATTCTGTGGCCTTACATCTAAAATATCCCAACAGGCCGTTGTAATCTCTGGTACATCTCTATTCATATCCATCTCTGGAAACACGACAAGCTTTTCATCAAGGTCGATCTGGACGCCAATATTACCGAGTAACTTTGCATAGCTACTTTTTGAGTCATCTAAGTTCTCGTCTTTAAGTGCTCTACCAGCAATAGAGAGATTGATTCCTTCTTCAAAAAGCCACTTTATATTCTCAAGTGTACGATCAAAAGTCTTAGGACCTCTCTCTTGTTCATGAAGTTCTTTTGAATAATGATCAAGAGACACTCTTATATGAAGTTTATCTGCGTACTTCTCCTTTAATTGGATTAAATCTTGTTTGAAGCGATTAATTGCTCGAAATGCATTAGTAAGTACGAGGCATTCAAAGTCAGCGGCGAGAGTCTGTCGAATAACATCGATAATATGTGGATTTAAAAATGGTTCGCCACCAGTAAGACCAACTAGCTCTGTTTCAAGATTATTATCTCTTACTTCATCGAGATAGAGCTTTGTTTCTTGCCCTGTAATAAAAGATAATCGATCATTTGTAGGAGTAGATTCGATATAACAATTATCACAACTCAGATTACATCTTGTTCCAGTATTAAACCAAAGTGTTTTGAGAGAATCTAAATCAACAAACGCTCGATCCTCATTCTTCAGTGTTTTATACTTATCTGTAAACTTTCGTTCCACTATGACTTCCTAGTATTTAGAGTTTAAAGAAAGGCCCATCTCATATATCTTATTCATTTTCTCTTTATCAACTTTTAGATGATAACATAGCTTCATTATTTGATTAAGGACTCCCTGTCTTAAACTTCCATTTTTCTTAAAGCGAATACTTGATGTCGTACTTTTGTGCAATAATCTCTTTGATGGGGCAATTTGTCTTAACTTTAATGAAACCTCCGTATCTTCAAAAATTTCACTATGAGGAAAGCCATCAATCTTCTCCAAGAGCTTTCTCCTTACATATATACAGTGATCAAGATAGAAGATCTCTCTAATGTCTGCTCTTACTTTGTTAGAGTACCAAGAGGTAAAATTTAAAAAGTGAGATCCATGATCAAAGATATGTGTCAGACCGCCCCAGGTAAGATTCTTACCACTTATGAGGGTATTAATTGCACTTAGATCAATATAACTTCTAGGGTGATGAAAGAGTATCATCTCTCCTTTAGCTAAACGAAAACCTTCATCAAGACGCTTGCCCCGCGCATTTGATTTTGACTTAATAACTCGATGATTGAGTTGAGATGCCATTTGGCATGTTTGATCACTGCTATTCTTGTCAACAATGATTAATTCAATTTCCTTAATATCTCTAAGCTGATGAATTGTTCTCTTATAAAAGTCGTTATTCTCTTCGTTAAAAGTTGAGATGATAATACTAAGTTTCATTTAAAATGAACTCCTTTTTAGATTGGCTCAACCCATTTATCTGAATTTCTATATAATGCTTTCCTGGATAGTGTTTCCTTGTTGTCACCTTTTTAAAGTGAATATTCTTTTCAATCTCAAGCTCATCTAAGACTTTTGTATCCCTGAGACGAAAGACTTTTTGTGAATATCCACTCTTTTTCTTATAGTGTATGATGTAATCAATAAGTAATTTGGTTTCTTTATGTTTCTGGTCTTTATTTAAGATTCTAAGATTAATATTTAAGTTATCGCCTTCTTTAATTTCTTTAGGAGAGACTTTAAAGTTTGTTAACTTTATAGATGGGCCTATCTCATAACCATGAAGTTTTAAGACATCTTTTTGTCCATTCTTTAAGAGTGTACGACAAGCATGCCTAATAAGCTTTTCCATCTCCTTACTTTTATTTTCCTTCTTCCATCTTTTTACAAGTTTTAGAAAGAGTAACTCATCTATACGTGAGATATCATTTAAATGATTGGCGACACTCTTTCTCACGTATTCAGACGAATCAGATTTTAGTAATTCAAGAATCTCAATATTCTTTTTGAGATTCTTGATAACATATTGAGATTTCAGTCCCCATGGAAGATTGGGTCTTATGCCTTCGCTGCAAAGTCTTCTGACATGATGATTAGGGTCATGACACCACGTTTTTAGATATTCATACAGATCATCAGGGTATAAATCTATAAAAGGGCGTATACTAAACTCGCTCGTAAATCTCTTTGTGATCTCATACATTGCTTGCATCGAGACCTCAAAATTCTCTTGCCCATAACTCTCTACATACTGAGCATAGGGCCAAACTTGAAAGCCTGAAAGCTTCGATTCATGTTGCTCTTCACTTGGAGCAAGAGTTTTGATCATCAATTTAGTATTCTTCTTATAATTATAGGGGAGGCTTATCTCTAGAGCTTTTGCAATTTGCTTAACACGGTCTTTCATTTCGAGTTTATTCAGATTCTTATGAGATATCTTTATAAATTCGTCACTTGGAAAGTTTGAATCACAAGTCTTAAGTACGTTAGCAATCTTCGTGATCATTTTCTTATTAAAAATATTCTTAAATGGCTCCAAAATACCTCAAATATGTTGTCTATATGTTTTTAGATTATTATTATCATATCCAACCAATTAAAGACCGGCTACATTTACTCGGAGAGTCATATGCTTAAATTCATTCTACCTTTCTTATTAATCTTCACTATCTTTGCAAAAGAAAAAGTCACTGATCAAGAAAAGAAGCAAATGATTGAACTTCTGGCACAAAATGAAAAAGTATTTGAGAGTTATTTTGAGTATAACGCTGAAAAAGTAGAAGAACATGCCAAAGAACTTATTAAGAAGTTTGAAATGGTTAAGTCTGAAAAGTTTAAAGAAGACCTTGGAAGAGCTCTAAAATATCTTTCTAAGATCTCTAAAGATGCTAAGAGAAAAGATAATAATAAGAATTATCACTTAACTTCATCTTTTCTTATAAAGCTGATTAATAAGTATGATTTTGGTCCTAAATATCAGGCTTACTACTGTCCAATGGTCAGAAAGAAGTGGATTCAAAATGTTGATGTAAAATCTCGTGTTCATAATCCTTATGACCCTTCTATGCCTCATTGTGGGGGCCGCTTATAATTCCAATTGTTGATGAATTTTCACTATTAATCGACAATTCATACACTTCTTAGAACTATAATATCCTTAGCATTTAGATTGCTGGGGGTTTTCTATGACTTCAATTACAAAGTTCTATCTCAATGAAGAAGCTAATCATATGGGATTATATCTCAAAGATATTTGGAATTTCTCTGAGTGGGAGTTTGAAAATACACATGACTTTATTCAGTGGATGTTTCCTATTGAGCTTCAATCAAAGCATAGTCCAGAGGCTCCGATAGTTTCAAGTTCTGATTTATCCAAACTCTTAGATAATATACAATTTAAGGAAAACCTATTACATTCACTTTTTAAAGCAGAGAATTGCTGGGGTCTTGAAGTGAATCATCAAAGAATAAATAGAACTAGGCCACGTGACTTTAAGACATTTGATGAGCTTAATTGGCCAACAGCCTATCATCATAATTACCTACGTATCTCGAGGGCTCTTCATTGTTTGACTTTATTTGGTCTTGAAAATGAGGCGAAAGAGCTACTTGATTATCTTGAAGCCAATGTTTGTGAGGTCTACGAACACCTTATTGGAAAAGAGACCATTAATAATTGGAAAGAATCAATATCGTATAAGTGTGCTGCTTAATCTCTTAAGTCAGTCACCTCAGGAATAAAGTAAAAAGCATCTGCAGCTTCACCATATTTTCCAAATGTAGGTTCATACCCATTAACTACGGTCTGAATAAGGTCTTCATTATCTTTAATAACTTGAGAGTTCTTAAAGTAGATTCCTTTGTCTGGACTTATTTCATAGAGTGATTCTTCCAAAGTTTCAGGAATGAGCTTTATTGTACAAGTTTTTCGACCAGAACAATGATGACCGCGATGTTCCCCACGTCCAATAAAGCTCCATATTGCAAAGACTCTATTCGGATATCGCTTCGTGATCCATGCTCCTATAGTATCCCAATCGTTATATCTCTTTCCGTTTGAGTTTTGTTTGTCTGTTTTTATGAGATGCCCATTATGACCTAGGAAAATGTACTTTTCATGGGGTTTTTCATTCTTTAGAACATAGGTCATAATTTCAAACATTCTTTTTTCGCGCCAATCAAAGATACTCCAATTAAATGGCTTCTTTTTAATGTCTTCATCAAAGATCACACTGTCTTTAAAGCTTTTATAAAAGTGAAGAAAGTGATCGTAATCTTTAACTTCTCTAATTCCTAGAGATCTTACTTTTTGCGCAGCTTTAAGTCCTGACTCTAAATATAGTCTTTTAAAATCACTTCTCTTGGATTTTTCAAAAGACTTAAGCGATTGTGAAAATGATTTATTCTTCTTCGCAAACTTAATAACATCAGAACGATTACTGAACTTATCAAAGTCTAGATATGCTGTACCAGGTCTCATATCTAAATCAAAACCAGCAAATTTTAGTTTTGGATATGATTTTTTGAGTTTTCTAAGCTCTTTAAAAAAGCGAACACTTTCTTTAACTTGAACAATGTCTCGATACTTTAATGGTTCACCATATTTAAAACCAAAAAGTCCTATTTGTTTTAAGTAGTCTTCATTTCCTGTCTCTAAGAATAAATTCGCTCTTCGTGCAGATGCTGTACCCATTTCTTCGTATATATTATAATAGCCCAATTTCAAAAGCTCTTTGATAAAGGCAATTCTATAAGTGTATTTTTCATGAAAGTAATGATCAGCTTCTCCGAGAAATACAAATTTATTTCCAGGTATGTCTCTTCGGAGTGATGCCTTAATGCCATTTGAAAGGACTTTATTAACCTTATCTTTTACGTGGTTTTTCTCAATCCAGCTTTTGACATCAGATAGATTTGCGTGAGCACTTATATTCAACAAGAAGGTAGCTATAATCAACATTAATTTCATTGTGACTCCTTAAAAGTCCTTCACGATTGAGGGCTGAAGATTAACTGCCCTGTAAACGTTCGTCATTAACTCTGAAATAGTTTCAAACTTTCACTATTTGATCCCTATTTCTGTTATATTTTGAATAGATAGGAGAATTTTCATGAATAGTACACTAAAATATGTTGGGTTTCTGGCACTTTTATTGATTCAATCTATTTCGATAAGTGCGGCCCAAGATGATTTCTGGGGTGATTTAAGCAAGAAGAAATACATCAATGCAGATTTTGTATTAGAAAAGCTAGGTAATTTAGACCGTTATCAAGAATTCTATGAAAAAACTCTCTCTGAAATAAGAAATGAGTACATCTCTGAGGCAAAGCAGCTTCTTGAAGCCGGAGCAACTGGGGCAGAGGCCATGAAAATGGTTGCAAGCTTTGATAATCGAGCTTCAGCCAGAAGAGAAGAGATTTTTAACTTTGATATTGGAAAGTCAATTGCAAGATTTGTAAGAATCGGCCTTGATAGCCTTTATAATACACATCTTACATATAATGGTAGTCGCCTTCTGACATTTACGAGAAATAACCCTCGTTATCAGCCAACTCTTGGATTTGGCCCTATTATGAGTGGATCAGGGGTTGTTTACGCCACTCTAAGTATTGAAGATAGACGTACTGGAGATGTCTTTACTGTCTATGAAATGGCCCACATATCTAAAGTTGATGCCTTAGGAAGATCTCTAGCTCTTAAACTTTTTCATAATGTTCATAGAACAAGATTTCCACTAGAAGTGAAAACTAATAATGTTGATAAAAATGTCTTTCATCTACAGAGGCCATTAAAGTTTGGAGCTCCGACGTCATATCGAAATCAGGCGCAAAGAGCCCAGAGGATGTGTCAGAGACGTGGTATGAGGCTTCCGACAATAAGTGAAATGGAGGATTTCTTCATGGATGGTATTTACGGTGGAGGAGTTGGCCAGGCTTCACGTAAGAGTGGTTGGGCGGCAACAAGACTTTCACAACCTTACTACGTAAATGACGTATTCTATAAAGGAACAAATTCTCAAAATAGGCCTGCAATCAACTTTTCTCTTAATTATCTTTGTGTAGAGGAAGTGATTTGGAGCTGGCGATAGTCTTGAGTAAAATTTATTGGCAAGGGTTAAGAATTCTTGACTTTTATATTTGTTATAAAATTATGTACAATTAAATTTAATGAGTAAATATAAGATCCTCTATATTGATGATAGCTCTCTCAACTTGGAAACTTTTCAGGATGAGTTTGCTGATGTTTATGCAATCTCTACTTGTAGTGATTCTATGTCTTGTCTCACTATGATGATCGAATCCAATCCAGATTTAGTCATTCTAGATGTTCATATGCCACGGCTTAGTGGAGTAGAAGTATTTAACCAAATGAGAGAACATCCACAGTTAAAGAAGTTGCCTGTTATGTTTTACTCCGCAGATGACTCTGATGATACCCTTGTAAATGGACTTGCTCTAGGCGCTGAGGACTTCTTGCTACGCTCAATGAGCCCAGCTCACATAAGAGCTAGGATCGATGCGAGACTCTCTAGTTATTATAAGTTAAATAGAAAGAAGTTAAACTTTATGAATCTTAGCCTCAAAATAGAAGACAATAGTGTTCATATAGATAAAGAAAGGGTTCCACTAACTCTCATCGAGTTTAAGATATTAGATTTTCTTTTAAAGAATAGAGACTCTCGTGTCATGAAGGATGAACTGATTTCAGCAGTTTGGAATAAAGTCCATGTTCAGTCTCGAACTCTTAATACACATCTTTCAAATTTGAGGACAAAAATAAAAGACGCGGAATTTGTTATTAGAATCAATAGAAATAACCAAATTCTTCTGCTTCCTAGGAAGAATGATTAGCCTCTAAGGGCTTGTAATCTTTTCAAAAATACCCATGAAAATTTAGAGTCGTATATAATACAAATATGTCCAATTATATGTATAGACCACTTCTAGAGAGAAAATTAAGAGACTTTAATCTCAATTTAAACTCTATTCTTCATACAGGTGCGATAGATATTTTAAAGAGTGAACTCAAGAGAAAAGAACTTCTCTTTGATCCTCATATTTGGATTGGTGATGAGTGGTTTTCTCCAACAGGGGTGACGGGCTTTGCCATTCCCTTTTATATGTTTAATCGGGATCTTCTAAATCTTGAAAAGAAGTTTATTGGCTTTGCCGAAGGTGAAAATAAAGAGCACTTTTTAAAGCTTCTAAGACATGAGTGTGCTCACGCTATTGATCATGCTTACTTCTTTAAAGATGATCAAAACTGGAAAGATATATTTGGAAATTACAATAGACCTTATCCACAAAGCTATACTTTTAAGAAGTACACAAAGAACTTTGTAAAGCATCTTCCTGAGGGCTATGCCCAATCACACCCTGAAGAAGACTGGGCCGAAACATTTGCTGTATGGCTTAATCCCTCATCACAGTGGCGAAGAAAGTATGAAGGTTGGGGTTGCATTCATAAGTTAAATTATCTCGATCAGTTAATGAAGAACTACAAGAATCAAAAGCCAAATATTATTTTAAATAAAGAAATTGATTCTTATGAAGAATGCGACATAACTCTTGAAGAGTACTTTGAAAGAAAGATTAAGCACTATAAATTAAAAGAAAGACCATCAACAAGACACTTGCGAGCAATCGCTCACAAGGATTATAGTGGTGAACCTCTTCATGATCTTTTAAAGTTATATGAAAAACAATTATCAAAGAAACTATCTAAAGACTTAAATACCACTCAGTATATGCTTAATAAGGTTTTAAGTGATCTAAAGAAAACAGCGAAGGCTGAAAAACTCAATATAAATAATAAGATGACATCGAAAAAAGATCCTTCTAAGATATTAGAAGAGTGCACTTTCATCCATTATGAGAAAGTCATGAGAAATAATCGTCATCGAGTTATTATGTGAAAAAAAGAGTTTTAGTTCTCGTTCATATTGATTTAATCCCACCATCAGTCATTGATACTAAAGTTGATAATAGCTACGAGCCATGGATAACTGAATTTGATGTTATCTCTACTTTAAAAGAAAGTGGTCATGATGTTTCTGTGTTGGGAGTTTATGATGAACTTGCTGTCATAAGAAAGAGAGTTGAAGAATTTAAGCCACACATCATTTTCAATCTCTTAGAAGAGTTTGATGGAAATGTCCTGATGGATCAGCATATTGTCAGTTTCTTAGAGCTTTTAAAAATAAAGTATACTGGTTGTTCTCCTCGAGGCCTAATGCTTTCAAGAGATAAGTCTTTAACTAAGAAGATTCTAAGCTACCATCGTATAGCAACTCCAAAGTTCCAGGTTATAAAAAGTCAGATAGGAAAGAAACTCAAGTCTGTAAGAATAAAGAAAGGACTGAAGTATCCTTTGATCGTTAAATGTTTAAATGAAGATGCATCTCTAGGACTAAGTAATTCCTCTATTGTAAAAAGCGAAGAGAAGGCGATAGAAAGAGTTCGCTACCTCTTTGATAAATATAAGACAGATGTCATCGTAGAAGAGTTTATTGCAGGTAAGGAGATCTATGTCGGTGTGATTGGCAATAAGCGTCTTGAGGTCCTTCCGATACTCGAATTACATTTTGATAATGCTCAAAAGCCAGAACTCGAGATTTATTCTGAACGTGCAAAGTGGTCTAAGAAGCATAGAGATAATAAAGGTGTTAGAGTTGCAACGACAGAGATTAACTCGAGCATTCAAGAAAAAATTATTCGTATGTGTAAGAAATCTTATCAGGTTCTTAATTTAGATGGTGTTGCCAGGATTGACTTTAGAATTTCAGAGGAAGGAGTACCTTATATTATCGAAGTAAATGCAAATCCAAATCTTGCTCTTGAAGACGAGTTTGCAATTTCCTGGATGAGAACCGGAAAGAGCTACCCAGCACTTATTGATAAATTAGTATCGCTTGGATTAAGGCGTTAGACGATTGTTTTCAAATTCAGTTTTTAATTGCCCACATGCTGCAAGAATATCATCTCCACGTGTAACTCTAATCGTTGTAATAAATCCATTGTCGTGAAGTTGATCTCTAAACCAATTGATTTTTTCATCACTTGGTCTCTTGAACTTACTTCCAGGGTAGTCATTGAAAGGAATAATATTAATTTTTGAATGCTTCTTTTGAATGATCTTCATCAATCCTTCAATATCTTCAGGTGAATCATTGAAGTCTTTGATGAGGATATATTCATACATAATTCTACGTGATGACTTTTGTGGAATATTCTTAAGTGCTCCAAAGAGTCTCTCAAGATCATGGGTCTTATTTATTGGCATCAGTTCAGATCTCTTATCATTTCTAACTGCATGAAGAGAAACGGCAACATTCACATCTGGAAATTCTTCCCACTTCTCAATTTGAGGAACGAGTCCTGATGTTGAAATTGTTATTTTTTGACGTGATAGAGCTAGCCCGTCTTGATGTAGAAATATCTCACAAGCATCTTTAACATTTCTAAAGTTGTGAAGTGGCTCACCTTGTCCCATAAAAACGACATTAGAAATTCTTGCTTCGTCTTCCTCAAGATCATTTGTGATAGCGAGTAGTTGACCCACGATCTCATGAGTTTTGAGGTTACGACTTAGGCCCTGAGTTCCTGTATGACAAAAAGTACATCCAATCGCACAACCGACTTGTGATGATATACACAAGGTACTTCTATTCTCTGTAGGTATGTAGACGGCTTCGACAGTTAGGCCGTCCTCAAAGCCGATAAGATACTTCTTAGTTCCATCTTTTGATTTTCCGCGCCAGATAATTTTAGGCATAGAAAAGGAAAAGTGATCTTTAAGAGTCTTAATATTAGATTTTGATATATCATCCCAGCTCTCTGGACAGTAGTTGAGATGGTGATAAAAGTTCTTGTTTATCTTTTTAATTAAAGACTTATTAAGCTCATTTTTTTCAAAATAAGCTACAAGCTTCTTTGGTGAAAAGTCATAGATGGCATTCATAAGCGCAAAATAACGCTAATTACCAACGTGGTCAATTAGAAATTGCTGATTCTTGAAACTAGTTCAGGGTAGTCAATAAATGGATTTCTATTACCCTGAATTTCATAGATTGCATCGTTTCTTTTAAGTTCTTTACTATCAACAGGGTCAGACTCATGCCACTTTCTAAGGGTTGATTCCACACGTCTAGAGATTGTCATTTTGTATCTGACAGCAAAGTAGAACATTGCTCTTGCTACATTTCCTTTGTGCTTCTTAGGTGGTTCAAAATTACGATTTTCATACTGTGAACTAGTGCATTCTCTGCTCAGTCCACGATCAGACTTGATTTCACCAAAGTCATGAGAGTCTCTGATTGAATTTGCACGAGAATTCGTTGGAAAGAGGTGATGGAGATCACTTTTTTGATATCTACTGTAGTGATTGAATTTACTTTGAGGCCAGGTGTGCTCACAGTTTATAACCGTATGATTTGGAATTTTATTTGGCCCAATTCGTCCCACCTTACTAGAGGAGTAGTAGTCGATATCACAGTAAACATCGTGAACGAAGTATTCTCCGCCTTTATCTCTCTCAAGATGAAGTTGGCCAAATAGGGCCGTTCTAGCATCTCTATAGTTGAGCTTCTTATGAGAGTAGCATTTTCCTTTATTTGAGCAACCAAAGAGGTCGTGAGAGCCAGGAACCTTAGTATGTCTTCTGGTTAAAAGGCTGTGAATAGATGTTTTGAGTGGTTCGTTAGTAATTTGTAATTCGACATCTGAGATGAACTCTAGAGGGTAGTAGGTATGATTAAAAGCAAGTACATATAAATTTACTAATGCTAGAAAAATATATTTATTCAAACCGGCCTCCTTGTAAAGTTCGAATTAGAGTACATAGGCAAAGCAACTGTGCGAAGAAAAATATCTTAGAAGTTACTTACCTTATCTACTAAACTTGGCATGTCGATAAATGGATTTCTATTCTTTTGAACATTATAAATCATCTCATTTCTCGAAATTTCATCTTGATCAATTGGGTCAGCATCATGCCACTTTCTGAGTAAAACTTCTTGTGCGTGATGAATAGGTATTTGATATCTTACAGAGAAGTAAAATAATGCTCTAGCTACGTTACCTTTGTGCTCATGTGGTGGCTCAAAGTTACCCCCATGTCCTTCAGTTAAAGAAGATGTACAGTCATCACTAACATATCTTCCACGAACCTCGTCAAAGTTGTAATTCCCTCTTACTGAGTTTGCATTGCTGTCAGTAGGGTATAGGTGGTGTAAATCAGACTTTTGAATTCCTCTTGGAAATCTACTAGAAAATTTACTTTGAGGCCAAGTGTGCTCACAATTAATGACATTGTGATTTGGTATTTGTCCTGGGCCAATTCTTGTTTTTCCTCTGCGAATCTTCTTGTTACAGTATACATCTTTTACGTAGTAACCAGACTTATCTTGTTTTAAGTGAAGGTTTCCAAAGAGAACTTTTCTAGCACCTTTATATCCAAGAGAGATTTGATTGTAGCATTTTCCAACTTTTGGATTACAGCCTAAAAGATCTCTCTTTCCATTTTGTTGAGTGTGATACTGATTTAGGATAGAAAATAGAGAGTCTTTAATATCATGGTGACCTTTCATTTTAACTTCTTTAACGAACGACTGCGGGTAATAGTTGTGAAGATTCCCTGCAGTAACTGTTGTAGCTAGAAAGACTAATGTTATTAAAAACTTGCTCATGTTTCCTTCCTTTCATTTTGTGTTTGTGAGGGCATAATATAAAAAAATATTAAAATTGCTAATACAAAACTTAAGTTAAACTAATAAAAATGCCGTATTACTATAATTACAGTAGTTTAGCTTTAGATTGCCAAACTATCACAGTGATTCTATAACATCTTAATTTTAAAACACACGCAATGGAGAAACTCATGTTTAAACTGATCGCAGCTTTATGTGTACTAGTTACTTTAAACACAAATGCATCTCAACGATGTATTTCAAAGCTTACAGATAACTACGCAGTAGATAGCAGATCATTTAAAGTCGATATGGATAATGTTGACCTAAACTCAGATGAGAATGATTATATCGCTCAAAGTATCGAGCTTATAAGAGCTGTTTTAAATTTTCATGGATGTGATGGTGACCGCGATATTAACTTTGGTCATGGTCCAAATGGAAGAACAAAGCACTCTTGTCAAAACCTTGTTTCAGATAGACCTGTTTCTCAAGCTTGTTATATTGAAACAAGTTTAGGCTTTTTCTTTTTAACAAGAGATCTACAAACGACAGCTTATATTACATTTAATAGATGGGATTAATAACTCTTTAAATTCTTCCAAAGACTTTTAAGTCTCTCTCTTATTTTTGATTCAACACCAGCTTCTTTAGGCCTATAGAATTGCGGAGTCTCTCTCGGTGCATATTCCTGCTCATAAAACGAGCTGGCTTCATTGTGAGGGTACACATACTTAACCTTGTGACCATTCATTGGAAAATTTTTAAGATGCTCAGGAACCTCAACAGTGTCCCTTGACCTTACGTACTCCATTGCTTCATTTATTCCCAAGTAAGCAGCATTTGATTTTACTGTGGAGGCCAAGTAAGTCGTGACCTGCGAGAGTGTAATTCTTGCTTCAGGCATTCCGATATTAGAAACAACATTTAAAGCGCTATTTGCTAGTGTTAAAGCTCCTATGTCTGCATTACCAATATCTTCGGACGCAAGGATAACAAGTCTCCTTGCGATGAAAACAGGGTCTTCTCCTCCGTCAAGCATAACTGCCAGCCAGAGAAGGGCAGCATCGGGGTCAGAGCCTCGGATGCTTTTTATAAAAGCTGAAATAACATCGTAGTGTCTATCTTTGTTACTGTCATAATTTCTGGCATTTTCTAAAAGCACTTCTTTAAAATCAGAAAATTCATATTGCTTGTGCTCTTTTAAAGAAACAAGCATCTCAAGAGAGTTGAGTGACTTTCTCGCATCCCCGCCACTGAGATCTATGATGAGTGAAAGTTCTTCTTCTGATATCTCTATATCTGAGCCCTCATCTGCTTTTGTATCTAGAGCTGCAATCGCTTGCTTTAGTATGTCATGCAAAGATTTCTCGGGATGTGATTCAAGTTGAACTAGTCTTAGTCTAGAAAGTAGAGCTCTATTTACAGATGAGCGTGGGTTTTCTGTCGTGGCCCCAACTAAAATAAAATCACCATTTTCAACGTAGGGAAGAAGTGCGTCTTGTTGAGCTTTATTAAAGCGGTGAATTTCATCTATAAAGAGAACGGATTGCTTTTGATAGAGCTTCTTCGTCTCTTCAATCTCAGAAATGACCTTTCTAAGCTCAGGAACACCGCTTAAAACGGCACTGAACTCTATGAACTTATATTCTGTATTTGCAGCTAAGACTTTGGCGAGAGTCGTCTTTCCTGACCCAGGAGGTCCCCAAACGACAAAACTTGGTAGCTTTTCTTGAGCTAGAAAAGGATACTTCTTGGAAAGCTTTTCAAAGCCAACGTACTTTTCTTTAGATTCTGGACGAATTGCTTGGGCCATTGGGGTGTGACTTTTGTCATTTTTGGCTTCGAATAAATTATTTTGACTCATATTGTCCATTTTCTTTCGAAATTTTTCTCTTTGATGTTGACACGATTAAGGCGTTATAATAACTTATCCCAAACTTATAGGCCATGGTTTGATGAATATGAATAAACATATTCCCGTGATATGTTCTATAAGTAGTTTCGTTAAAGGAACTTCCCTGAAAGGGGATATCTTGCCAGGAAGGAGGTGAATTATATGGCTAAAGATTACTCAATCAAGATTGATATCGATGAAAGACTACCTGCTGAAAGAGCACTCAAGAAATTTAAAAGATTTTGCGAAGCTTACGGTGTTATTAGAGAATACCGAAAAAGACAGGAATACAAGAAACCTTCTATCCGAAACAAGGAAAAGTTAGCTGCAGCGGCCAAAAGAAGAAAGAAAACTGCTGTGAAGTTTAACAGAGGTTCAAAATTCTAATTGAAATTTAAATTTCATATAGTTAAGAAGGCCACTCATTGAGTGGCTTTTTTTTCCTTATGTTACGACGCTCTGTGGCGTGGTATTATACATCCATGAAAATTGTAAATAAAGCACATTTACTGAAGTTAATTTTCGCTCACTCTTGTGCTTTCTTGCTTATATCATCGCTTCTTATAGGCCTGGTTGTTATCTCTCATGACAAGAGAGAGGTCATTGCCATGATCGTTAATCCGAGTATTTTTGATAAAGATATATTCCAAGTCTCATTACTTATTTCATTAATTATATTTTCTATGACCACAATCTCCTTATGCATTTCGATAGTAAGAGTGTTAAATCATGAATACATTTTGCTCTACGATGAATTTGTTGAGGGTCCAACGGAGAGTGGTGAAAGAATCGTTCTCTCTCGAGCACAGTTGAAATACGTTGGGCTTAATCTTTTAGGACAGTTTTCATTTCAATCGAATGAGGGGGCAATTATCTTGCCTGGTAAGGCCGGCCTAGGTCTGGCGCGCGAAATAAGAAGAAAAGTTGATAGCTTTTTTAAGACTAGAATATCAGCTTAAGAATAGAGTTCCATCTATTGTGCATAATCTTAATAATATTTGTATTCTTCCTCGAAATTGTTATATCACCCTTTGTCATGTTGACATTAAATGTATTCCAGAAAAGATTTAGCTTGCCGAGTCTTGATCTAAACCACTCAGGTGAAAAGCTTTGAAGCATCTTCTCTTCTAGTGGGATAATAAAGTTAAATAGTAGAGACTCAAAATGAGGACGAATATTTTTCGGGAGAAGTTCCGTGAGAGAGTGATTGGTCAAAGTGTATGCTTTGGTTAGTTTGAGAGGGATAGACTTATCTTTGTAAAAGCTATTCTCATAACTTGTATTTGAGATAAGACGCTTCGTCTCAAGCTGTGAGATCACAGTGTAAATTATGATTTCAATTTGATCGATATAGCGAGAAAACTTAAGATAACTATTATAATTCTTGTGTTGAATTTTAAAATCACTAATGAGGTCATCTCTTAACTTGAAGATGATTTGATTGCTTGCATATAAACTTTTAATTGTTTGATTCAATATACTTTTGCACTCTTTTTGTGCTTCTTGTGAAGGAATATCTTTAAAACATTTCTGTTCATACTCTTGATAGAGTCGTCTATTTTTAGAATTAACTTCTCTTAGTTTATAAATGAGATCAGACTCAAATGAGATTTTCTTTGCGAGATGAAAAAACTCTGTTCTTATATTTCTAAGCTGAGGTTTAATGTATCTCCTGTGCCTCTCTTTCGTGATAAGAAGTTTTTCTGGCTTAAAATTAAAATAGGGGTACTCTGCAAAAACCAGAGATGTCCAGAAAAGTGAAAATATAATCATAAGAGGCTTAATCATTAGTCTTAATGATGTTTTCTTAAGAGATGATTGTCAAACCTTAGTTAATTAAGCAGCTATCAAGTGCTCTTCACTACTAGAGTATATTGGTTTTAAGAAGGATGGAGCTCTTTTGAGGGTAGAAAATCTTCTGAGCCAACTCTTGCTACTGTCATGTAAATTAATATTTACGGCTTTAACAGCATTAGGACTATGAACAAGGTTCTTGTCGAAGAGATTTATTGGTGCAGAGTCGAGCTCAAACGTAATATTTTTTTCTAGATTTAACTTTCCACTAAAAATGGCAGCTAGGCATATAAAAGTGCCAGCGTCATGAGCTTCAATGCAAATTTCCTCATGTTTTAATTCGTTGACCATTTTAGTTAACTGTTTGGCGAACTTTTCAAGATAGTCCTGATTTAGCCTTTGATAATTCTTGATGATCTGCCTGTGACTTTGGGAGAGTTCACATTTTTCTTCTTTGCAGAGCTTTAGACCTTCAAAGTTGCACATCATGACTTCTTCGAGATTGTAATTTGTAAAATCAAAGTCGAATCTGAGTGCTTTTAACACTTTTCTCTTTGATTTAATTTTAACTTTTCCTTTAAAAATTTCCTGACAATTCATGGTACAAGCCCTTTGTAAAACAATTGTTGAAATACTGATCGGATGCGTCCACTAAATTCTAAATGTCTCAGGTGAAAAAACTCAATTTTAATTGTGGTAAACTTGGAGTGGATAATAAAATTAGGCACTTGAGAATATCTAGCAAGTGCCTAATTCGTCACATATAATAAATTAAAGTGGCTCTATTTATAGGCGTAGACTAATCTTTAACTGAATACTTCCCTCCACCAGAGATAAATAGACCAAAGTAGACGACTGCAAAGAGTACGGCTTTTTCTTTTCTCATCCATGGATCATTTCCGTGAACAATGAAGGCTGCAACAAGCATCGTAAAGCATAGGGCCAGTGCTGCCCATCTTGTCTTAAGACCGAGGATGATCGCTATAGAGCAAAAGAACTCTGTGAAGACTGCAGAACTTAACGAAGCTTGAGAAGAGATACCAAGTGGGTCAGGAAATGAGTTCATTTTAGTTGTGAAACTTGCAAGCTTTGACCATCCGTGTGGAAAAATCATGAGCAAACTTGTCAGTGTTCTTATGACTAACAAGCCTAGGTCTGTGGAAACTTTCATTTGGTCCTCCGTTTATTTACATTACTTTTTTTTTGATGTTAAAATATCTTATGCAATAAGACAAAGAAACAGACCATGATGGTCTCTATTTTTTAAAATGGAATTTAATATGAAAAAAACACTTCTGATATCTTTTCTCTTCACATTGATCGCAACCAATTCATTTGGTGTTATTTTATTCAGTGAATCTCATGTGGGAATTGATTTTGATGATCTTGAATTTGATTTTCAAATCCATGATGTGAGAAAGCAAGACAAGAAACTACTCACGTTGAACTCTAAGAAAAATAAAGGTAATTCTTTTGAACTCTCTAATCTAGAGGGAGTTTCAAATCAGGATGCCATGTTAAAAGAATGTGAACTTCTAAAAAAAGAATTTGTTAAGTTTGATGCTAGCAATGGTGAAGGTTATTGCGAGATTATTGGTAACACGAAAAAAGGGAAGAGATCTCTTCGAGTTGTTATGAATAAAGAAAAAGGTAAGGCATATCTTCTTGATGGGTCATCAGATAATAAGAAATCTCTAAAGTCTGAATTTGATGTACTCGTGTCTGATCTTCAGACTTTTTAATGTCTCCAGAGTTAGTCGAGAAAATTAAGAAATACTATACTCACGATGACCCCAGTCATGACTGGAGTCATATTTTAAGAGTCTCAAATCTATGTGAGAGATTTGCTCGTGAATTAGGTGCAGACCTAAAAGTGCTCATACCAGCAGCTTATCTTCACGATATAATCAATATCCCTAAAAATAGTAAGCATCGTCATAAGGCCAGCGAACTTGCTTCAAAGAAGTCCGTTGAAATTTTAGGTGAATCAGAATTTTCATCTGAAGAAATTACTAAGATTGGAACTATTGTTCTTGAGCACTCTTATAGTGCTAATATTTCTCCAAGCTCAATTGAATCAGCGATTCTACAAGATGCAGATAAGCTTGATGGAATGGGAGCAATTGGGGTGATGAGATGGGCCACCGTTGGTTGTCGTATGAAAGCAAGCTACTACGACTTAGAAGATCCTTGGGCCGAAAATAGAGAGCTTGATGATAAGAGCTACTCTCTAGATCATTTTAAAACAAAGTTATTAAAATTATATGACCGCCTTAATACTGCCCCCGCAAAAATAGAGGGGCAGAGGCGTTTAGACTTTTACCAGTCGTTCTTAGCTCAGCTAGAAACAGAGATTGTAAGAGATAACTTTTCTTCATCTACATCAAATTCATGATCTAATTTCTTCTGTGAGAAAGTTAGACTCTCACTAAGTGTTTCTTTCTTAATGTGATTGGCGTGAGCCTCGATGGCACTCTTAAGCTTTTCACTAGCGCCATATTCAATATTAATTCTATCTTCAACATTGAAGCCAGATTCTTTTCTAGTTCTTTGAATTCTATTAACGACTTCTCTTGCAAGACCTTCAGCAATGAGCTCATCTGTTAAGTTTGTATCCATATCAATCGAGATAAACCTATTAGAAAGAGCTTGTGTTCCTTCTTTGGCCTCTCTGAAAATCAGAAAGTCATCAGATGTGAAATCTTGACCATTGAGATTAATAGAGCCTGTTTCTTCGATTTTTACAACATCTTGGCTTGAGAGATTTTTGATGAGTCCCATATACTTACCCATCTCTTTTCCTAGTCTCTTTCCAAGAACAGGCAGATTTGGTTTCGCATAGAGATTGATAAACTTATCCTCATCTGTTGAATAGATGATCTCTTTTATATTAAGTTCAGTCTGAATATAGCTTTCAAGCTTTTTAATTTCATCTAAGAGTGTTTGGTCTTTATGAATGATTGTTAAAGAGGCCATTGGCGTCTTAACTTTTATTTGTACTTGATTTCTCTTTTGACGTCCCAGGAGAATGATTTGTTGCATTCTATCCATGGCATCTTCAAGAATTGTATTAATTTTTGATTCTTCTGCGACTGGATAGTCATGAAGGTGAACAGATTCAGCTTTTTCTCCTGCTTCGAATTTCTTAAGCTCAAGAAAAATATGTTCACTTAGAAATGGTGCAAATGGCGCCATTGCAATCGTTACTTCTTTAAGAGTAAGAAAGAGAGTCGTGTAGGCCTCTTTCTTATCATCATTCATACCGTCACCCCAAAATCGTGCTCTATTGATTCTGATGTACCAATTTGTAAGGTCTTCGATGAAATTGAAAAGTGCTGGTACGACGTTATAGAGATTATAGTCTGCCATCTCTTTTTCAATATCTTTTTTAAGGGTTTGTAATTTAGAAATAACCCAATTGTCTGTGATGTTTGCACCAAACTTTGCATGCTCATCATAATTAAAACCATCGATAGCAGCGTAAGTCTCAAAGAACTTAAATGAATTATACCATGGTAGTAGTGCTCTTCTTACCATGTCCTTTACACCTGAGTCGGTGAATCTCTGCTCTTCACCTTTAACAAGGTTAGAATTGATAAGATAGAGTCTAAGAGCATCAGAACCAAACTCTTCCATAAGATCATCTGGTGGCGTAAAATTTCTAAGAGATTTACTCATCTTCTTGCCGTCTTCAGCTAGAACAAGCCCATTAACAATAACATTTTTAAATGCAGGCTTATCAAAAAGGGCCGTAGAGAGAATTGTTAATGTATAAAACCAACCTCTTGTTTGATCGAGGCCTTCAGCAATGAACTCAGCAGGAAAACCATCTTTGAAAACTTCTTCATTTTCAAAAGGGTAGTGAAGTTGAGCGTATGGCATTGACCCTGATTCAAACCAGCAGTCAAAAACTTCTGAAACTCTCTTATAAGTCCCTTTCTCGCCTTCTATCGTAAAAGTGACGTCATCAGCGTTTTCTCTGTGGAGGTCTGTAAGCTCAACACCTGAAAGATCTTTAAGCTCTTGGACAGAACCAATGCAGTGATGCTTTCCACTTTCATCATTTTTCCAAACTGGTAGAGGAGTTCCCCAGACTCGGTTTCTTGAAACGGCCCAGTCTCTTGCGCCTTCAAGCCACTTTCCAAATCTTCCTGCCTTAATATGTCCAGGTACCCAGTGAATTTGAGAATTAGACTTAAGAAGCCTCTCTCTCATTTCTTCTACTTTGATATACCAAGATGGGATTGTTCTATAGATAAGAGGAGTATCTGAACGATAGCAAAATGGGTAGCTGTGAACGAGATTCCCATTATCATAGAGTGACTCTTTATCTTTAAGCATCTTAATAATATTCTTGTCAGCGTCTTTAACGTATTGGCCTTCAAAGTCAGAGACCTCTGAAGTGAAGCGGCCAGCATCATCGATTGGACATACTTCAGCTTTAACTCCATGTGCTTTCATGACTCTACTATCATCCTCACCAAATGCAGGTGCTTGATGAACAATACCAGTACCACTATCTGTCGTGACATAATCATCAACCATGATACTAAATGCGCCTTCTTTTTTTAGATCTAAGAAGTAATCAAAAATTGGCTGATAGGTAAGACCCTTTAAGTCTTTTCCTTTTATGGGATCACCAATGACTTCAAGATTTCTCTTTTTTGTATATGATTCAACTCGAGAGCTTGCAAAGAGAATCGTTTTATTTTGGTCATGATCTTTTACTCTGACATATTCAATTTCAGGTCCAACACAGAGACCGAGATTTGATGGAAGAGTCCATGGAGTTGTTGTCCACGCAGCGATATAGTCAGCTCCAATTTTCTCTGGGTCATCGACTTTAAAAAGAACAGTAAGAGCAGGGTCTTGCACGTCCTTGTAATTTAGTCCGGCCTCAAAGTTGGAGAGAACGGTACCAAGAGCTGTCGAGTAGGGAACTACTTTAGTACCTTCGTAGACATATCCCTTTTCCCATAGGCTTTTAAATACCCACCAGCATGACTCCATAAATGAAGCATCCATAGTTTTATAATCATTATCAAAATCAACCCAACGACCTAGGCGGTTAACTGTTTTCTTCCATTCTTCTGTATAAGTCATAACGATCGAGCGACACTCATCTGAGTATCCCTTGATTCCAAGTTTTTCTAAGGCATCATGCGCACTTAGGCCGAGCTTCTTGTTAATCTCTTGCTCGATAGGTAGGCCGTGAGTATCCCAGCCAAATCTTCTTGAAACGTAGCGACCTTTCATTGTCCAATATCTTGGAACGATATCTTTTAAAGTACCTGCTAAGAGATGCCCGTGGTGAGGAAGACCTGTTGCGAATGGAGGACCGTCATAGAAAATATATGGTTCTTGATCTTTCGTTTTCTCTAAAGACTTTTCGAAGATTTTATTATCTTGCCAGAATTTTAAAACCTTGTGTTCACTGTTTACGAATGAAAATTGTCCCGATTCTTGACTCATTTAGTCGATCCCTTTCTTAGATTATACAAATTTAGCCGAAACCATATCATTTTTTTCGTAGATTTAGGCGAAAAAACTTCCTGTTTTTATTAGAAAATGGCTTTAAGAAATGATTTTAAGAGGATTGTCGATAAATTAAGTATGAAATCACTATTTATACTTTTAACTTCATTGATTTTTTGTGGAATTTTACAGGCACAAGACCTAACGGGATACGAGTATCTAAAGGATGTTAAGCCTGATGCTGTCCTCGATTTTGAAGGTCAAAAGAAATCTTTAATAGACTTTGAAAATTTAGAGGTTAATGAGTGGTTATCTTATGA
>DDIK01000026.1 GCA_002338505.1 Bacteriovorax sp. UBA1852
TAGTAAACTACAATCACGAACTCCTGCAGAAAAAGAGAGTGTGAGAAAGAAGCTCATTACCAACCTTCAAAGCATCAAGAGAGAAATAATCCTCACCAACCTTGAAGTCCGTCACACAGAAGAAGATATTATTCGTAGAGGCTGCCCTGGGATAAAACTCTAAGAAAGTATTCACAATTCCCATCTAATTACCTACAATATTTTAACAACACACACAAAAATGGATTTTTATGTATCTTATTCTATCAACTTTACTTGTTTGGAGTTTACCTGCTTTTGCACAGTCAGGTCATACCTATAAAGATAAAATGTACATTGAAGAGGCCTCAGAGGACTTTAGTGAACTCAAGAGAACCACAAAAGTTCTCAATCTAGAATTAGTTCTTGAACAAGGCTTAAGAAAGAATTACGACGAAAAAATTAGAAAGAACACGAGCACAATACTTCTTAATCAATTAAGCGATACGAAAGATAAATTTTGGTTTCCAAATCTCAACCTCGTATTTAAGAGTGATTCTCAAAGAGTTGGAACTATTTTTGAAGGCTCTAATGACAATAGAACATCAAAAACACCAACAGGATCTTTTGGACTTGAAGTTGAAGATTACACAATCTTTAACTGGGGAAAAGACTACTTAAGTTTTCTTAATGCAAAGGAAACAATAGAGAGAAGTGTTGAAGTGCAAAAAGAAGAATCAAGGGACCTAAGACAAAACCTTATTCTCACTTATACTAAACTTCTCTATTTAAACGAAGTTGTAAAACTAAAAAAACAGCAGCTTAGAAACGCCTCATTTGTGTACCGCCTGAATCGTGAAAAAGTACCTTTAAAGAAAGTCTCTAAACATGGATATTACCAAAGTAGAAGTGACTACCTGCGAGCGCAAGATGAGTACTATCAGGCAAAGCTTGATCTTGAAATGGAGAATGAAAATATGGCAGAGTTACTAAATGACCCTGCACAAATCAAGTATGTCCTAAATGACGAGTTCAAATATACTAAAATTAAAATCACAAATAATGGTGCTTTCAAAATAGCTTATGAGAATTCTCCATTTCTAAAAACCACAAAGCTCAATCAAAGAACGACTCATAGAGATTATGAAATTGCCCTTAGAAACAACCTTCCTCTACCTAAAATCAGTGTTGACCTTGGATCATACAAACATCAATTTGGAACGGACTCATCAACAAATTATGCAACCAATACTGGAAATAGTATCGAAGTCGTTGCCTCAATAAATGCAACATGGAGTATATTTGGAGATGGTGGTCTTTTAAATAAGAGGACACTAGCAAACTCAAGACTTTCAATGAGGAATGCCGAGATAGGTCATGAGGCAACAAGACGTGCAGTTGAAAAGAAGATTGCTAAAATCTACCATCAATTTAGAAATATCGATGACAGATTAAAGATCCTTAGTTCAAGGGTTCCATCTCTAAAAAATCGGCTTGATCTAGCACTTGATAGTTACCTTGAAAGAAAAGGAAATTATACAGACTTCCAACTGGCCCTATATGAAAACTTCAGTACCCAAGCGAGTGAGATTGAACTGAAGTGGAATTACTTTAACTTAAAAGTTCAACTTGCCCAACTCATAGGAGTCGATGAACTTCCAGGAGAAGTTTTTGATAGAGTTGTCCTAGGTGGAAAGAAATAAAAAATGGAAAACAAAATGAAACTATTAAATAGAATTATAGTAATGCTCGCTCTACTTTCTTCAAGAACTCATGCCCTATCTTCGGATGAAGAGCTTGAGCTCATAAATCTCAACACTGAAGAGGCAAGCGTTCACAATTACACAGTAACCAATGACAAGGCGATCGGACGTCACTCAATTGAATTTTCTTATTCATTACCAACATCACCTCTAAGAGTCTCGAGACTCTCAGGACTCAACATCAGATACTCAACACATGCACAGAGTTATGGACTTACATTTATAGGTAGCACATCAAATATCTCAATAAGTGAAGCAACTTCTCTAACAGGTAACTTTGATGCTGACGAAGAAACACTTTCAACTATCGAACTTGGTTTTGGCTTTAATAGAACTTCAATTCTTCCAAGAGAGATACTATCTTCAAAAAGTTTCACCGATGAACTCTCTGCAGCGATAGTCTATGGTCAAGTTTCATCTGACGTACTCATTAATGATCTGGCTGGCTTTGGACTTGTGACAAGCTACGCTCTTAAAAGAAAGCTAAATGACTCATGGTCATTTATTGGAAGAGTTGATCATCATCTCCACTCTTTAGAAGATACAACGTCAAACCCAGAAATAGAAGTAACCGCATCTTGGATGTCACTTACTCTAGGACTTGGTATTTCTTTTTAAAGTAAGTCTTTATTTCCACTTTCTTTAAGATGATTAACAATATGTTTAACTTTTTGAGACTGGGCCTTAGGAACAACCATTAGAGACTTATCATTTGATACAACAACAAGATCATCAACATCTATCAATGAGACATGTTGGTTAGGAGCATAGACAATATTGCCCTTAGAGTTTTCAATAAAGTTGCCCTTATCTTCTATAAGAGTATTACCATCTTTTGCTTCTAAAACGGCTTCCATTGCTTCCCAAGAACCTAAATCATTCCAATCAAAATCAGCCTTCACAATGGAAACTTTGTCGGATTTCTCCATTATGGCATAATCAATTGAATCTTTAGGGAGCTGACTATAAATTTCTGAGATATCTTCATCTCTTGAAATGGCTTGAACAAGTTTTTTATAGAAACTAAATAACTCAGGGGCATGCACAGAGAACTCTTCTTTAAAACGCCCTAAACTAGACATGAACATTCCCGCATTCCATAAGTAATTTCCCGACTTCAGATACTCTGTAGCAACATCGACGTTAGGCTTCTCTTTAAACTCACTAACTCTAAAACCGTTACTTACTTCAGCTCCAAGCTTAATATAACCATAGCCCGTATGAGGGAAATGAGGTTTGATACCGATAGTTGCAATCGTATCTGAGTTTGTTGCGAGCTCAACAGCTTCACTAAACGTTTTCTCAAATCCATTGGTATCTAAGATAACATGATCTGAAGGCATAACGGCTACAATATCATCTTCAGAAGCACTATGCTTGGCCTCTAAGAATGCTAATGATAAGAGAATACAAGGAGCAGTATTTCTACCCGATGGTTCAAAAATTAGCCCATTTTTATTAACTAAGTTAGTTGAGTTTTCTTCGGCCAACTCTTCTTGATCTTTTGTGGTGACAATAAATCTATTCTCTTTGGGAACAATGTTACTAAAGCGACTAAGTGTCTGAGCTAATAATGAGTGATCTCCAGCAATAGCGAGGTACTGCTTTGGTTTTTGTTCAGTTGATTCCGGCCATAAACGAGTTCCCTTACCGCCGGCCATGATAAGAGTATAGACGTTATTCTTCATAGGACTTCCTTATGAAAATAAATTATCATAATTTTTTAGAATAGTATATTAGTCAAATTGGATGAATACATAGTCACGCTCTGCAAAAAGCGATTTATTTTGAAGAATATAGTCTTTAGCTCCAGCGAGGTTATCAAAAACACCAAGACTAACTCTAAACCAATTACCTCTACCTTGAATTTCGACTTCATTAATAACTGGTGAATAACCAAGTACCTTAAAGCCTTCTGCAAATTCCTTTGCCTCAGAAATTGTTCGATAAGATCCTAATTGAATAGTGTATTTACCTGAATAGTTATCTTCTTTTTTAACGATCTCATCACTCTGTTCTTCAACAACCGGAGAATCCATTGAAACTTCATTCTGAGCGGCAGAATCGTTTGAATCTTGAGCTTTCTCTTTTTGCTTACTTCCTTGATCAAGAAACTTCTTATTTTGATCAGAGAATTCATTCATAATTTTTGACTTTAATGATTCCTGAATTTTTTCATTAATATCGTTCTTTTCAGTCGGAGCCTCTTTCACAAGTTCTTTTACCTGCTCTTCTTCTTTTGAAATAAACTCAATTGACTTAGATTCATTACCTAAGAGACTTTTTTCGGCCTCAGTATTTCCAGAACTCTCAAATGAATAACTAGATCCAATTTTAAGACCAAATAAAAACGAAGTCACTGAAACCAAGATCACAAATAATATGACGAGGAGAACTTCTTTCTTTTCAAAAACATAAAAATTACTTTTTTCATCCATATAGACATTTTAGGTTCCCTAGTGATTTCTAGCAACTACCTGAAATTTCAGGTTAAAAAGGAACATTTTTTCCTATCAGAGAAAATAACATACCACAGTGATCAACAATGGCCATCGAACCAATATCCTCGTTATAACCCCTTCACACTGACGGGAGGTTATATGAAAGTGATTAAAAAAATTTTAAAAACAAATAAAGGTCAAGGAGTCATGGAATACATGATTATCACAAGTCTTATTGGAGTTGTCTGTTTAGCCGCCGTAAAAGGAATTGGTGAATCGGTCAATACAAGACTTGAAAGAACAAGCAAGAAAATCATAAGTACGATAAAAATTTAATGTATATTCTGAGCACAACCATATCCACACTTTTACTGTTCACGACGACAGCTCATTCCGTTGGGATTCTGATGAATATGAGATGTCGAAATGAACTTTCAAGTAACGCGTTCATTGAAATAACAAAGAGATTAAATACGATGAATTCAAATGAGAATAATATCTCTTGTCTAAAGTACTCACTAAAAGCACACATCTTTCAAAAGAAATTAGCTATCAAGGAAAAGAGAAAGGCAAACTTCAGAGTCACATATAAGAGCATTAATAAATCTTATGCTTTTAAAGATCAGTTAATTGAAAAGAAGTTGAGGAAATAAAAGAAATGAAAACACTTAAGGAGATATTATCTAATAGTAGAGGAACTCTAAGCCTGATAAGTTTTCCTTTGGTAACACTTATCATACTGCTTGGACTGAGCTTACTTTCTAAATCCTTACAAGAATACAAGCTTTTAAAATTTAGATCAAACGCCTACTTATGTACAAAGGTATTTGTCCGGAGTACTCAGAACTTATCAGATAGACTTCATAAACTTAACTTGGCCCTAGCTGCGCTTCCGATGATACTTCTGACACCTGCAGCGAGTTCATATCTAAAGCTTAAAAAGTCATTAATACAACTTGGTAATACCTTAATCATACTTCACACATCAAAGTTATTAAGTAACGACAAGTGTACGAAAATGAATAAAGCAATGTTTATGAAGTCCAAACCATTTTATGGCAAATTAAAAGCAAAGAGAAACAGTCTTGGCATAATCAAATTGAGAAAGAAATGGAAAATCAAAGTTCTACATACTCCACACAGAGTATTAAGTCCCTTAGAAAACTTATTTTATATCGAATTAAATTTTCAGAAGAAAGGTCTAAGTCTCAAGGCTTCTTCAAAAGAAATCAACACCAAGGCTTTGCAACAATTGAAGCATTATTATGGATTGGGCTCATATGCACTATAACAATGATATTTTTAAAAATGGAGCTGCACATTGAAAGAGCTAAAATTAGAGAAATTGAGAAGTTCAGAAGAGAATGGATTGAAATCTCCAGAGATTATCTTTGATAAGGCGAAAGAGAAGAACTTCAAGAGACAAATGATTGTCAAATCAATCATTCTCATTCTCTTATCGAACATATTTCTTTTTATTTCTATGGACAATAATAAAGAAATCAAGACTCAAAAAATGTCAATTGATCTAAGCAACTATGAAAGCTTAAGTCTTAATCTTAAGAACAGGGCCATTCTTACAGGAGAAGCAAGTCCTATAACTATTCTTGATGAGAGAAATAATAGAGTTATTGAAAAAGCATATCTCTTAAAACAAATAGAGAACGATAATTCTATAGATGAGACAGAGAGATATCTAGTAGCCGTTAACAAATCTGACTTAGTCAACATTGTTAAAAACAAGAGAACAAAACTTTACTCATATCCTTATTTCAAAAATAAAAAAGTAATAAAAAAATATAAAAGGGGTCCTTATGAAATTATTTTCTAAATTAATTTGTCTGTGTACAATTTTGTCATATTCTCAAGCAAGGGAATCACTAATAATCACATACGATAAACAATCTAAAGAAACTATAACCATAGCAAAGAAACATTTTGAAAAACAAGGACTCTTAAGCTTATGGACTTTCGTAGAGAGTGAGGAGCCATGCAAGGAAAACTACAAAGAAAGTATTCTACACCTCTGCTTTAGAAAGAATGATATTGAACTAAAAAGCTCAAAGAAAGAAGTTTTAAAAAGAAGCTTTTCCCAAATATTAGAATAAAAAAAAGGGAGCAGTGCTCCCCTTTATATATAAATTAAATTTTATTAAAAATTAATCAATATGAATTTTAAACTTAGGAGTAGTCCCCTTGTTTCTATTAGTAGCTTTTCTCTTAGTACCCATTTTCTTTGCTTTCTTATCTCTTTTGTTTCTTGTAACTCTAGTATTTGAAACCATGGTTAAACTCCTCGCGTATCTTTATTTTATTATAATAGTATTTCGTCTATATAGAGAGAGTTTTTTACTAAATATCACAAACTATGTCAAAATTTGTTTCATAAGTTTCGCTACCTTAGCAATAGCGGAGGCGAACTTTGATAATGAGATCACGCTTTCAAAAGGCCAAGTATATGAAATGACAGGAGCATCAGTAGAGAGCTACGTCATAGGCAATAAAGACGTCATCAATATAAAATACAACTCAAAGCGTAAAAAACTTATGATTAACGCAAAGATGCTAGGCTTTTCAGAACTAAAGATTGGAACAGGGAACGCCTTCAAGACAATAAAAATTTTTGTTTTGTCTAAAAACCGCTACCTCAAACTTCTTGAAATGAAACAGCGAATTGAACAGATCGGTGGTATCGAAACACAAATAAAAGCTGGCTCAATATTTATCAAGGGTAAGATTGATGATGAAGATGATTACCGCGCATTAAATACGTCTATAGAAGAGTATAAATTTGCCATCCCATCCGAACTAGCTATTTCAAAGAGACTTAAGAACCAGATTATATCTAATATATATAATGAGTTCTTTGATCAATATCTTGATGAAATCTCTTGTAGTTTTAAAGGTATAAAACTTCTATGTCATACAACCTCCACTACTTTTAAACATAAAGAGCTTATAAATAGAGTGGAATCAAAATACCATGCAAAGGTTGTTGTCGCTCCCTTTAAATGGAATAGAGAGAACCTAGAGCTTGAAATTAGATTCTTTCAAATTGAACGTCTTGATGGTGAGGAAGTAGATCTAGGATTAGGTGAAATATCGTTGAGTCTTGAAAATATATTAAATTCGAAATTTTCATCGTTAAAGAAGAACTTAGTAAATATCAAAGATAGAAAATATGATATCTCGACTCTTTCAAAACCAAAAGCAAAGATAAGTCTAGATACACCTCTAGAAATTAGTGTTGGAACTGAAATACCTTATAAGTCTACAAATACAACACTTGGAACAAGCAATATTTCTTGGAAGTTTGCTGGAATAAAACTAAGGGCCACTGTGAAAAAATATGGAGATAAATATAAAATTAAATATAAGAATAATATTTCTAGGCCTATACAGAGTTTAAATGATAACCCTCAAATTTCAGGTACTGCACAAAGCTCATCTGTTCAACTTGTCATCAATGAACCAATAGAATTATTTGAAATTAGTTTACAGACAGAGGATATAAGTGAAACATCAATCCCTCTTTTAAACCAGATTCCAATATTAGCAAATATCTTTAAATCAAAGTCAAAAACAAAAACATACAAGAAAATCATGGCGATAGCTATGTTAAGAATGAGGTAATCAATGCAAAATGTAGATATCGATACTTATGTAAGAAAATTATTTATTAAAAAATTTAAAAGCTTTATGGAAAAAACTCATCACATAGGTTTTGAACAGATCATTGAAGAAATATCTTATGAAAACAATATCGAGAGAGACTCACTTATAAATAATGAAAGAATTATTGACTGGTACGAGAATGTTTATAATCAAATATTTCTAAAAAAACTAACAGAGCTCAATGCCAATGAAATTATAATTAATAATGCTCGTGAAATATGCCTCATATTTCATGATAAAAAAGAATACTATGAACTCGAGGGTATTAGTATTGATGACTTTAATACATCATTGGAACTACTGGCATATAAATCTAAACAAGAATGGAACTACAGTTCTCCATTTACATCATTTCATCTCGAACTATTTGGTTGTTCATATCGGTGTTCATTAGTGAATAACTCTATAAAGGGAACAAAGGGACATCAAATATTTTTAAGAAAACTCTCAGAATCTCAATTTAATCTTATAGACTTTGTAAATTCAGACCTAAAAGAAAAGTTTCAGGAATATATTGATACTAAGAAGAATATAATCGTTGCAGGGTCTACAGGCTCTGGTAAAACAACTTTTCTAAATTCCTTAATTAAAGAAATCAATCCAACTGAACATATTGTTTGTTTGGAAGATACTAAAGAGATATCTCTTCAGCATAAATTTGCTACAAGATTATTGGCAAATGGTAATACTAATAAAGAGATGAAAGACTACTGTTCATATGCGCTAAGGATGTCACCAGATAGAATCATCTTAGGAGAAATCCGTTCTCAAGAAGTAGTTCCAATGGTTTTAGCTATGAACACTGGCCATAATGGATTTCTGACATCTATTCATGCAAATAGTGCTACAGATTCATTAAATAGGCTCGCTCTGCTCTTCTCCATATATTCTGAAACGGGCTCTAACATAGACTATGAGCACATATACAAATTAATTTGCTCAAATATTGATATTGTGGTTTTTGTTAAAAACAAAAGAGTTTCTGAAATTATTGAGGTCATTGGATGTGAAAAGAATAACCCTATTTACAATCAAGTTTACCCAAGTCTTCAAGAAGTTTCTCAATTAAGCTCTCTTCAGTATCTCGCTTAATCAAAAAGCTTAAAAAAGTTGGTCCCTCCTCGAAAAGGCCATTAACGAAATTAAAGTTAGAGATGAAGGATTTTAGCGTAGCTGAGCTGTCAAAGACCACTGAGACAACAGAATTATCTTCATCATACTTTCTTGCTGTTATACTGTAGAATAAATCACTCGTCTGACCTATCTCAGTACCGCAATGGTCACTAAAGATTGAACGTACAAATAATTTTATTCCCTGTCTCTCTAGAGGCTCCATTGTTCTTGAAAAAAGAACTTTAGCACCTTTATCTGTTAAGAGGCTCGCATCTCGATATGACAAGTTTCGAATAATTTGAGAGCGCTGAAACTTAATAGGATCACAATTATAAATCCCATCGACATCTTTCCATATAGTCAAAGCATTAGCATCGATACACCAAGCCAATATAGCTCCTGTAAAATCTGACCCCTCTCGTCCAAGCGTACGTGTTTTCCCATCAACACAACGCCCTATAAAGCCTTGAGTAATGTAAGTCGTATCTAAAGAGTTTTTAGCTAACTTCTCTCTCGTTTTATAAAGCATAGGAGCAGCTTGATTAGGAATAGAATTAGTTACAAGAAAATCTCTTATATCTAAGAATTGATATCTCTGCGAATGGCTTTTCAAATAGCTTGCTAAAATAAAAGATGATGCCATCTCACCAATTGAGTAGAAGTAGTCGAGAGACTCGTCATTACTTAAACTATCTAAGACCTGATCTTTGATATTTTTAAAAAATATTTGTTCAAGACTTTCGTCAATACTGAGACTTAAATCTCGAGCTATTTTTAAGTGATCACTTAAAAGAAGAGTAAGATCTTGGATATAGGACTCATCTCCGGTGTAGAACTTCTTATGTATATCTTCTAATCTATTTGTTGTATTGAACGTGGCAGATAGAACAATATACTTAGCATTTGGAGAGCCTAAGATGATACTAGCGATTTTTTTTAGTGCGGTAGCATCAGTTACAACACTACCGCCGAACTTAAAGACCTCTAACAAATTAGTCTCTTGTTAGTTTCTTATAAGTGTATCTTCTAGGGTTAATAGCATTTTCTCCTAGTCGACGTTTTTTATCTTCTTCATAGTCTGCAAAGTTCCCTTCAAACCAAACAACACTACTTTCCCCTTCAAAGGCAAGGATGTGTGTGGCCAAACGGTCTAGAAAGAAACGATCGTGGGAAATAATAACGGCACAACCAGCATAATCGACAAGGGCTTTTTCTAACGCTTGAAGAGTATTTACATCAAGGTCGTTGGTTGGCTCATCTAAAAGAAGAACATTTCCACCCTCTTTTAAAACCTTTGCCAAGTGAACGCGGTTTCTCTCTCCACCAGAAAGTTCAGAGACTTTCTTTTTCTGATCTTCACCAGAGAAATTAAATTTCGCAATATAGGCCCTAGAGTTTACCTCTTGCTCACCTAGTTTAATAAACTCTGTTCCATCTGCAATAATATCGTAAATTGTTTTTTCTGGATCAAGGTTCCTCCCCTGATCGACATAAGCAAGCTCAACGGTATCACCAAACTGGAATTCACCAGATGTCGCCTTCTCTTCTCCAGTCATCATTCTAAAAAGAGTTGTCTTACCAGCACCGTTTGGACCAATAATCCCAACAATACCACCTGGAGGTAATTTAAACTCTAGGTTTTCATAAAGTAGTTTATCATCAAAAGCCTTCGATACACCGTGGGCTTCGATAACCTTATTTCCAAGTCTCGGACCTGGTGGAATAAAGAGGTCATTTGTCTCATTTCTTTTCTCTTGAGATTCTTTAGCTCGTTCTTCATAATTCTTAATTCTGGCTTTACTCTTGGCTTGTCTAGCCTTTGGGCTAGATCTTATCCATTCAAGCTCCTCTTTCATCGCTTTTTGCTTCTTTGATTCTGTTTTTTCTTCTTGAGAAAGTCGCTTGGCTTTTGTATCAAGCCAATCGGTGTAGTTCCCTTCAAATGGAATCCCTTGGCCTCTATCAAGCTCTAGAATCCAACCAGCAACATTATCAAGAAAATATCTATCGTGGGTTACAGCGATAACAGTACCTTTATACTGCTGTAAATGTCTCTCGAGCCACCAAACAGTCTCAGCATCAAGATGGTTAGTTGGCTCATCTAAAAGAAGAATATCTGGCTCTTCAAGTAACAGACGACAAAGAGCAACCCTTCTTTTCTCCCCACCTGATAGAACACCACATTTCTTTTCGGATGGTGGACAATTAAGAGCGTCCATCGCTAATTCAAGGCGAGAGTCCAAGTCCCATGCATTTGCAGTATCTAATCTATCTTGAAGCTTAGCTTGCTTTTCAAGTAGGTTATTCATTTCTTCATCACTCATTGGCTCGGCAAACTTCATAGAAATTTCATCAAAGTCCTTGAGCATTTTTACAGTTTCTGCACAACCCTCTTGTACAACTTCTTTAACTGTCTTTTCAGGATCTAAAGATGGCTCTTGCTCGAGATAGCCAACAGTATAACCTTTAGCCAGATGAGTTTCTCCTAAATGATCAGTATCCGTACCTGCAAGAATTTTAAGTAGAGTTGATTTACCGGCCCCGTTGAGACCAAGGACACCAATTTTAGCACCATAGAAATATGAAAGAGAAATGTTCTTAAGAACATGCTTACTCTTATAGACTTTCCCAACTTTATTCATTGAATATATAATTTGCTTATCGTTTGTTTGACTCATATTTAACTCCCTCTAATTTTTTGTGATTCTATACCTTTAGGAATGAAGTTATCAAGTCCTGGTGCTTAAATTAATACACTAACAAGAGAAGAATAAACAGAAGCTAAGTAAGTAGAGAGAAAGAAAACACATAGCCAGACAAACTTAAGTACATTTAATTGACGAAGAAGCTTCTCTAAAGATACTTCATAAAAACCATTGATATCACCAAGTAAGAGATCTAAGTCTTCTTCTGTTGATTTGCCATACTTTTCTCTCAAAGTTACTAGACTAAAGAACCTTCTCAAATAAAAGTCGATACCTTTATACCTAACCCTACTCAGAGCGTTAAAGTCACATAGTTTTCTTATGGACGCAATCGGCAAAGAAACACTTAAAAGTGACTGATATGAAAGGAAATTGAGATAAATTGGTGAAAAACACCTCTGTATATGATCTCGCTTGGCCTTAAATATTAATGAGAAGCTTAAAACTCCCGCGACTTGCCATATTAATAATGCAATCTGGACCCAGACTTTTTGCCTCACCCCAAGCAAGTGACTTGAATAAAGAGTAAAAAGCCAGCAGATTGTCATCATGATTAAGAATTGAAAGTTTGTCTGAATATAGAAGTCTTGTATCTTTTTCTCGTATGCCAGATCTTGCAAGAGACTCTTCTTTATAATGCTCATTGGCTTTATAAGTTGTGCTCCAAGCTTTTTGGCGGCCTCATTAACTCTAAGAAATAAACGATCATAGAACTTATAGTGAGGTACCTCAAGGTGTGGATCATCAATACTATTACGGATCATTATATCATAGAGATCCTTTCCCTGATTAAAGGCACTTCTTTTTATAAACTTCTTTGAAAAAGACTTAATGACATCAGTAACACGAGTCAGTGCGTCACTAAAATCAAATAATAGTAAAACTAGCGCAACAATTGAAAAAGATAGATAAATCATTAATTCCTCCACCTATTGACGTATCACGCCAATTTTGGAATAAGGAAGAATATGAATACTTCAGAAGAAACATTTCAAAAAAGAAACGACCTTGAGGCCAAGGCGGCTGAAATAAGTAGTCATGGACAGATGTCTGATGAACAACTTGAAAGACTCAAAGATATCTGTGCAAGTATTGATCCTTTTAGAAAGATTGATGAAAAAACCTTCGCGGATCTAAATGAAATGGGCATTCATGATGTTGAAGACCCATTTAAATTAACTAATCATCTCTTGCGTATATTGGAAGAGAATTTAAATAGTAGGCAAAAAAATGAGCAAGCGAGTAGAGCTTCATCCCGCGAGCATTAAGCATATCAAGAAAGGCCATCCTTGGGTCACCAAAGATAAATACTCTTTAAACTTTCCAAACCGAGATCTCTTTCTCTGGTCGAAGACTGGTGAGAATGAAAGAGTAATGCTTTTAAACGACCCAGAACACTCTCAAGTTAAAGCTAGAGTTTGGTCTATTATTCATCAGAATGATACTTTTACAGATAAGACATTCAAAGAAGAACTTACTCAAAGGCTAGAAAAAGCAAAGACATTTAGAGAGTCACTCAATCTTAATCGTGAAAATTACTTCTTATGTTTTGCAGAAGCTGATCAACTTCCTGGTTTATATATTATTGTTTTAAAAGATAGAGTACTTCTTCAATTATATTCTAGTTTTTGGCAACACTTTGAAAAAACACTTATTACATTTTTAAGAAAGTATTTTAAAGATGATAAGGTTTGGATTCAAAAGAGAAATAAAGAACAAGCAAAGATTTTCCAGTGCCTCAGCAAGAAGGTCAAAGAGGACTCATTTGAGCTTGAAGAGTTTGGTGTAAAATATAAAATACAGCTCAATCAAAACTATGACATTGGTATTTATACCGATATGGCGGCGATTAGAAATAGGCTATCAGGATCATTTGCGGACAAAGATGTTTTAAATCTTTACTCATACACTGGGGCTTATTCTCTATTTGCACTTAACGATGGTGCAAAAACAGTAACAAGTGTTGATTTATCAAAGAAGTATATAAAAGTCCTAGAAGACAATTTATCTTTAAATGATTTAACAGAGAAACATTTAAGTATTGTCGGTGCGACTCTTCCAGTCCTTCAAAAGTTGATCAAAGAAGGTAAGACATTTGATTCTATCATATGCGACCCTCCAAGCTCTTCAACAGATGGCAAGAAACGAACCAAGGCAATTGATACCTATAAAGACTTGTTGCCGCTGTTTAACAAGCTATTGAATAAAAAGGGTGAAGCTCTTATCTTTTTAAATACACATAGTATTACAAGAAATAAATTTGAATCAAAAATCAAAGAATATAATAAAGATAATATTTTTAGCATCACAGGTCATTTAAAATTGACTGAAGACTGTCCATCTTTAAAAGGGTTTCCAGAGGGAGATTACTTAAAAGGTCTTAAACTCCTAAAAAAGAAGTCATTATGAATCTCGCTATATTAGTTCCACTCTTGCTTGGTATGATTGGTATTCTTCAAGGAGCTGCTAATCGTGTTATGAGTAACTCCATTGGACTCACCTATACGATGTTACTTGGAAATATCATCACTCTGCTTGTATGTATAATATTCTATTTCATTGTTCGAACAAGTCCACAAAGCTTCCCTGACTTCATTGGACTAAAAACTTCAGAGTTTAAATTATGGTATCTCATTCCTGGCGTAATGGGTTTTCTCTTTGTTGCAGGTCTTCCCTTATCAATTTATAAGCTTGGCGCTGTTAAAACGACAGTCGGCTTAATCGCAGCGCAAATGGTAACAAGTGCATTATGGGATTACTTCGTTGAAGGAATAAGCTTTAATATACAAAAAGGCTTCGGCGTTTTATTCGCAATACTTTCTGTCTTATTAATACTCTTTAGTTAGTAGGCTCGAGACAAGTCAACTGGCATGAGTTCATCTTTTTGATCAGCCAAAAGCTTTTTATATCTGTCTTGATGTGCTAACTCATCTATTTTTTCATCAATAAGACCATTAATTGCTTCAATTTGATGAAAATAACTAAGCGTAACTTCTCTTAGTCTTGCTTTTTCTTTACGATATATAAAATGACTTATACCACGTGAGTTCATCCTTAGAGATTCTCTCGTAGCTCTTTCAATTTCTCTTTTTCGACTTACATATTCACTAAACACTGCTTTTTTACGATCATCAAAAGAGTCTTCAATCTCATCTACTTCATTCTTAAGTAACTCTCTTAAAACTTTTCTATCGTGCTTATGTTCCTTTTTAAGGCTTTTCACATATTTTCCGCAGACTCTAGAGCCATACATTCCGGCCTCGTAACCTGTTTCAACACCGGCTTTAAAGCCTTGCTTTTTTAAAAGATATTTAACGTAACTTAGACCTTCTTTATCATAGCGTCTTTTATTAAAAGCCTTTATAAACTTATCTCCCTTGTAACCAAGCTTAGAAAATAATCCAAGCATTGTAGCAGTAAAATGATTATGACCGACTAATCTGGCCTCGCATCCTAAAAGAGAAGCCGTTAGATAGTGATAAAAACCTGGTGATTTCTTTACGAGATAAGTAAATGCTGATGAAACATATTTAGAACCGCTTAATTTAGATCTAATATCTTTGAATCTCCAAAAGTATGTCTCTAATAAAAGTGATTTCTTCGGATAGTGGGCGTATTCAGTATCAAGTGATGGCATATTTCTCATTGAATATGCCATGGCCAAGAAAATTGATTTCACATGAAATTTCTTTTTTAGTTTATGAATCACATGAGGAATAAAGTTTCTCTCGACTTTATTTCTATTAAAGAGGTGAATCCATCTAAGTTCTCAGTAGTAAAGGGACTCTAATAGATCCTCTAATTGGGGATGCTCTAATAATTCACCATAGACATACTTT
>DDIK01000076.1:0-9502 GCA_002338505.1 Bacteriovorax sp. UBA1852
GGAAAACTATAAAAAATATAAAGGACAAAAGAATAATTTAAAGTCCTTAACGAGTAAGTTTAATCGTGAGCTTATTTCGTTTCTAGAAAATCAAATACAAATATTTCACCCCTTCGGTTTTCCTGTTGATTATTTCAACTTACGAAAGTCATACGATGAAATTAAGAGTAAAGATAAGTCACTCGCTAATAAAATATATTTTAAAAGAAAAATTTACGAAGATGGAGTCGTTAATCCAAAAAGTGGAAGAAAAGATACGTCTTTTAGGGCGATGATATCGACAGTATACTTGAGACTTTTAAAGTTTGATGATGAGTTCTATTCTGAAGAATTAAGATACGACATTGAGTCATTACTAGAATTTATAAAAAATAGTCTCCTTAGAGGAGTGTCTTATCATAAGCAGCGTGTTGCGAAATGGCAGAATAAAATTCAAGACGATATCAATTTCTATTACAAAATCATTAATTCAAAGAAGTCACAAGACTTTTTGAAGGACTATCAAACCAATAGAAAGAGGGCTCGTAAATCATTGAGGGACTTTACTTACTCAAAAATCGCGAAGGCCTATAAATTTTGGACAGACAAAGAAGTTCTCTATCGTCTTCTCTTTTCGATTGAAACGATTCTCTTTCATGAAGTAGGCCCTCTAGATAATGACTTTGGAAGTGAGAGAAGAGCCATTGTTCAGGTCGTTCTTAATAGACTTAGAAATGATAATTATAATGATATTGATCCAGGTGAAGATCTTTATCCTTTTTTAAAGGCAGAGGGAGTTAATAACTTTGAAAAATATAAGTGGCTGAACGTTCTTTTTAAAAAAGGACAATTTTCTTTTACATATTTCTTTATCCCAGCGAGTAAAGGAATTTTTTGTCCAGATGCTTCAAGGTCAGCGAAACGCTTGAGAAGACAAAATCTTAAGTTTGCTATGGAGGTACTTGAGTTTCCAATTTCAGTTTTTGAAGCAACTAGATATTTTTCACGCTCATCAATGGTGGGAAGAATTGATATGGCAAAGCTATGGAAAGAGTATAAGAAGTGGCCTGAATTACCTGGTCCAAAGATTAAAAACCAAAAGAAATATATGCGACTGCTAAAGCAGAAGAAATTAAGATTTATTGGAAAATTAAAGACCGAGAAAGGACGACTTTATGAGATCTGGGCTCACAAGAGAGGTAAGGTTCTTTATGGAGTCGAAGAATCTAAGTTTTTTATTTATAGAGATCCCCACCTTTTCACCTATTTCTACAAGTTTAAAGACTATTAATATTGTTAAAGGCCATCAATAGTTGTATAGTTATCAGCTGTATTAGTGTATTTTTTATTTAATTGGAGTACCTATGTTGAAGGACTATACTTTTACTTCTGAATCAGTAACAGAAGGACACCCGGATAAGATTGCTGATCAAATTAGCGATGCAGTTTTAGATGCAATGCTTAAGGATGATCCAGCTTCTCGTGTAGCATGTGAAACAATGATTACAACAGGTCTTGTTATTCTTGCTGGAGAAATTACTTCGAAAGCACAGATTGATTTTCAAGATGTTGTGAGAACTAAGATTAAAGATATTGGTTATGACCATTCAGATAAGGGCTTCGACGCAACTACTTGTGGTGTGACAGTTGCTCTTGATAAGCAATCTCCAGAGATTGCTCAGGGTGTAAACGAAGGTGAAGGAACATTTACTGAGATGGGCGCAGGCGATCAAGGTATTATGTTTGGTTACGCCTGTAATGAAACATCATCATTTATGCCAATGACTATTGACCTCTCTCATAAGCTCTCTAAGAAATTATCTGATGTGAGAAAGAGCGGTGTCTGTGGTGATTTTAGACCAGATGGAAAAACTCAAGTCTCAGCTCAGTACGAAGATGGAAAGTTAAAGAGAATTGATTCTGTTGTTATATCAACTCAACATTCTGATAGTATGACTTTAAAGCAGGTCGAAGAGGCCCTTATGGAAGAAGTCATCAAGAAGACAGTTCCTCAGGACCTTATTGATAATAAGACGAAGTATTTCTTAAACCCTACAGGCAAATTTGTCATTGGGGGTCCCGCTGGTGACTGTGGTTTAACTGGTAGAAAAATTATTGTCGATACATACGGTGGGCATGGAGCTCACGGTGGTGGTGCATTTTCTGGAAAGGACCCATCAAAGGTTGATAGATCAGCGGCATATGGCGCAAGACAGATTGCCAAGCATATTGTTGCTGCAGGTTTAGCTGATAGAGCTCTTGTTCAGGTTGCTTATGCTATCGGTGTAAGTGAGCCAATGTCACTACTTGTTGATACATATGGAACTGAAAAAGTTGAAGTCTCTAAGATTGAAACAGCAGTTAAAGAAATCTTTGATATGAAGCCAAAGTCAATCATTGAGAGACTTGATCTCTTAAGACCGATCTATTCTTCTACAGCAGCGTACGCGCACTTTGGAAGAGACGTTCAAGGCTTCTTGCCGTGGGAAGAGCTAACGTATACAGAAAAGCTTAAAGAACTTTGTAAATAACTAAAAAGGAGTCTTAGGACTCCTTTTTTATTTCCATCATTACTTCTTTTATTCGATCAATTGAAACGGGCTTAGTTATAAAGTCCTTCATTCCAGCCTCAATGGCCTTCCTCTTATCATCTTTAAAAACATTTGCTGACATTGCGATGATTGTAGGCGGGTTATCAGAGTATTTCTCCGTTATAATCTCGGTCGCAGTAATTCCATCCATGATAGGCATCTGAAGGTCCATAAAGATGAGGTCATATTGCTTTTCCTCAAGTATGTTTACTGCTTCTTTCCCATTATTGGCGATATCGATACTGTATCCAAGTTTTTTCAGAGCAAGAGTTGCAAATTTTTGATTGATGAGATTATCTTCCACTAAGAGGATCTTGTATGGATAGTCTTTAGAGAACTCTATTTCTTCGACCTTCTTTCTTCTCTTGTGAGAAGTATCTTGTTTTTCTCCTTTAGAGAAAGTGAATTTAAGTTCAAATGTTGTCCCTTTACCGTAAGCACTAGTTACTTCAACACTACCATTTAAGAGGCCGATTAATTTAGAGGAAATTGCTAGTCCTAAACCTGTTCCTCCATACATGCGTGTTATGGACGAATCCGCTTGAGAAAACTTTTCGAATAAATGCTCTACTTTGTCTTCTTCAACGCCTATTCCTGTATCTTGAATCTTAAAAATTATATCTACTTTGTCCTCTGATCTAGATTCAAGCCCAAGCATTTCAATTCTCACAAAACCATCATGAGTAAACTTGATAGCATTTGAAACAAGGTTAATTATAATTTGCTTAAATCTTACTTTGTCACTAAGAATCCATAATTCATCTTTTTTAAAGTTATTGATAAAAACGAGATCTATTTCTTTTTCATTCGCTTTATTTGTGAGAATTTTTCTCACTTCATCAATAGCATCATGAATATTGAAGTTGATACTTTCAATATCGAGCTTTCCAGCTTCAATCTTTGATACATCTAATATGTCGTTGATAAGGTTAAGTAGTATATCCCCACTTGTTTTAATTGTTTTAAGAAGACTCATTTGTTCTTGTGTAAGCTCACTTCTTTCAAGGAGTTCAATCATCCCTAAAACACCATTCATAGGTGTTCTAATTTCATGAGACATATTTGCAAGGAATTCAGACTTCATTTTTGCTGACTGTATAATTTCTTGTTGCGCCTTTTTTATAAGTGTTATGTTTTCAATAACTCCGAGGTAACCAATTATACTTTTTTCTCCATCTCTAATGGCCGTAACAACAAGCTTTGCATCGAAGGTTGAGTTATCCTTTCTCGAAAACGTCCATTCGTTCTCATGCTTTTCTGAAATACCTTCTCGTACGTGATATATAAAAGTATCAAAGCCGGGAGAAAGGTTTGTGTTGTATTCACTGTTAATCTCATCGGTTCTATCTTTAACCTCATCTGGAGCATGCCATAGAGCTGGAGTTTCTTTGTTTACAATATCTTCAGCTTTATATCCTAGTTCATTCTCTGCAGCGTTATTGAATATGACAACCTTTCCATCTGTATTCGTCGCAATGATAAGGTGACTCGAGCTGTTTATAAGTGTTTCAGATAATTGAAGCGCTTTTTGAAGCTCCTCTTTAATTTTAATCGTTTCCGTATATGGACCAACTAAATCGATTAGACCCCTTTCATAGAAGAACTTGCTTATTAGAAATGTTATCAGGGAAAGAGATAAGAATATGAGAAAAATATAAAGATAAACTTCATGTAATTGCTTAGACTTGTCATAGTGTACATTGAAAGTCAGACCTTCTTTTATTTTTATTGTTTGATGACCCCTGAGGATTTGATTTTTTAGTACATCACTCTTTATTGATATATCGTTTTGCTTTATCTCATATGCAATCCAATTATTTTTTTGATCTTTGATTTTTGAAAAAAGATTATTACTCTGTATTTGTGTTTCAAAAATAAGAACACCCTCAGGATTGCCATGGTGTACGACGGGAACAAGGAATCTGAAGAGTCCTTCTTTATTTACCAGCTCTATATGATAACTAGAACCACCATTAATTAACTGCTTAAATTGTTTTTTATTGTATGGATTCTTTCCAAAGAGATAGTTTTGATCGAAGGTGAGAATAGAGAAACTTCCTCTATTTCCTAAGATCGATAATGACTCAAAGTAGTCTCTTGTACTTGAGTTCTTAACATTGTACTGCATCAGGTTGTTAACGATAAGAGGCTTCTGTGCATGATCTTTGAGTGTTAAAATGATATTTTGAAATTCATTAGAGACTTTCTTGGCTTTCAAATTTGATATTAAATCAATCTGAGTTTGTGATTTATCTAAGATTATGTAAGTGATAAGTAGGGACGTGAGAAAAGTAAGAGACAAAAGAATAGCGCTTGAAGCAACTAGTACGAAGCGTTTAAATTCTTTCTTAAGTCTGTTATCTTCCATTACCTTAATGTTCCATCTTCTTGATACTTTCTCATCGTGTAATCCGAAGACGAGAGAGCTTCATGTGAATTGTATTTTTCATTATTATTAAATGGTTTATTATAAACTTTAATGAGTCCTTTTATATTACTAACATCTTCGATACTCTCTTTTATCCTGTGGCGAATTATAGATATTGAATCAGCTTTTTTAATTTTTATTTTATCTATAGCATGTAATAGAATGAGAGTTAGATCAAATGAGTGTGCCCATCCGCTAACAGGACTTAATTCGCTTAAGTTTTGATACTTATTTTTTTTCAAAATGAACTTAGCAATTTTCTTTTGGATATTATTTAAATTCTTATCAACGAAAGAGAAACTTGTTTGAATAACACTAACATCTAGCTTGTTAGAAGAAATTATCTCTGCCATTTCTACATTGTTGTTACCAGTAATACCCCAGTGAGAATAAATTTTTTGCTTAACTTTCTTTCTTCCTAGAGCATTAAATATTCTCTTAGCATCGCTTGTATTGCCGACAAAGAATATGCAATCCTGCTCAGACTCAGCAATATCAAGTGCTATTTCAGAGGAACTTGACTTTGTTATTCCCCAGTCAAAGACTCTAATGTTAAAGCCTTTAATACCATTTTTCGCTAGGGCCGAAGACATATTCTTTTCATTTGACTTGCCCCATGGTGTTTTCTCTAATAGTAAATATGGTGACTTGCAACCATCTTTTAATGCTTCTCTTGTGATGAAGCCACCAGCTTGACTGTCATCAATTGACAGTCTGTATATCCAATTTTCTGACACTTTAGACCTTGTGATTGGAGCGCCTGCGGCCCATGGAACGAGAGTTAAAATTTTACTTTCATTTATAAAATTATTATTTGTAATAAGGGGAGGAGAATGAAGTCCTCCAAAGACGGCGATCATTTTCTCATCGGCTAATGCTTTTTTAAAGTTCGCTAGGCTTCTTCGTGTATTTCCTCGATGATTAAGAGTCTTCAAAGTGAGCTCTATTTTTGTCTTTGGATTATGTTCTTTGTAGTAGTCGATTGCTGACATAATTCCATTTCTAATTGATTCTCCGGCCTTCTTATTGATACTCATATCTGCATCAAGATAAATATTATATGTTTGAGAATAAATATATGAGTGACAGAATATAAGAATAATTTTTAAAATTCTCATAGTAATCCTTGTAATGTAATATGTTACATTTTGTTATCGGATAACTACTTAATATAATGAAGATTTATTCTTGCGATTCTATCATAGAAGCATGCTTCGGATATTTCTGGAAATGACTTTTTTCGATCTCAAAAAGACCTTCTTTCAGTAGCTTAGCGTACTTTTCTATACTTTCGTCACTAAGGCTTTCGATAAGTATTGGTTTGCCATAGTAGATATACATTGTTGAAAATGGCAGACCTAATCTGAACTTGTCCCAACTTCTCTTTAAGACTTTTGTTCGTGAAGATATACCATAGTATGGAATAATTGGAGTATTACATTCATAGGCTATCTTGAAGATTCCTTTTTTTGGAATGAACTTTGGTCCTCTTGGCCCATCAATAGTGAGTCCTGTATCGAGATGAGTTTCATTGCAGATTTTAATAAGCTCATTCATTGCTGCTCGACCACCCTTTGAAGAGCTTCCTCTTGTTGGATGAACATTTGCGATCCAGCTTGATATCTTTGCGGCGATATCACCGTCTTTTGAAAGACTAGTCATAGATACTATTTTAGTCCGCAGGCAAATCACACCTGTGAAAAGGTTTTGATGCCAAATGGCCAAAGAAACATTTCCATTCTTTGAAAGTCTCTTTCCTTCTTCAAAGTTTTCAAGGCCTATATATTTCTTTCGAGACGTTAACTTGATAAAGAGAACAATACCTGCGGCCAGGAAAAGGCCTATATGTTTAAAAATTTTCAGATCAAACTCCAGCTATAAAATATCACTTCTATTTATAACCTAATAATGGAGGATTAATCAATTTTTAAGACTTTCTTTATAGACTTCTAATACTCTTTCGCGAGCAAATTTATGATCTACCATTGGTTCTGGATAATCATCAGTTTCCACTTCTGGCACCCACTTTTTGACATACTTTAGTTCTTTATCAAACTTCTTCAGCTGAGACGTGGGATTGAAAACTCTGAAGTATGGTGCTGCATCACATCCACAACCTGCAGCCCACTGCCAATTTCCATTATTTGAAGCGAGATCATAATCTAAAAGTTTGTTAGCGAAATATCTCTCACCCTCCCTCCAATCTATAAGGAGATGTTTGATGAGAAAGGATGCAACAACCATTCGCACTCTATTATGCATATGACCTGTTTCGTTGAGCTCTCTCATACCAGCGTCAACAAGAGGGTAGCCAGTCATTCCATTCTTCCACTTTTCAAAGTCTTCTTTAGCGTCTTCTTTCTTTTTCCAAGGAATTGCAGAATACTTTTCTTTAAACTCACTAGTAGCCGCTTTTGGGAAGTTGAAAAGGATTTGTGAATAGAATTCACGCCAAATTAATTCACTCAGCCAAGTGTCATTTATATCCTTTGCCTTCTTGATATATTCTCTAATTGAAATTGTTCCAAATCTTAAGTGAATTCCTTGGAGACTTGTTCCATCGACTGCAGGGAAATCGCGTTTTTCATTATAATCACTTAATTTCTTCTTTTGAATTTGTGCCTTTGGTATTTCAATTGAACTCTTTTCGTATCCCATCTCTTTAAGAGAGATAATATTTTCTTTTTTCAGTTTTAAAAAATTATCTTTTAATTTTTCACTTTTATAAGATTTGCAGTCAGAGTCTTGAAAGTTTTCAAGCCATTTATTCTTATAAGGAGTAAAGACTGTATAGGGGCCACCATCAGCTTTTGTGATTTCCATTTCTTCAAATATTACGTGGTCTTTGTAGCTATAGAAATCAACTCCTTTTGAAAAGAGAAAGTCTTTTACTTTTTCATCTCTATGCCTTGATCTAGGTTCATAGTCTTTATTACAGTAGACGGCATCAATATCAAATTCTTCAACAATTTCTTTGAAGGCCTCAAGTGGTTTTTTACAATAGGTCTTAAGTGCTGAGTTAGAACTTTGAAGATCTTCATTTATTGACGTCAGTCTATCGTGAATAAAACTCACTCGCGCGTCTTTAGGGTCGTTGAAGTATCCTAGGATATCTTTATCAAAAATAAAAATAGGTATGACATTTTCACAATTGTTCAGCGCTTGAAATAGGCCGTGATTGTCATTTAATCTTAAATCTCTTCTAAACCAAAATATTACTTTTTTCATTTAGTCATTATACATATTTATTTTGATAAATAAGTTAGATATCTATTTAAAGTTCTAACTTTCCAAATGTGATTGTTGCACCTAGTCTGTCGCCGTTATAATCAGACGAGCAAAGAAGAGGGGGGATAGAGCCTAGATTCTCAAGGCTTATAGAATGAGCACACATAAGATAAATAGGTGACTCAATTATTGTTTGAAACTGTACATGAGGGGGATGTGGACTATTAGAATACGGAAAAATACTAAAAGACTTTACCTTGCCAAAGAGTAGTGGATTATCACTTTCAAAATTAGAGGTAGACACTGCCGCACTGCCTGGTCCATTGGCTTCTTTAATTTCTATATTCATTTCTATTGGAGCTGTAAAAGAAATAGGGCTTAAGCATTTCTTTGCGTTATTTTCTATCTGGCACTTTGAAATCCAAGGACTTATTGTCATTTTGACAAATTTTGAATTTGCATAAGTAGAGTTTGTTAAGATTATTAACGTAAATATTAGTAATTTATTAATCATATTTCTTCCTCTTATTTCTAAGTAACATATCTCTGTGATTGCGATAAGTCACTCATGGAAAGATTCTATAAGTACTTCTACGATTTCGGGGTTTAGAAGGGTAGAAGTGTCGCCAAGAGAATCTATCTCATTTGCAGCTAGTTTTCTAAGTATCCTTCTCATAATTTTTCCAGATCTCGTTTTTGGTAGACCTGGTGTCATGATAAGTCTATCTAACTTTGCAATAGGTCCTATTTGCTTAGTAATAATCTTATTAAGATTTGCAAGTAAGGTACCTTGATTAAGTTCTAAGTTCGTACATATTACATAGGCCATAATACCTTGACCTTTAATCTCATGTGGATAACCAACTACTGCGGCCTCTACTACAGATTCGTGCTCATCAATAGCATCTTCAATTTCAGCAGTTCCAAGGCGGTGACCGGAAACATTAATCACATCATCTACACGACCAGTAATTCGATAGTTTCCAGATTCGTCACGCTTGGCCCCATCGCCTGTAAAGTATCGTCCTTTAAAAGTTGAAAAGTATGTTTGCTTATATCTTTCGTGATCATCATAAATAGTTCTCGCCATTCCGGGCCATGGTCTATTTAAGCAGAGACTTCCTTCGGAAGGATTTTCTTCTAAAACTTCGTTGTCATTACTGACAAGAACAGGCTCAACTCCTGGAAGAGGTTTTGTCGCATGACAAGGAATTGAATCAGTCACACCTGCAAGGTTTGAGATCATAATTCCACCTGTTTCAGTTTGCCACCAAGT
>DDIK01000076.1:9703-13174 GCA_002338505.1 Bacteriovorax sp. UBA1852
TTTCAGTTTGCCACCAAGTATCAACAATAGGACATCTTTCTTGACCGATTTCTTTATTATACCACTCCCAAGCTTCTTCATTGATTGGCTCTCCTACTGTGCCAAGAACTTTAAGACTTGAAAGATCGGCTTCTTTTGGAAATTTTGGATCACATGCTTGTAGGGCCCTAATAGCAGTTGGCGCTGTATAGAAATGACTGACAGAATATTTCTCTATGATATCCCAAAACCTTCCTGGGTTAGGCCAAGTAGGAATTCCTTCAAACATAATTTGAGTCGCACCATTTAATAGTGGTCCATATGTGAGGTAACTATGGCCAGTAATCCAACCAATGTCAGCACTACACCAGAAGATATCATTGTTTCCAGTTTGAAAAACATGTTTAAATGTCTCGCTGGCCCATACCATATAACCCGCTGTCGTGTGAACAAGACCTTTTGGCTTTCCTGTTGAACCAGAAGTGTAGAGTATAAAGAGTGGTGACTCTGAATCCATCTCTACTGCCTCAAAATTGTCGTGAGCTTTATCTAATAAATTATTTAAAAGATGATCTCTGCCTTTTACTAAATCTATGTCTTTGTTTGATCTTTTCAGAACAAGAACATCTTTTACTTCAGGGCATGCCTTAAGGGCCTCATCTGTAATCTGTTTTAAAGGAATATTCTTATCTCCCCTTGGTGCCTCGTCGTTGGTTACAACGATAGAGGCCTTGCAGTCATTAATTCTTCCAGCTAGTGCATTTGCGGAGAAGCCACCAAAGACTACTGAATGAACAGCACCAATCCTTGCACAGGCCAGTACTCCAAAGAGTAATTCTGGTACCATGGACATATAGAAACAAACTCGATCACCTTTTTCTACACCCATATCTTTTAATACATTTGAAAAACGACAAACATTTTGATGAAGCTCTTCGTATGTAAATGTTCTCTTCTCTTGTGAAGGATCATTTGGCTCCCAGATAATAGCCAGCTTCTTTCCATGGTCCTTTAAATGGCGATCAATACAATTTTCCGTTATATTAAGTTTTCCACCATCAAACCATTTCACATTGAGCTTATCAAAGTCTCCACTTTGAACTTCATCCCATTTCTCTTTCCACTTAAAAGTAGAAGCTACTTCTTCCCAATAACTATTTTGATTTTCTAGGCTGTTTCTATAAGAATTTTTGTAGTCTTCTTTAGATGAAATTCTTAACATAGGTATTCCTCTATTTGTGCCAAACAACAGAATATAAATCGTGTCTTCTATCTTTTAAGTTCTTTACTGCACCATTTTCTCTTGCTTCTAAGAGTGTATCAATTCTAAGATCTGCGATGGCAACCATTTCAACATTTGGAGTTGTGTCAGCAGCAATGCCATCTAGTGCGAATGGAAAATCACATGGAGTTATGATACAGCTTTGAGCATATTGAATATCGAGATTCTTTACTCTTGGGAGGTTCCCGACATTCCCTGCCATTGCAACATAGATTTGATTCTCTATGGCCCTTGCCTGACAACAGAACTTTACACGAGCAAAAGCTTGTCTATTGTCAGTGAGAAATGGAACGAAGAGAAATTGAATACCTTGGTTAACGAGGTGCCTTGTTAGCTCAGGAAATTCACTGTCGTAACAAATGAGAACTCCAATTGGTCCACAATCTGTATCGATAACCTTAACTTCATTCCCACCTTTAATATTCCACCAATATTTCTCATCAGGAGTAGGGTGAATCTTAGCTTGTTGATGAACAGAGCCATCTCTTAAACAAACGTAAGAAATATTTCTAACTTCACCATCCATTTTTGTGGGATGAGACCCAGCAATAATATTAACATTATATTTAATGGCAAGGTTCCTAAAAAGCTCTTTGACTCTTTCCGTATACGATGTCATGTGCTCAATAGCTACTTCAGGTGAAACTTCTTCGTTTTTAATCGATAGCAATTGCATGGTAAATAATTCTGGAAAAAGTAGAAAGTCGGCACGATAATCACCGGCAACATCAACGTAGTATTCTACAATTTGAGCAAACTCATCAAAGCTCTTAACGGCTCTTTGCTTATATTGAACTGAAACAACTCTTACAGAGTTCGGTCTCATTGGCTGAAGCTTCATGTCTTTTACATCTTGATATTCAGGGTTATCCCACTTCAGGTGAACGGCGTATCCCTTACTGTCATGATCTTCTGGGAGATATTTGTTCAGAACCCCAATGATTTCAAAATTATTACGTATGTGAAATCCAAGGATTGAGTCCTTAACTTTCTTATCTTTTACAAGTTGAATGTATTCTTCAATATTTGGGTATTTCTTAGATCTCTTTGCGTAGGAAGGTATTCTTCCACCAAAAATAATACCTTTGAGATTTTCAAATCTGACGAGTTTTCTTCGAGCAGTATAGATTCTTTGTCCTAGACGATGTCCTCTAATTTCAGGGTCAACACAGGTTTCATAACCATAGAGATATTGTCCATTTTTATCATGTGTAGAACCGAAACCATTTGCCGTAATTTCTTTCCATGTATGTTTCTTAAGTGCCCAGCTCTCTTTGACAATTATACTTGCCGAGTAAGCTACAATTTCTCCATTTAAAAGAATGACGAAGCACCCTTCTTGGAAGTTTGAAATCTGACCTCTAATAGTTTCTCTTTTGTAGCCATCGTCTTGATAGACTTTTTTCACAAGCTCATTAATGCCCGTAATATCTTTGTAGGTCGCGTTACGCATTTCAATGGATTTCTTTTTCATTTTCCCTCTATGGTCATACTTAGAGGTTAATTTTCACATAGAATTTTTAAGATGAATAGTGAATCTAGAAGGCTAGTTAGCCTTAACTTTACAGACCCCAGCGAAATAGTAGAAGTTATCGATGTATTTTGAAACTTTTTTAACTTCACCTACTATCTGACCTTGATGTTCTGTGGTGCACTGATTATTCACCTTTGAGATGAGTGCTTTTTTCATCTTTCCTGAAGAAGCGTAACCATTTGAGTGAACTATTACATAATTTACATTCTTATCTCTTAAAACGGCTTTATCTCTAATACAGATACCAGCAAAACTAATTGGTCCTCTTTTTGTAAAATCTCTAATACTTTCATCGAGAATTATACCGCCAATTCTTGAACAATTGTCTCTGATACCTTGTAGAACTTTTCCTTTTTCAGTATTACTTTTTAGTTTATAAAACTTCGACAATGAAACTAACTGAACAGGAACATCTTCAACAGTTGTCAAAAACGTTTTGAATTTATACCACCAGCTTTGTTCTGAAAGAGCTAATCCGGTTATAGTTCCGAAGTCTTCTATCTTTGTATTTTCTTGAACACAGTGAATAATACCATCTGCTTGAATGGTGATATTGATAAATAATATGAATAAGGTCATTGATAACTTTTTCATTATACATTTACCTGTCGACTTATAGAGCGTTTTCTTTAGGCTGCAGTATCATCTATACTTGAGTTAATTTCTCCACTCGATA
>DDIK01000130.1 GCA_002338505.1 Bacteriovorax sp. UBA1852
TGGCCACAGTGAGGTCTGTGATTCTCTCTCCTGCCTGCATTTGATTTGCTAACGCCTGAAGTATTTTTCGGTTATTCACTTTTATACTAATGTCACTGACTTTTAGTGCCTTAAATGCCTTATCAAATATTTCCATTAGAGAAACCTCGTCAAGGATAGACTCCGAACCAATAATATCAGCATCACACTGGTAGAACTCTCTGTAGCGTCCTTTTTGAGGTCTATCAGCTCTCCAGACAGGTGCTATTTGATATCTTTTAAATGGAAAAGCTAGATCATTTTGATTACCGGCCACAAATCTTGCAAATGGGACTGTGAGATCATATCTGAGACCTCTTTCTGAAACTTTCTTTGTGATAGATTTTCTATCTTTTTCTAAGAACTCTTGTTCAGTAATTTTTTTGAGATAATCTCCACTATTAAGAATTTTAAAAAGAAGTTTATCGCCTTCGTCTCCATATTTTCCTGTGAGTACCTCAAGTTTTTCAACTGAAGGAGTAGATATTTTCATAAAACCAAAGCTTTCAAATTGCTTGGAGATAGTATCGAAGATGAAATCAAATCTCTTCATTTGAATAGGACCAAAGTCTCTTGTTCCCTTTGCATTTTGTGGCTTTATTGTACTCACAAGGCACTCCATTAGTGATAGATTAAAGACTCACTATATCAAATAAAATCCTTAAGTTGAATAAATGTGTGATATTTTTTAAACTAGTGAAATCAAGGAGCGATATTTTGCGAATTCATTACCTCATTTTGGCATCTCTTTTCTTTTCATGTGCCACTAGAATCAAGTTACCAGTTTACAAACCTACTATCTCTAAGATTCAGCCTGGAAAGGTTAAGAAGCTTAGTATTAAAAAGCCTGAAGTTGGTCGTGACTTTAAAATTAAGTGTCTAGATAAAGAACTTGCGGTTACCCAAGAGGGAAACTACCTCAGTAGTTTTCTTTCTTTGCATTATAAATTTATGGAAAAGAATGAGGCTCGCTTAATTAATTGCTATCTAGAATCTCTTGTTGGGCAAAAGAAAATTTCATACCATATTTATCAATTCAGTGTTGAGGAGTTTCCATATAAGACAACTCGTCTAAGAGTTCCTAAGAAGTATACAAAGCTTTCAGACAGTGATCTGGCACGTTGGAAAGGCGAGCAAGAGGTTTTAAAGTCAGTGTACGCTAATACAATTAAAAGTAAGAAGCTCTTTGATAAACCTTTTGTGAGGCCCTTACAGTCAAAAATAACTTCACTCTATGGAAATAGAAGAACATTCAATAATACGACTCAAAGCTATCATTCAGGAACTGACTTTAGAGCCAGAAAGCCTACGCCTATACCTGTTAGTAACGATGGGGTTGTCGTCTATGCAGGCTTTCTTCTTTTTAATGGTGGCACAGTGATTGTCGATCACGGTATGGGGATTTTGACTATGTATTGTCATTTTTCTCAAGTCTATTCCAAGGTTGGAGACATCGTGAAGCAAGGTGATGTTGTTGGACTTTCAGGAAATACAGGAAGGTCAAATGCTCCACATCTACACTGGGGAGTAAAAGTTCAGGGTGCTTGGATTGATGGACTGCAATTTCTTGATGAGCAGTTTAATGAGCTAGTTTCTAATTATGAGAGTGGCCCCACTAAATAAGAGTACTACCCCTAAAATTCGAAGATAATTTATAGGTTTGATCGGGAGAGTGAAAAGTCCAAAATGATCAAAAATAAGAGATGAAACCAGCTGGCCTGCAACAATCAAAGCTATAAAGCCAGTTGAGCCTAGCTTTGGAATAATCAAAATTGCTGACAGGACAAATACACTTCCTATGACGCCGCCACTAAGTAAATAGGGTGGAAGTGACATGACTCGAGAGAAACTAGGTAGGTTTTGGTAGTTATAAAGTCCTATGGCCAAGAAGATAAGAAATCCACCAGAAAAAGAGATGAGTGCTGATTGTGTAGGGCCTCCGACTTCTTTTCCTAGCTTCGCGTTAATGATCCCTTGAAGTGGCACCATCAATCCAATAGCAAATGCCCATAAAACAACAATATATTTCATATCTTTTCCGCTTGTCTCTACCTTAAGAGGTGTTCAATTAGTTAACTGTATATTATTATCAGCCCTCATTTAATATAATACAAGATAGGAAATTATACGAGGCGTTATGGAAATGATATTTCTCTCAATTATTCTCACCGTTCAAGTTGCATTAGCTGCTCTAGTTTTTGTGCTTTGGAAAAAGTCACAGAATGATCAAATTGTTGAATCTTTTGATGCTTCTTTTGAAAAGTTAAGGTCTGAAATCACTGGCTCAATCATGGCCCAGGGAAATAATATTAATGAATCACTCTTAAATAATAATGAAAGACTCTCTAAAAATTTTTCAGAACTTAGAGAAGGTGTTTTAGCTAAGCTTCTTGAGAGTCAAAATGATTTTCAAAAAAATATTTATGGTTTTAAAGAAGGTCTCAGTAAGGACTTGGAGCAGAAGTTTCTTCAGCTATCAACAACGATTGAAGGAAGACTGGATAAAATTAATAATAAAGTCCAAGAAAATCTCAATGAAGGTTTTAAAAAGACAAACGAAACATTCACTGGAATCATTCAGAGACTGGCAAAGATTGATGAAGCACAAAAGAAGATTGATTCACTTTCGACAAATGTTATCAGTCTTCAGGATGTTCTAACAGATAAGAAATCTCGAGGAATTTTTGGTGAAGTACAACTTAATAATGTTTTAAATTCTGTTTTTGGAGAGCCTGGAAAGTACTATGATCTCCAGTATAAATTAGATAATACAAAGATCGTAGACGCTGCTCTTAATTTACCTGCGCCTGTTGGAAGACTATGTGTTGACTCAAAGTTTCCACTTGAAAATTTCAAGAGAATGTTTGAAGGCCATGATGAATCATTTAAGCTTGCCGCAAGAAAAGAATTTTCTAAGAATATTAAAAAGCATGTTGATGATATTTCTTCTAAATATATTATAAAAGATGTCACTGCTGATCAGGCCATTATGTTTCTACCTGCTGAAGCAATTTTCGCTGAAATTCATGCTTATCATCCTGAGCTTGTTGAATACGCACAATCAAAGAGAGTTTGGATTACAGGTCCTTCGACTTTTATGGCGACACTTACAACACTTCAAACAGTTCTTCTAAATATGGAGAGATCAAAGTATATGTCGATTCTTCATAAGGAAATAAATAAATTAGGTGTAGAGTTCAACAGGTACGAACAGAGATGGGATGATTTACAAAAACATCTAAGTACAGTTACCAAAGATGCTGATAAGATACATGTAACAACAGGAAAGATTTCTAAGCAATTTCAGAAGATTATGGAGGTTGAAGTGGCACAGGATGATCCATCTGAGAAATTGGCACAAGAAATAGGGACTTTAAATTTATAAAGAATCTTGGTAAAATAGTCGAGAAGATATATAAGATTATCAATATAAAATATGGAGAATATATATGAGTATGGAAGTATTTGTAGCTCTTTGCTTAGTAGGTTTTTGGGCACTATTGCCAGCATCATTAGCAATTGCATGTCGTGACTTTGACGACGCAGTTATTGATGAAGACCATTAAGCTATACGGATTCACACTTCTTCGAAATGGGATTAAGTACGACTATTCCTATATTGAATGCCTTAAGAATCTAAGTCTGCTCGTCGATAAAATTTATCTTGCTCTTGGTGGGTCAGATGATGGTACATTTGATTCATTAAAAGAATTCGACAATATTGAATTCATAAATACCAAATGGGATCCCGAACTTATGGGAGATGGTGGTCAGATACTCTCTGATCAGACAAATGTTGCCCTTGATCATCTCAGAAAATCAATAAAGAATAACCCCGACTTCAATGAAGCTTGGGGAATGTATCTTCAGTGTGATGAGATGATTCATGAAGATGAAATCAAGAAAATTAAATCTGATATAGAAAGTGCTCAAAGCCTTGGGCATGATGCTGTGAGATTTCGTTATCTGCATTTTTGGAAAGATCATTATCACATCGCTATTAATAAGAGATGGTATCCACAAGAGGTTAGAGCAATCAAGCTCGACTCTAATATTAAAAGCTTTGGTGATGCCCAAGGTTTTTCAGATGTTAAAAATCCCTATGAGAGTGACTGCAAGATCTTTCACTATGGACATGTAAGAGACGAAGAAAAGCTAGCTGAGAAACAAAAGCAACTCATACGCTTCATTAGACCTAGTGAAAAATTTGATAAGTACTTTAATCGTGAAAAAAGGGCCTTCGCTAAAACAAAGACTGTAAATGTTAATATTAATCATCCTGTCGTTATGAAAGATAGAATTGAGCGAATGGGTGAAGATTTTGATCTTAATTTAGAAACTAAGAATCAAGTTATTTATATTGTTGGAAATAAGAGTGATTTTGATAGCTCACTTATTAATAAGATTGCTTGTGATAAAGTGATCTTCGTCGATAGCCTAAAAGGTGTTCCATCAAATATGAGAAAAAATGCCGTCTCTCTTATTCCAAGTGTTCTTGATAAAGTTTTTGGAAATGTGATCCCTCAAAAAATGGAGTCTCCACTTGCAAGAGAGTGGGATATTAATTTTAAACTCCTCGTGGCGTTATCTAAGAAGGGCTTTTATTTAAAAGCTTAGAGATGATTATTTAGCCACACTCGTAGATCCATAATCGTGTCGATATCAAATGTGTGACCATAATCATAAGCGTGAAACTCTAAGTCTGAGTTTAACTTTTTTATTTCATTCATATTACTAAAAGTTTCATTGAAGTTAATCGCCTCATCGGCCTTTCCATGTGCCATAAAGATAGGAGTCTTATTTATGCTACTTGGAAGTTTTTCAAGATATAGTCGAGGACTTAGGGCTACAATTCCTGCTAGAGGCTCTTTTAAAGAATAAAGAGTTTCCATGGCAATACACCCTCCTTGAGAAAAACCTAGGAGAAATATATCTTCATTTTTAAAGCCTTGATCATTGAGCTCGCTGATTGTTCGCTGGAGAGTTTTCACTGACTCATCGATACCATCTCGTGGATTTCCTGGAGGGATATCATACCAAGAGTGACCAAAGAAGTATGGCCTTGGTGCATTTACTAAGAGGTAGTGTAGTCCTGTTACATTGATTTCCTTTGCAAGAGGCCTATAAGAGTCTAGTGAATCACCTAGACCGTGCATGACGATCATTATTTTTTGTCCATTCGTGTGACCTTTAGAAACCATTGGAATGTGAAGTGAAGTTAGTGTTGATACATGAATTTCTTCTTTCAAGTTATTCTCCGTAAGGGCGCTTAATCGTCATTAGCAATTGTCATAACACCAGTAGAATCTGTTATGTTAATACTCGCGTCTGATGTTGAAATGTTTACTCCAATTGTCTCATCGCTCTCAGTTATTCCGTCAGAGTTTACCGTAATTGGTATTTTTGCGCCACCTCTTCCTAGATTTTCAATAATAACAGATATTGAAGAACTATAGTCATCTCCCGCCGTCGCCGTTAGATCTGCTGTTGAATAACTTATTTGAAATGGGAATTCCACACGATGAGATAACTCGTATGATAAGAAGTGATCAGAGGCATCTTCAGCAATTGAATTGTCTGTAACAGTGACATCAGGTATATTATCATCGGAATACCACATTTTGGTTATTGCAATATCAGTAAAGCCACCGATGAAAATAAGTTTACCGTCAGCGTCGAGAGTGAAGTCTCTAAAGAATTGAACTCCTTGTGCGGTACCTGTCATTCCGCTAGCGTAACCAACGCCATTAAAGCTCATATCTTGAACACCATTTGCACTTAGTACAAAGACAGCATCTGGATAACCAAGTGATGCCACATCAGAGTAGACACCGATATTTCCATTCTTGTCTTCTAAAGTTTTACGGCATCCTCTAATATTTGGGCCTGGAAGAGTTGTGAAATATCCGCCAGCTCCGAAGCTAGCATCGATTGAGCCAGTATTACTAATTTTTTCTATCTGACAGGGGTAAGCTCGTGTTAATTCTCTATTTGGAACTGTGAGAATTATATCTCCATTAGCTAAGGGGTTTATTGAACTCTTCATGTCCTTTGATGTGTAATCAACGGCTAAGATGGATTCATAAATCCCGTCACTGTCAAAGCTCGTATCAAGAGTTCCGTTTTCATTGAGGCGAGCAACAAAAGCTGGCCCCTGTGAGCCCGTTAAATTAACGCCTCCAATATAGATTGTTCCATCAGAATTTGCTTTTATGTCGTGAACCGTATCATCAGTATTAGTTCCTAAGATATCTAAAGTGAGAACTCCGCTTGTTCCAAAACTCGTGTCGGTTGAGCCGTCAGTGTTAAGTCTCGTGACATAGATATCTCGATCCGTGTTTGCGATGTACCCTGCTATAAGTATTTTTCCTGATCGGTCTATATCCATAGAAAATGCTTTCCCAGTTGCGTATGATCCTAATCCGATTTCTCTAATACCATCACTAGAAAAACTAGTGTCTAGAGAACCATCTGGATTTAACTTTAAGATATCAAAGCTATCTTCTACACTTCTACTTGAACTTATCGCTACAAGACTCATGTCGCTGTAGGCTGCACCATCGACAATACTGTCATAGCCCGAAAAGAAGTTAATATTTTTTATTCCATCACTATCAAAGGTTGGATCGAGCACACCTTCATCATCATAGCGATGTATAGAGCCTTGTGCTTGACTATGGTTAAGAGTGTAGACATAGCCGTTTTTAAGTGGCACAACGGCTTTTGCTCTATCGTAAGGACCACTCGTGGCCGTTATTTGTTTTCCATTATCAGAAAATGCTTTATCAAGTACTCCAGCACTAGGAACAGTTATGTCTATTTCTGAAGTATTATCACTAATAACTGCATGGACTGGATTTGAGAGCTCTATCGAATAATTCTTCGTAGGAGCATTGATATCTACATAGTAAGTTTTCGAAGTGAAATCATGAGTCAGAGAATTATTTGCTATATTTATTGTTTGTCCAACTCTCGTTTGAAAATCAGTGCCAGCTACAGCATTTCCTGATTGAATTGTGTCATATTGAAGTTGTATGTCTTTTTCAGACTCTCTATCGAGAGTAATTTGTAGCTTTGCTCTTTCTCCAGGCTGAGCACTATAATCATTAATCGTAAGATTTGGTATGGGATCTTCATCTACAATTGTGAAAACTGTCTCTGCTTGCGTAAGATTGATCCCTTGTGGATTAGAAAGAGTGAGCTTAAATGTTTCATCAAATTCGTCTATGTTATCATTTGTAATTGAGAGCGACAGAGTCTTTGATTGTTCTCCTATATTAAAATTAAGTGTTCCAGAGGCGACACTATGATCACTTACTTCGGTCGTAACGCTCGTGATAGTATAATCAACGCTAGCCTCTTGTTCGGATGGTTCGTTTAAGCTCATTGAGAAATCGTAGTTTCCTGCGCTTATGTCTTCCGCTATATTTACGGCCGTGGGAAGTGCCAAGTTCTTTATTGGGACTGAAGTAACGGATACATTTATAATTTTCTTAATGCCTTCATATTCTATTTGAATATGTCCTTCTTGAATATTTGTTGCATTGAATACGGCCTTCGTTCCTGCTGAACTTACTGTGAGAGATCCAATGTCTTTAACCAGGCTCCACTTCACTGGTACATTATCGTAACCTGAAGCGTCTGTTACTTTGAGGGAGTAGAGCTCTATACTCTGTCCGATCTGTAACTCAATTTCTTCGACTTTATTAATTTCTTTAGGTTCGTCCTGAGACAGAAATAACGTTGAGGTGATATCACTGAAAATTCCACCGGCTCCATTAAAGGAAACATCTACCTTAGACTTACAAGATGATACTTGAATAAGTAGAAAGATATTTAATATGTTTATGAGTAAATTTCTTTTCATTACCTCTATTTTATATGACCTTTGTAATTTTCAGTCGGGTTTCTTGATACTCTAGTTATTTCATTCATTTACGGTTTCTTTGTTTGCATAGGCTTTATTCATTGTGACAATATTTGGTGTCACTTTTTTCTAAAGTCATTTAAACTTCGTAACTTTTTATTTATCGCCAACTTTTGTAATTATCTCCAGTATTTCTCTTGCTTTTAAGTACTGAAAACTATTGACGATATGAGAATAAGTATCTTTTAACCAGCGATTATTGGTAAAATGGGATTATGAGGAAGTTAGTGACGACATTTCTTTGCTATATGCTAATTATGGCGCCTTTGGTGCAAGCGCAGGATAGCGCTCAAAACTGGAGTTGGGAGAGTCAAGGATCAAGTGATGATGTTACTCAAAAAAATATTAAGGATATTCAAGATGCGCAAAAGTTAGTTAGAAATGATCTTGATGAGTCGGGGGACTGGGTTGATGGTGCTCACGATATTTTAAGCACAAGAACTTCAAAGCTTATTCTTCGCCGCCTTGGAACACCAGGTTTTCTGGTATCAAAATATATGAATATTAGAAAACTGATGAATCAACCGTTGTGTAATTTATCAGAAAAGCTGAGCTGGGGTGGCAGTATGCTCAATGTTGCTGGAGACATAAGTTCCCACGTTTTAAAGTATGTCCAGGAACGAAAGTTAAAAAAAGAATTTAGAGATGACAAGGAAAGGATTGATAAGTATATGGAGCGTAATCGAGTTCTATCACGCGATAGTCTTGATGAAGAAGATAAAGACATTCCCTTAGAGAAGCTTGATATTCATATGCTATCTCTAGATTACTTACATAAATTAGAAACAAACGTACTAAAATATAAGCAGTTTCGACGAAACTTTACTTTTCCAGCAAAGGGAATGCATCTTGCCTCTAATATTATAAATGCACAGGAACTCCTTGCTGAAGCAGGAAGTGTCGGCGCTAGACATATTGCTGATCAAAAATGTCGTCTTGCTTATATGAAGAAGAAACTTGGAACTGATCAGAAAGTTGCAGCGATTCAAGAAAAGATGAATAATCGTCCAGATAGTTTGAAAGATATAAATGATGAGCGAGACTCAGAAAAATCATCGGTAGACTCAGCCCCATTCTATATAAAACCATTTCTTTGGATTGCAAACCAGGTTAATGAGGGACTAGCTTCTGCAAAGAATAGCAAGGTTGGTAATGCAATACAGGTATATGGAAGGGGAGAAAAGACACCAGAAAAAGCACAAAGCTTGGTCGATGGTGGAGTTGCTTCAAATATATCAGGTGGCTTTGATCAAGCATACTCGACAGGGTACATCGAAGATGCTCTCGTCTCAGTTGTTGATAGAATAAGATCAAGTACAAATACTGGTAGTGGTGAAGTGAAGGCATTAGTTAAACTTGGATCGCGTATGGCGACGAGATATGCAGTGCGAACAGCTGTAAAAGGAAATGAAGCTGCGGTTGATAAGTTTATGAGAAGTGCAGCAGGTCGTACAGCTGTATATACTTATAATATTATTATAACTGGTTATGATATGAAGCAAGAGCAGGACAGTATAAAATATTCAAAAATTAAAATAGAGCAGATTAAAGAGTTAAAAAAGAAAGTTTCTTCACAGACCGTGAGCTTAAATGATGTTGAGCTACAACAGTTTTTTGTACAATTCACTTATGACTTATTTGAGCTGCTTGTAAATGAAGCTCATGCACGAGGTAACTTAGCTGACGAAGATAAGTTACTTTTTTGTCTTGATAGTAATAACTGCTCTAATAAATTTATTCTCTTTGATGGGAATGTGAAGAATCATCTCTTCTCTCAGTCAAAGAGTATGCAAAAGAAGCAGGTTAAATTTGTTAAAGAGAGTCATCTCATTAGTACATTTAGTAAGATTGCTAATGGTAAAGCACCGATAACGGCCTTTAATCAAAAAAGACTTAGTGAGGAGATTACTAAGTATGAAAATATGAATAATCAGCTTTTAAAAGAACTCGATAAGAGAAATATTCTTAAGAAAGAGAAACTAAGCTCTTTCGTCGAATTTGCAGACAAGCAAAATACAAAAGTCTTAAATCAATTTCTTCCAAAAGGATTTGATCTCGCGCAATTAAATTCAAAGTCTAGGCCTATGAGCTTTTTCGAGGATGAAGATACTTATGGGATAAGTTTAAAAAAGATTGCAAATAAAATAAAAGCAAAAGAACTAAAGAAGTCAGGCAGTCAAATCTCCTTTGTTACAGAAGATATGCTTGAAGATGATCTTGAACTCACTCAAAATATGAGTAAGAATTATAAGTACTCAAAGAACTTTCACGGCAAAAATGTCTCTATTTGGCGAGCGATAAGCACTCGCTATATGAAAAACTATTCTAAATTAAAGACGTTACCTCAGTAACCAATCAAGTCAGTCTGGTATGTCTTTTTTTCCATAAAAGAACTAAAAATCATTTCATTTGTGACGATAAACTATGTGAGTGAGAGCTTATCTCAAATTATTAAGGAGGACAATGTGTCAACACATCACGTATTAAAGGCTAAGCACAGAGAAGTAAAAAATTCTACAGCATGGATGAGAAAAGAAGGCTGGGTTCCAGGTGTTGTATTTGGAAAAGATTTTGACGGTTTAAACATAATGGTTGCGAAGACTGAACTTAAGAAGTTCTTTCATTCTTCAGGTAAAGTATTTGAAGTTGAAGTAAATGGTCACGGTAAGCACTTAGTTGCTGTTGAAGAAATTCAAAGAGGACATCTAGGAACAGACTATCTTCACTTTTCATTTCATAAAGTAAAAGCAAATGAGAAAACTACTGTTACTGTTCCAATCCAGTTTATTGGTGAGGCCGCAGGAACAAAAGAGGGTGGAGTTGTCCACGCTGTTATAAATGAAGTGACTTTCAAAGGTCTACCTAAGGATATTCCTGAGTTTTGGGAAATTGATCTTAGCGAACTAGAAATGAATGGTCACTGGACTTTCGAGGATATGACTCCTCCAAAAGGTTGTGAGTGGGCAGGAAATATCGATACTAGTATCGTTAGCTGTCATCCACCAAAAGTTGTTGAAATTGAAACTCCTGAACCACAAGATGGTGAACTTGAAGTGCCAGTTGCAACAGCAGAAACTGAAGGGTCGACTGAAGAAATTGCAGAAGATAAAGAAGCTGCTTAATTTTTCTTACATTCTTATAAAAAAGGGGTCCATTTTTGGGCCCTTTTGTTTTTTTATGCTATACTTTTTTCATGAAAACAATTGAAACTTGGTTTGAACTTTATGGGGTTTCCCATAAGAATCCTACAAATATAATGATCCATAAATTATGTGTTCCACTTATCATGTGGTCCTTGCTTGGTATGCTTTGGATGATTCCAGTCCCAAGCTTTATGGCAAATATTCATTTGAATTGGTGCTATATTTTTATGATTGCAGCCTACAGTTTCTACTTTAGTTTAAAGAGTGTGAAGCTAATTTTTGTGATGACTCTGATGGTTACACCTGTCATTTATCTTTTAGAAATTTATGGAGCAGTCTATTCAAAAGAGATACTCTATTCTTGCATTGGGGTTTTCATTCTTGCGTGGTCCGGTCAATTTATTGGACATAAAATTGAAGGAAAGAAGCCTTCTTTCCTAGAAGATATTCAATTTCTATTAATTGGACCCGGATGGTGTCTCAATGATCTTTTTAAAATAACCAAGTGAATATTCAAGACTTTCAAATATATGCATTAAGTGCAAATTTCTGTTTTGCTCTAGCAACTATTGTCTTCACTCATTTTACAAATAAAGTATCAAGTTCGTGGATGAACTTCTTTAAAGCATCTGTAGCTTTTCTTTGTTTCTTTATTTATATAAATATTTTTGAAAACTGGTATATGCTAGATCTCAAATCCTTTCTTCTCTTCTTTGTCTCTGGTTTCGTAGGCCTAGGAATAGGGGACTACTTTCTACTCAAGTCTTTTTCTGTGCTAGGACCAGGTCGTACTTTGATGTTGTTTGGTTTTCAACCAATTTTTCTTGGAATTATGGGAAAGATTTTCTTTGATCAGGATGTAGACTCTTCTAAGCTTATCGCCATTATTTTCTTTATTGGATGCCTCTTTACCTTATCGCTTGAGTCTTTTCGAAAGGATAAATCTTGGGGCTTTCTTGGGATGAGCTTTGCCTTAACAGGAATGATTCCTGATTCAAGTGGAGTGCTTCTTACAAGATCTGCATTTGATCTCAATCCAGGTATGTCTGCGATGCAAGGAAATTTCTATAGATGCCTAGGTGCGATTGTTGTTTATATGATTCATTCCGCTTATAAACCTTTTGGATTTTTTAGTTCATTTCGTCAGTTTACTCAGAAAGAGAAGGCTTTTGTAATTGGTGGAAGTATCCTTGGAACATTTCTTTCTTTATCCTTCTACTTAAAAGCTATCCAAACCGCTCATCTTGCCAGTCTCTCTGGGTTAAATATTACGGGAACACTTTTTTCTTCAGCTTTTGAGTCGGTATTTTTAAAGAAGAGGCCAACAAAGTATCTCTTTATTGCCCTCGTTTTCTTTGTTTGTGGAATGTATTTCTTAGTTGGTTTATAGTTTATCTTCTCTTGGAACATACCAGCACTTTGGACGTAGCCCAAACTTATCCTCATATGTATTACAGTTTCCATGATTGTATAAGACAAGATTTAACTCTGTATTTGGATTCTTATTGCATAATGATCCTTGAAATAATGTATCAAGACGACATTGTGGCTTTGGATAACCATTAAAAACAATAAACATTTTTACATAAGGATCAGGAGTTTCCAGTTTTAAAGTTCCTCTCTTAAAACCCTTAAGTTCTTCAATTGTATTGGCCATATCTCTATTGGCAACATTTACGCGAATACATATTTCATAGTCTTCATTTGTTTTTCCATATACTCTTGCACACTCTTTCTTGGCCAATGGGTGTACTTTCGCGAGGTTTGCTTTGAGTTGATGATTCTCACCTTGAACGACTCTTTTGAAACATTTAGATGTAGAGAAATAATCGGCCTGACCTTCGCTTGTTATATTGTTGTAAGGCTTAACAGTTGGTGCGCCACCAATTAAGTGGCCTACTTCATGACATAGTATAAGTAGAAATGAATCATCACTTACGGGGGCGAAGCGGTAGAGTCCTCCAAAAACTTTGATTTGATATTGTCCATCTTTAGACCTTCCAGCTGCAGCATTCACTCTGTCATTATCCCATTCTCTTGTTATAAAAAAGTGTCCACGCTGCTCATTTACTAGGGGGGTGTAAATTTTTTCTATTTTATCAATAAGCTTATTGAATCTAATTTCTTCAGTGAGGTTTTCCGTCTGTGGAACTCTAAGATCATTCTCAGGAATAAGACTTGCTTGAAGGCTTGTAGAAATTGTTATTTGGCATATTAGTAATATCAGTATCTTAAACATGAGTGTTCCTTTTTTTAGTATGTTTTTATTACACATTTCTTCTTCAAAATCTATAAATATGCTACGAAGTGACAAAAAAAATGGAGGAATTTATGAGGCAAGCATTACTTGGGCTTCTATTAGTCGCTAATACTGCAATGGCAAGCACAGCTGTATATGAATTTAATAATAAGAATACTTATGTCCTAAAGAAAGTTGAAGGTCAGAAATTCTATAAGAATCTAAAAGCCTCTATTACAACAAATCAAGCTAGAAATGGTGTTACCAGCAATAGTGAAACTTCTAATTTTGACCCAGAGCTACTCACTTTAGAATTTACTGGAGACTATGAAGATGGTGTAGTAAATCTTAAGGCAAAAGCACAAGTAGACTTTATGAATGATTTAGATCAACAGGTCCAAACAAATGGTACTGTCGGCCAGTTTGTTTATCGTACCGTTGTTAGACCCGTAATAAAGTTCTTCTTATTAGACTCTCTAGCAGATGAAACAACGAGCGTATCTGATTCAGGTAAGGTAACAATTCTTTCGGATGCACCACTTAGAGCAGATGTTAAAACTAGTTTCTTTTATAAGCACAAACTTAAGTCTGTTAAAGTTGAAAGTAATGAAGTGGCCAGAGTTTTAGGCCCTCAACTTTCAAAAGAAGCTCAACTTAATACAATTCTTAAGACAATAGCTTCCGGTGGAGAATTTAGTGACATCACTGCAGTTAACGTTCAGGCTTCAGACCTTGAGTGTAGCGCTAAAGGTGATAATCTTAATTGTGAGTTTGAGTCTCAAGTAACAGTAGAAGTCGCTTACTAATCTTTCCAAAAATCTTCATGATATTCAAAGCGGGTAAGGCTCTTTACCCGCTTTAAATACTGGTCTATCTTTTCACTAAATTGAAATTCTGGAAATATATACATTCCCCATAGATGTGAGGCCAAGCATATATCAAGAATTGTTAACTCGTCACTCTGGTAAAAATCACCAAGTTCACTTTCTAACTCTTCTAATGTTTTATTTAACGAGTTAAGATACTGGTCTTTATTTTGAATCAACTTTTTAAATGGACCTCTCTTTACTTCTTTCTTATCTGTAAAATACTTTCTTGAGGAGTCATTAAACTCTGGTGTCCATATCCAATAAGGCATACATAGAGAGTGGACATCACTTCCAATTTTACTGAGTAGTTCTTCAAGTTCTTTAAAGCGAGGCTCTTTAATAAGTTCATTTTTTAATATATTTCTTTGATCAAGACGTTGGATAATCTGTAAGCTTTCATTTGAAGTCGTCTCGTCTTCGTCTCCATCTTTAAATTCAAAGATCGGTAGCATTTTCTTACCCATCAGATCAAGAGGGGTCTTTTCATCATCATAAGGTAGCACGATAGACTTATATTCTAGATTGAGTAGTCCTAAGGCCATACGTACTCTTACGCAAAATGGACAATGAACATAGTGATATAACTTCATATTAACTCCTTAATAATTTTGAACTTTCCTATTATAGAATTGCGCAGTGTTTACTGACAAGGCGAATGACTGACTGTAGCATTTTAAAATAACAATTCATGGAGTGAATAGTGTCATTTTCAATGATAACGACGGATCGTCGCTTTTGGCCTTTATTTTGGACACAATTTCTAGGTGCGGCAAATGATAATCTCTTTAAAAATGCACTGGTCATTTTAATCACATATAAGAATGTGGAATTAATGGGTCTTGATTCAAAGACTATTGTCGCGTTGGCCGGAGCTATTTTTATTCTCCCGTATGTCACTTTCTCTGCGACTGCCGGTCAAATAGCAGACCACTATGATAAGTCTGATGTTATTAAGGCGACAAAGTTCTCTGAGCTCATCATTATGTGTATTGCAGCGACGGGCTTCATCACAGAGAGCTATGGTCTCTTGCTCTTTACTCTCTTTCTTATGGGTGCTCAAAGTGCCTTCTTTTCACCTGTTAAATTTGGCTCCTTGCCAGAGATTTTAAAACGCGATGAAATTACTCTTGGAAATGCCTTTATTGGTGCAGGTACTTTTGTGGCGATCCTTATTGGGACAATTCTAGGTGGTGTATCAGCAGCAAGTACAAATGCCCAAACCTTTACGAGTATAGGAATTATTCTTGCGGCATTAATTGGCATCGTGACAGCTTTTCAACAACGCAAGATTGGAATTAATCATGATCGTGTGAAGATTGATTATTCTTTTGTAAGGCCAACTTTTGATATTTTAAAACTTTCTATTAAAGAGAAGAAAGTCTTCCATGCAATTATCGGAATTTCATGGTTTTGGTTCTTTGGTGCATGTATCTTATCGCTGCTTCCAGAGATTTGTAAGGTGATCTTTAAAGGTGATCAAATAGTTGGAACAATATTACTTGCAACCTTTACTATTGGTATGGGAACAGGTGCTTTTCTTTGTAATAAGCTCTCTGAAAAAAGAGTTGAAGTAGGTATGGTTCCTCTAGCCGCTATCGGTATGTCTATTTTTCTTCTTGATCTCTGTTACACAACTAAACATTGGGTCTCTCCATTTACTGAGCTTGTAGGTCCTGAGTTGTTCTTTACTAGTCCTGGGTCCTATCGCGCAGTATTTGATCTCTTTATGGTAACGACTTTTGGGGGAATGTATATTATTCCTCAACAAGCTTATCTTCAAACAAGATCAAAGCCTTCTTTTCTTGCTCGAATGATTGCTGCTAATAATATTTGGAATGCTGTGTTTATGGTCTTGGCAGGAGTTATGCTGATGGGTCTACACGCTTTTGAAGTAAGCCTCGCGAACATACTTGGACTTCTTGCTGTTCTCAATATGTTTATTGTGGCCTTAGTCTATCTCTTTTATGTGAAATATATGTGGAGATTTATCGCAGGCATTATCACGAAGACATTTTATAAATTTGAATACGATGGGAGGGAGAATATTCCAACTGATGGCCCCGTTATCATTGCTGCTAATCATGTGAGCTTTGTTGACTGGCTCTTTATTATGACTGTCGCGCCAAGACCTATTCATTGGGTCATTGATCATGTCTATTATTATAAACCAATTCTTAAGACGATGTTTAAGCATGCTGGATTAATACCAATTGCAACTCGCCGAGAAAGTACGGAGCTTCTTAATAAAGCTTTTTTAAATATTAACTCAGTTCTTACTAGTCACCAATGCTTAGGAATTTTTCCAGAAGGCTATCTTACTCGAAATGGCCTTCCTCGAAAATTCCAACCAGGTATAAAGAGAATCGTTGGCGAAACAAAGGCACAGGTTGTTCCTGTGGTCATTAATGGAGCTTGGGGAAGTTACTTCTCTCAT
>DDIK01000088.1:0-573 GCA_002338505.1 Bacteriovorax sp. UBA1852
CGAGTGTTTCTTTGAAATTCTTGTATGCAGTTCTGCACTCCTCATCATTGCGAAGATAATCTCTGAATAGAAGTGCGTAATCATGATTAGCAGCACCTTTCTTACGTATGTGTATGTTGCACTTAAAGTCCCAATGGGAAGTAACACCCTGGAGATAGATCTTTTTCCAGTTGTCTTCGTTGTTATCCCAAGGCGGTAGATGGTCTTTAGACATAAAGGCTTCAGGAAAAGAAAAGTCTGCTAAGCGCTTATTAATTTCGAGGCATAAGTCTTCATTTATCTCTTTAACTGATACTTGTATGTCAATTCTGTCTTTTGCTGCAAGACCTTCAATGGAAGTAGAGCCTATGTGTTGTATATCAATTACAAGATCACCGAGGTGTTTGGTAAGACTCTTCATCGCTAATTGAAATTGAGACTTCCAGATGGTTTTATATTTTACAATTTCAATTTTTTCTCTGATCTGATTACTTTTAGTCATTGCTTATATCCAGATATTTATAGAAAAAATGGCGGAGGACATGAGATTCGAACTCACGAAGGGTTACCCCTTACACGCTTTCCAAGCGTGCG
>DDIK01000088.1:784-49164 GCA_002338505.1 Bacteriovorax sp. UBA1852
CACGCTTTCCAAGCGTGCGCCTTCGACCACTCGGCCAATCCTCCAAAATGAGGTGTTATTGTACTAATATATTTGGAATATTCCTAGGAATTTGTGCATTGAGCGTTCAATATCTAAAGCTTTTTAGTATAGTTTTTTAATGCGTATTATTTATTTATATTTTTTCTTCTTCTTATTTTCATTAACCTCAGTTGCTGATGAAGACTATATGTACTTTATGGTAGATAGCATCAATTTAAAGACTGACTTAAGTGAAGGTAAAGTTCTCTACGGTGAGACTGTCGCGAGCAAAATATATGTCATGCTAGATGAGAATGAATTTGAAATTCTTGGCTCTCCTGATAGTCCTATTACAGCAGAGACATATCTTACTCCAAAGCGCCTTTACTTTGTTAAAGATGAGATTAAGTTTTCAACAACTCTTGAACCTACAAATATTCTCTATGGAATAGAGTCTTTAGAGGCTGATGATGCGGAGATAGAGCTATCAAGTCGTGAGATTCTTATCGAAGGTAAGATGCTTGAAGCACTTATGCAGGACACGAGCTTTCTTATTCAAAATATTTCAATGAAGTGTCTTACTTCAGAGTTTACAACTGATGTCGATATCGCATGTTTGAAAAATGTATCAATCAAGCCATTTGAAAGTGAGTTTGGTTTCTTGCGTATTAGTGACTTTGCGCTTGGTACTTATGAAATAGAGATGAAGACAGATGATCTCTATATTAAGGACGAGGAACTTTATATTGCTGCCAAAGAATTACTTGGAAGCGTGGAAGGTGGACAGATAAGTTTCTTTGATGGCTACCTGAAGTGCTATAAGGACCCAACGATATTAGATCTCGATATTCAAAAAATTGTTAATGGTTGTCTCGAATTATCTCACTTATCAGCAAATAGGGTTTCATTTAAGAGAAGCGCTCTTGATTTCACCGTCAGTAAGGGAGATGTCATTTTAAATGATTCTGGCTTATCAATTATGGCCGAAAAGGGTGTATTTAATAATGGGGATGGAAATACGCTTGTTGAAAAAATAGAGTTTAATTGTGGACGACTAGATATTGATATTAATAATCCAAATCCTTTTGCAATTATGAATGGATGCTTAAAGAGGTCTCATTTATTTATTGAGAGGTTCATCAATGAATCGGAAAGCTATAAGAATTTAGAAGAAGGCTTGTTAGATATCAATGACTTCAAGAAGTTTAAGTTAGAAGTAAATGATAGTAACTTCAAAATTAAAACTAAAGTTAAGGTTGTTGGTCGGGTTTCTGTTAAGATTGAAGGTAATGCGTTGCTAGATCAGGCTTCAAAGGAGCTAAAGCTTACAATAACAAGAGCTTCTATTGCGGGAATACCAGCTAGGCCTTTGGCACTTTATATCATTGAGAGCTTCCTTGATAACGATATGATAATAATTGATGGAAACACAATCACGATTAAACTCTAGCTATTGCATTTTTACTTCTTAAATACTATTATGCGTGAGGTAGCCGGCTTAGCAAATGTGTGCGAGGTGAACTCCGCCAGGTCGGGAACGAAGCAACGGTAGCTTTTGCTGCATTGTGTTTTGTTCGGCTGCCCCTTTTATATAGCGTTATTTCGTTTGCCTAGTAACGCTTAATCCATTAAATTAATGACTAGCCTTTTAGATGAATTCAACTAATGGAGCACCATGTCTTATCAGGTTCTCGCCAGAAAATGGCGTCCTAAGAAATTCGAAGATGTTGTAGGTCAAGAACATATAACTCGATCACTTCAAAACTCTTTAAAAGAAAAAAAGATAGGGCATGCTTATATCTTTTCTGGAACAAGAGGGATTGGGAAAACATCTGTAGCACGAATTTTTGCAAAGGCCTTAAGGTGTAGTGCAAAGCTAGAGGGTTGTAACCCTTGTGGCTCATGTGATTCTTGTCAGGATTTTGAGACAACAAGCTCGATGAATGTCATTGAAATTGACGGTGCAAGTAATAATAGTGTCGATAATGTTAGAGATCTCATCGGTAATGTTCAGTATCTGCCTTCCAGCGGAGAATATAAAGTTTATATAATTGATGAAGTGCATATGCTTTCGACAAGTGCATTCAATGCACTTTTAAAGACTCTTGAAGAACCACCTGAGCATGCGATCTTTCTCATGGCGACTACGGAACCTAATAAGCTTTTAGGAACAGTTCTATCTCGTTGTCAGAGATTTGAGTTTAGGAATGCTTCTGTCGAAGATCTCTCATCTCATATAAAGAAAATCTCAGATATTGAAGGCATAAAGTTTGAGGATGAGAAACTCATTGGAAAACTTGCTCAGCTTGGTAATGGATCTTTTAGAGATACGCTTTCTCTCCTAGACCAAGTTTTAAGCTTTTCACTTGATCAAAATGTAACTGACGATGTCTTTTCTAGGGCTTTGGGAGTGGCAAAGACAGAAACAGTGAAGTCTATAATCTCTGGAATAGTTAACGGAGATACAAAACTTCTCTCAGACTCTTATAGAGATGCTTTGTCATATAATACGTCTCTAGAAAATATTGTTAAATCAATCTTGGATGCAACCTTTTCAATTATTATGGCGAAGGACATTAATAGATACCAAGTTGTGGAAGACTATATCTCACAGGAAGACTTCGCGAGATTAACAAGATCTGAGGCCTACTGGATATATGAAGTCCTAGCTCAAGATCTTACATGGTCTCTTGAGTCACTGATGCCAGAAAATACAACAGAGATAGTTTTTAGAAAAATTGCTTTAAGAAATGATTTCATTTCACAATCAAAAAATGAAACACCGCAAGCAGTGGAAGAGATAGAAAAAAAAAGTGAAAAAATAGATATACCTGTAGTCTCAGCACCAGTTGAAAACAAAGTCGAAGAAAAAGAAGAAGAAATAAAAGTTGAATCTGAAGATGAAGCTAAAGTAGAAGTTGAGATCGAGGTCAAAGCAGAAGCCGAGGTCGAACAGCCAGCTCAGGTTCAACCAGAGAGTGTCGTAAGTGTGGAACATGATAAAACATGGGAAGGGTTTTGTGCATATCTCTTTTCAAGTTCGCCAGCGAGTGCCTCTAACTTAGAGCAAGGAAATCTCGTCAGACCTATTATGCTGTCTGAAAGTTCCCTTGTTATTGATCTTGGTTTTCCAGAAAGTGCGAAGGTTTTCTATGACTATTTAAATGAGCCAGAATCCTATGATAAGCTCAAAGGAAATCTATCAAAGTTCTTTAAATTAGAGCCTGAGCAAATTGAATGCAATTTAACTCTTGTTGAAAAAGAAAGAGCTGCAAGTGAGAACTTTAAATCAAAAGTTGAAATAAAAGTAGAAGAAGAAAAATTGAATGATATGGAGACAGAGGAGAAGATATCTAATGATCCAATCATTCAACATGCACAAAGTATATTTAGTACTAAGATTGATAAAGTAAGATTGAATAAAAATAATTAGGAGTAACTATGGCAAAGGGAATGAATAACCTGATGAGACAAGCGCAAATGATGCAACAGAAGATTTCTGTTCTTCAAAAAGAACTTGAGTCTCGTGAACTAGATGTTTCATCTGGTGGTGGAGCTGTGAAAATTAAAATTAATGGTAAGCAAGAAATACTTGAATTGAAACTTGATCCTGAGGCCGTTGATCCAAATGATATTGAAACACTCGAAGAGATTCTTTTAACAGGTGTTAATCAAGCTGTTAAAGAATCACAAGACATGGTTTCAACTGCAATGAATAAAGTGACTGGCGGAATGAATGTGCCAGGCTTATTTTAGGAATAGGATTTAATGAAGCTTCCTGAGAAATTACTAAATGCTCAAGAGATGTTTTCAAAAGTACCTGGAATTGGTGAGAAAACAGCTCTAAGAAACGTTATTAATTTAACAAAGTGGACCAAGGATGACCTCCTTGCATTTTCTGCTGCGATAAATGACATGACGACAATTAATAATTGTGAAGAGTGTGGAGCATTCTCAGATGAGGAGCTATGTTCAATATGTACTGATGTTCATAGAGTTAGTAGTGAGCAAATGTGTGTCGTTGAGGGAATTACTGACTGCTTAGCAATTGAGCGAAGTGGAGAGTATCGAGGTCTCTATCATATTTTAGGCGGAGTTTTAAATCCTCTTATGGGTGTAGGCCCGGAGAGTTTAAGATTACAAAAGCTTGCGACAAGAATTGTAGAGAAAAATGTCACCAATGTAATTCTTGCAATCAGTCCCTCTGTTGAAGGAGATGTGACTTGTAATTATATCAAGGAACTACTACCTGAATCAGTTGAGGTGACAAGAATTGGTTTTGGGATACCTATGGGTGGAAACCTAGAGTATCTTGATTCGATGACAATTTCTAAAGCACTAGAAAATAAAAAGAGAATGTAAGAGTATGGATCAAATATTAAGAGACTTTTTTAATTCGAGGAATCTTGATAACTTTTTATCAAGTGGCGCAATTATTGTTTCAAGACCTGATGGAATTCCTTTAATCTCATATGAAGTGGGTGATAAGGGCTGGGAAGAAAATTCTCTAAGTGCTTTGGCCGCAGCCTCTTGGCAGGCCGCAGAGAGTATCGTTAAAGTCTTTGGCTCGATGAGCTCTGATGATTATAGATTCTCATTTGATACAACAAGTTCAGGTTTTTATATTTTAAAGCTTAATACATCTGACGATCTTATTATTTCCTATATCTACAACGATCAAGAAAATCCAGGAAAAGCAAAATCTCTTTTTAGAGGACTTAAGGATAGTCTAGAGAGCTATCTCTTAGAAAATAAAGAAGCGACATCGAATGATACCTTTCTATTTGATGAAATCTCAGATGATGAGGTTGATGAGCTTTTTATGGGTGTAGTAGGTTAGATTATGTCTTTTGTTAATTACAATACTAAAGAAATTAATTGCAAGATAGTCTACTACGGGCCTGGGCTTGGTGGAAAAACAACCAATCTGCAATATATTTATAAGAAGACTACTGGTGGCGCCAAGGGTGAGATGGTTAGTCTTGATACAGAGAACGAAAGAACAATATTCTTTGATTTCCTCCCGTTAGATCTCGGAGAAATTCGAGGCTTTAAAACAAGGTTTCACTTATATACTGTTCCCGGGCAGGTATTCTACGAATCTTCTCGAAAGCTTATTTTGAGAGGGGTTGATGGGATTGTGTTTGTAGCAGATAGTCAGCTTGAGAGAATGGAAGCAAATATTGAGAGCTTAAAAAGTCTTGAAATAAATCTCAAAGAACAAGGTTATGATATTGAAAATATCCCAATTGTTTTTCAGTGGAATAAGAGAGACTTACCAAATATTGCTTCGAGTGAAGATATTGGAGAGACACTTAATAGTCTCGGCAAGCCGTCATTTGATTCGATTGCATATAAAGGTAATGGAGTTTTCGAAACTCTTAAGGCCATAAGTAAATTAGTTCTTTTAAATCTTAAAGGTGGTCTGAACTCTTAGTTTTAGAGAGTAAGCCTTTATAGTCTAAGTAGATAATAAGTGATTCAATGAGTGCTTCTTGGCAAAAGAAGCTTGATCTTAAACCTACAAGATGATGACCTTCATGAATTCCGAGGTTTAATGCTTCCTTAAAATATTTTGGAAATAACGAGTTTGAGGTATCAACAACGCCGTCATTCTTTGACGTTGATTGAAATAACATTTTTGTAAATATCATCCAGAAGTGACTTTCATACCATTCACTTCTAAAGCCAAGCGCAGTGTAGAATATATTCTTTGGTAGGTTCTCGTAGTTATTTCTAAGCCACGGTCTTTGATAAGTTGAGGAGATCGACTTTTGGAATTCTTTCGCCATAATGTCCCTCGTTTGGGATAGGAGGCGATATACTTTTGTTTGTGAAAAATTATGAACACCATTTAAAATCTTAAATAGATTATGATTGAGGTGATCGGAGCCCATGATAGGACTCGCTATAGTGGAGAGACCAATAATGTGATCTTTTGCAAATTTGTTATTAGCTGCAAGAAAGTGAAGTGAGTCTAGGCCACCTTTAGAAAAAGATACAAGCCAGAGTTTTTCATTCTTATTTTTTGAGACGTAGGAACTTAGTTGCTTTTCTAAAAGTTTTGCATTGAACTTCGATGATTTAAATCCATTTACATCTGGAGCATAGAATTTTATCCCATACTTCTTATCCATATGAATTGCGGCTCTTTCAAAAGCTGCACTTGAGAATAACTCATTGAAGACACCAGAAATTAATACAATTGTTGCATCTATTTTAGGAACTTCTAAAAGTGATTTATGGTCAGGAAAGTAGTGTGAGTATTCCATTTCATTAAATATGACTTCAAATATCTCTTCATCACTAAATTCTTCAATTTTTTCTTTTTGGGCAAGCGCTTTAATTATTTTGTACTGGCTTCGAGACAGTTCCTGCTTATCGCCTGATTGAGTAAAGTTCATTGATGAAAGAAGAAACTTATATGTTGTCCTGCTTATCCAGACACCTGAATTTAGCAGATTTCGAAGGAGGTATATAACTTCTTTTGGACTTGGGTTTTCTTTAAGTAGGTTAAAACGTTCAAGAAGGTCTTCTTTTGAAATAGTCCTAGCAATATGTAAGTGACTCTTAGATCTAAACAGATTTGAGCGATACTGTGTGGCCTTAGACTTAAGCTTGTCCACACGATCGTAAAACTTACTATTAAGTTTGAGATGCTTATCCAAAAAGATTCCTCATTTTCTTGAAACTAGGTGTCGTAAAGAGTAAAATTTTGTCATTAATACTAAAGTCTCGTCAAGTAAACGAGATCAATTGGGGTAGAGATGGGAAATATCGCTGTTATTGGTGGAAGTGGAGTTTATAGCTTAGATAGTATTGAAATCATTAAGGAGCATGACGTTGAAACACCCTTTGGGAAGCCTTCTGATAGTGTCATAGAGGCCAAGTTAGACGGGAAGATTTTCTTTTTCCTAGCAAGACATGCAAGAGGTCATAAGATTCTCCCCCATGAAGTAAACTATCGCGCAAATCTCTATGCTCTAAAGTCTTTAGGTGTTGATGTTGTTGTATCAGTTTCAGCTGTAGGTTCTCTTAAAGACGAGCATGCGCCAACTGACTTTGTCCTTCCTGATCAATTTATTGACTGGACTAAGGGAAAGAGAGAGAGAACTTTCTTTGGCGAGGGTGTAGTTGCTCATATCTCAAGCGCTTATCCTATTGAGAAGGTCTTACAAGATAGAATTTATAAAACTTGTGAAAATCTAGACTTGCAAGCACATAAGGGTGGAACATACATCTGTATTGAGGGGCCTCAATTTTCTTCAAGAGCAGAATCAAATTTATATCGCTCTTTTGGGGCCGATGTTATCGGTATGACGAATGTTCCTGAGGCTTATTTGGCAAAGGAAGCTGGGATTGCATACGCAACAATTGCTATGGTTACTGATTATGACTGTTGGAAAGAAGAGCATTGTACGGTTGAAGAAATTATGAAAGTGATGGGACAAAATAATACGAAAGCTCAAAAAGTTCTGGCTAAACTATTGCCAGATCTTGCAACAAATCCAATATCGTTTGAAAAAGAAAATAGATTTGGTGTTATGACACCTCTAGATTCAATGCCCGATTCTCAGAGGCAGTGGGTTGAGGTTCTTTTAAAATAATGAACTACACAAGCCACTATTCAGTATTAAATAAAGAGTCCATTGATTACTTATTTAAAGATATCAAAGAAGATGAAAATAACCTTCTCTTTAGCGACTTTACATTTGGAGCTGGTGGACACACGTTTTCCATTCTTAATAGAAGTGAAAATGCCAAAGTTGTATCCTTTGATCAAGACCCTGAAGCATTGGAGAATGGTAGAAGTAGAATAGAAAATGAGTCCGTTAGCGAGCGATGCTTTCTAGTTGATTCAAATTTTGAGAACTTTAAAAAAGTTATTGATGAGCAATTTAGTGACTTAGTTAAAGACTGTGGTGGCTTCGATGGAATTGTGATGGATCTTGGAGTTTCAAGTCATCATTTCGATTCTGGTGAGAGAGGTTTTTCTTTTCGAGTTGATGCACCACTTGATATGAGAATGGACGTTGATAATAGTGAAATTCAAACAGCTCAACATATTGTAAATAATTACTCTGAAGAAGAACTAAACTTACTCATAAGAGATTATGGGGAAGAGAAGTTTCATAGAAGAATTGTAAAAAATATTATAGATAAAAGGTCGGTTGCCCCTATAGAGACAACATGGCAATTAGCAGACTTAATTCGTCTCGCTTATCCTGCGAAATTAAGACATGGAAAGATTCATCCCGCGACCAAAACTTTTCAAGCGTTAAGAATAGAAGTAAATCGAGAATTAGAAGTTTTAGAAAAAGTTCTTGATCAAATCGTGCCATTTTTAAAAAACAATGGTAAAATAGCAGTGATAAGCTTTCATTCTTTAGAGGATCGAATCGTAAAGCAAGCTTTTAAGAAACTTGAGACAAGAGAGGATTTTTTGTTTGAAGTGTTAACGAAGAGGCCTGTGATTCCATCAAAAGATGAAGTTTCTGAAAACTCTAGGTCGCGAAGTGCGAAGCTAAGAGTTGTACAAAGAGTTGAGCAGAAGAAAAATAAGAATAAATATGCTCAATTTTCAAAGGTTAATAAAAACTAGGAAGGTTATTTATGGCAAAGACAAGATCTAAAGGTAAATCAAAGAACGATTTTAAGAAGAAGTTAAAAGCGATATTTCTTAGTGCTCAAGGTATGCCAATATTTTTAAGTCTCATTGTCATTACGGTCTTATTTGTTCTTTTTAGAATGAAGACAGTGGAAGTGAATTATAAAATTGCTTCAATAAAGAAAGATATTGAAAAAGTTAGAATTGAGGGAAAAGAGCTTAAAGCGAAGAAGGCAAAGCATCTTTCTGTTAAGAATTTAAGAAAACTTGCTAGAACTTATAATCTTCAGCAGCCAAGAAAGAGTCAGCTCATTGTAATACCTTAAGAGAGTTTTATGGAATTAAAGAAACGAATTTACTTCGTTTTCGCTATATTTTCTTTTTGTTTTATGGCCATTGTTTTTAAGGCCTTCAAGGTGCAAGTTATTGATAAGGAACACCTCCTATCAAAGTCAAATAAACAATTTTTTAGAGAGAGAAAAGTTTATCCAAGAAGAGGACGAATTTTTGATCGTAATGGAAGACCTCTCGCTATTAATGTCAGAACTTACAGTATATTCGCCATTCCTAACCAGGTTAAGGACTTCTCAAAACTTCGAAAGGTTACAAAGTTTATTCCTGGTAAGAGCTATAGAAGTCTAAAAAAAGAACTTAAGTCGCGAAATAAGTTTACTTGGCTTGCGAGAAAAATTGAATTGAATCAAGAACAACTTGATCTCTTAAAAAGTATTAAGGGCGTTTATTTCGAAGAGATTCCAAAGAGACTTTATCCTAATCATGAGCTAGCTGCTCAGGTCATTGGATTTGTCGGAGTCGACAATAATGGACTTTCGGGGATAGAGCATCAATTTGATAAGAAGCTAAAAGGTGAGCCTAAGCTCATAAAGTATATTATTGATAATAAAGGACGTCCTGTTCGCTATGTGAGCGAAGAAGTTGGTGGTACAGCTGAGGATATCTATCTTAGTATTGATAAAGATATTCAAGCGATCTCTGAGAAAACTATAAAAGAAGCAGTTGAAGAATATGACGCTTTTCGTGGAGGCGTCGGTGTAATGGATGCTGAAACTGGTGAAGTTCTAGCTGTTGCAAATTATCCAACTTTTGATCCAAATGATATTGGTGACTCTCAAAATATTCATAGGAAATTATCGTTTGTGAGTGATCCCTTTGAGCCTGGTTCTACCTTTAAAAGTTTTACGATTGCTTCAGCTCTAGAAAATAACATAGTAAGGCCAGATACTAATTACTATCTAGATCACGGAAGGCTTGTCGTTGAAGGTCATACTATCTCTGAAGCTGAGTCTGATAAGAAGTTTGAATGGCTATCTGTTGAAGAAATTTTAAAGTACAGCTCAAACGTTGGTACAACAAAAATTGCATTTGATCTAACATACCCGAAACTGAAACAAACTCTTGATAAGTTTAAAATTGGCAAGAAAACAGGGATTGAGCTACCAGCGGAGTCGAGAGGTATTTTTACGAAAGATAAGAATGTAAGACCACTATCTCTAAGTAATATTAGCTTTGGTCAAGGTGTCGCGACAACAGGTATTCAAATGCTTGCGGCCTACGTTCCTTTTGCTAACGGTGGTTTTTATATCAACCCAACAATTATTAAAAGAGATGAAGATCAAGAAGTTGAAAAGAAGAGAATATTACAGCCACGACTTGTCGATGAAATGACAAATATAATGGTTAAGACAGTTGATGAGGGAACTGGTGGAAACGCTAAGATCTCATACTTTAAAATCGCAGGTAAGACGAGTACCGCCCAGAGGTCTGATGGTCGTGGTGGTTACACTGGTTATATTCCAGGATTTATTGGCTATCCTGTAGGTGTAAAAAAGAAGTTTGTTGTTTTCGCATATGTTGATAATCCTGGAAAAGGGAAGAGTTACTATGGGAATACTGTAGCCGCACCAATTGTGAGAAAAGTGACGGAATATATTCTTTATAAGAATAAAGAATTTAGTAAGCTTGCAAAAATTAATGACTTTAAAAATGTAGACGCCTTTAAAGAAATCAAAAGAAGAAAAGTAAAGAGATCAGTTGCACACAAGAAAGGAAAGGTTCCAAGCTTTATTGGACTTGATAAGAAGTCTGCAAATAATCTTGCTACAAAAGTTGGTTTAAGCCTCATTCATCATGGAGTTGGAGTTGTTGTATCGCAAACTCCTGAAAGTGGAATAGAGCATAAAGAAAAGGTTATTGTAAAACTCAATTACGCTCCACCATCATATGACTATTAAAAAAATCATTCAAAATTATCCTATTGTAGATGTGACATCTAATCTTCAGGATGCAAACGATACAACTGCTGCCTTTTACTATATTCATAAAGGAGCAGAGGATAAATTTCTTTCACGATTAAAAACATCTAGACCTTGTTATCTTTTTTTAAATACTGACTTAGGAGATATTGGCGTACCATATACAGTCTGTGAAAACTTCTATGAGTCACAAGAAGAAGTTTGTGATCTTCTCTATGATAAAAGTGATCGGGTAAAAATAATTGGAATAACTGGAACAAATGGCAAGTCGACTTGTGTTCACCTTTGTTCTTCATTACTTAATGCAAATGGGGCTAAGGCATTCTCTGTTGGAACTCTCGGAGTTTTTTCAGAAGAAAAAGAAATATTTCCTTCTCCAGGAGCAACCACCCCTTCGTATCTAGACTTAAGACGAATTACACATCATCTATCGGATTATGATTACATGTGCCTTGAAGTGAGCTCACATGCTTTAAAGCAAGAGCGCATCAAAGGCTTTGAAATAGATGTTTGTGGTTGGACTAATTTAACGCAGGACCATCTTGATTATCACGGCAGCATGAGTGGTTATTTTGAAGCAAAATTGATGCTAGTTAAATTATCCCAGAAAACTTTTATTCCTGTCTCTCAGACGACTTTAATTGAAAAAGTTAAGGAAAAAGAGCTTGAGGTTGAATATTCAAAGCCTAGGCAATTCGATCTTATAAATCCTGCATTTAAACTTGCGTATAATCATGAAAACTTATGCCTAAGTTACGATATCGTGAAATCTCTTTTGAAAAATGACTTAAAGGTTCCAAAGGACTTAACTCTACCAAGAGGAAGATATACACTTTTTGAATATAATTCTCATATGTTTGTTGTGGATTATGCGCATACACCCGACGCAATTGAAAAATTAACTAAAGAAACTAAACAAGTCTTAGAGGATTATCACGTCATTACGATCTTTGGATGTGGTGGAGATAGGGATAGGTCCAAGAGGCCTCTCATGTTAGACGCAGCTTTAAAATTTAGTGATAAGGTCATCGTGACTTCTGATAATCCTAGAACTGAAGACCCACAATCTATTGTTAGTGACGCCTTAAATGGAAGAGCATTTTCTAATGTAGAAACTATTGTTAATAGAAAAGAAGCAATTGAGAGATCTGTAAAAGACTATGAGAATAAAACAATTGTTCTGATCGCTGGAAAAGGTCATGAAGAGTATCAAGAAGTAAACGGCGTTAAGAATTTCTTTAGCGACATAGAACTTATAAGAGAATGTCTGGAAAGTATAAAATGAAAATATCTGACTATAAAGAAATACAAGGTTTTGTAAAAAGTAGTGCTCAGCTAGAAGATCAATGGTCACGAGTTTCTATCGATTCTCGAAACTTAGATGGCTTTAATGTCTTTTTAGCTCTTAAAGGCGAGAAGTTTGATGGCCATGGCTTCATAGAAAATGTTTTAAATTCTAAGATCAAAAATATTATTCTTCATGATCAAGCTTTATATGAGAAGTATTCTTCACTACATCCCGATGTGAATATCATTCTCGTTGAAAACACTCTTTCATTCTTGCAAGATTCTGCTCGCTTTAGAATGTCAGAATTTAAAAAGAGTGGACACCAAACACTTGCGATAACAGGATCTAATGGCAAGACAACAACGAAAGAGATGCTTTTTCATGTTGCAAAATCTTTTTGTGAAAATGTGGTGTGTACTCAAGGAAACTTTAATAATTTAATTGGCGTGCCTCTTACAATTCATCAAGAAGTATTAGAGAGTACTGAGTTTACTATTATTGAGATGGGTACCGGCAAGCCTGGTGACATAAAAGTATTATCAGAAATTGTATGTCCTACTTATGGATACATTACAAGTGTTGGACTCGCACATATTGAATTCCTAAAAGATATTGAAGGTGTTTATAAAGAAAAGACAGCTTTGTACGAAAATATAAAAAGTAATGGTGAGACTTTCTACGTAAATAAATATGATGAAAGATTAAAGGGCTTATCAGGAATGAAAGCAACTATTGATTGTGAAGATATTGCTATAGAGAATTCAAGCATTGAGCAATCATATAATAGTGAAAATTTAAATAATGCGGCATTTATAATTGGTCATATTTATAATGACTTTGAAAAAGCAAAGCTCGAGGCCTCTAAGTTTTTCATGCCTAAGATGAATAGGTCTCAGAAAATTACTCTCAAGGATAAAGAGCTTTTCTTGGATGCTTATAATGCCAACCCAAGTTCAATGAGTAAGGCTATTGTATCATTTTGTGAGAGATATCCTCTAGATGATTCTATATACGTCTTAGGTGATATGAATGAGCTTGGGACTTCTTCTGAAGAAGAGCACAATAATATTGCTCTGCTCATGAATTCTCTGGGTATTAAGAACGCGATCTTCATAGGAAATTATAGAGTGTATTATAGTGATGTCTTTTCTGAGGATGCGAAATGTTATGAAAATGTGGATGATTTCTTAGCAGAAGCAAAAAATGTATTAAATTCATACAAATATGTCTTTCTTAAGGCAAGCCGCTCTTTACAACTAGAGAAAATCCTCGATATAAAAGATAGGTTATAAACAATTCATTTAGGCGTAATATAAATGCTATATCATTACTTATATCCATTAAGTGAACAATTCTCTTTATTTAATATTTTCAGATATATAACTTTTCGAACAGTGCTTTCTTTCTTACTGGCAACAGTGATTTCAATTGTTTGGGGAAAGCTCTTTATCAGGTTCATGCAGCGCAAGCAGTTTGGACAAGTGGTTAGAGATGATGGTCCTGAGTCACACCTTAAAAAAGCGGGTACTCCAACGATGGGTGGGGTCTTTATATTGGGTACAGTTGTTGGCACACTTGCAATCGCAGGAAACTTTTCATCAAAGCCACTGCTTCTTACGCTCTTTGTTACTTTCTCTTATTTTCTCTTAGGCTTTTATGATGACTATGCAAAAATAGCAAAAGCTAACACGAAAGGCGTCTCTGCGAAGGGGAAACTTCTTTGGCAGTTTGTGACAGCGGGTATTGCTGCATGGCTAATGATTAAGTGGAATGTAATAACTCCCGATCTCTACGTACCTTTTGTTAAGGGTCCAATAATTAATATGGGCTCTATTTTTATTGGTTTTGCAGCTTTTGTAATTGTGGGATCATCTAATGCCGTAAACTTAACAGATGGACTTGATGGCCTAGCTATTGGGCCTATTATTACTTCATCAGCGACTCTTGGTATTTTAGCATATGCACTTGGTCATAGTGAGATTGCTTCTTACTTATTTGTGCCGTACGTTGAAAATGTAGGGGAAATAGCAGTTCTTTGTGCTGCTATAGTAGGTGCCGGTGTGGGCTTTTTATGGTATAACACTTATCCAGCACAGATATTTATGGGTGATGTTGGCTCTTTGTCACTAGGTGGAGCCCTTGGGACAATTGCAGTACTGACAAAGAATGAAGTTCTCTTTGTCGTTATAGGTGGGGTCTTTGTTGTTGAAGCACTGTCGGTTATTATACAAGTTGTTTCATATAAAACGAGAAAGAAGAGAGTTTTTAAAATGGCACCAATACATCACCATTTTGAATTACTCGGCTGGCCTGAACCTAAGGTTATTGTAAGGTTTTGGATTATAAGTATATTTTTAGCAATTTTAGCGATTGCTACTCTTAAGATGAGGTAGAGATGGAAAGGTTTAGAGGTAAAAAAGTTCTTATCGTAGGTATTGGTAAGACTGGTTTTAAGCTCATTAACTTCTTTAATAGATTAGAATGTGAAATTAGAGTTACAGATATAAAGCCTATTTTTGATTTAAATAAGCCAGTTAAAAAGCTTAAGAAGATTAAGCCAGCTGTTCATATGACTTTTGGTGAGCACAGAGATGAAGACTTTCTAGAGTCTGATGTCGTTGTTTACTCATCATCAGTGGATCCAGGATTAGCTCAATTAGAGCTAGCAAGACAAAATGGTGTTCAGGTTTATAGTGAATTTGCTTTAGGTAATTTACTTTGTAGAAAGCCTATTATCGCTGTTTGCGGATCTTATGGTAGATCAACTGTCGCACATATGGTCGGTTTCACATTGAGACGTGATGGAAAGAATATCTTTGTTGGTGGTACTAGTGATACGCCATTTATTGAATATGCTATGCAGCCTAATATTGAAGAGATTGACTACGTTATCGTAGAGGTTTCAGCTGTACAGATGAGAAGTCTTAAAGACTTTCACCCAAAGATGGTGATTTTTACAAATATTTCTGAAACATATCCAGCTGAGCATTTCACTTCAATGGGTGACTTTATGGAGACGAAGCTTAGTATCGTTAAGTCTTTATCTGCTGGTGACAAACTTATTTGTAACTTTGATAAGCTCGCCAATAATACTTTCTTTAGAAATGCTAATTGTCAGACTTTTTGGTATTCAAGAAAGTCCTTTGTTTCTATGGGTGTTATGGATGAAGTTCAGGGAACGCACTTTCATGAGAGAAGAATTCACTCAAATATCAACTTTCACTCTGAATTTATTGTTAAAGATATGAGAATAATCGGTCAAAACAATAGAGAGAACCTTCTTGCTGCAGTTACAGCATGTAAGGCACTTGATGCTAGTGATGAAGCTATTCAGACTTGTGTAGAGAAGTTTCCAGGGATACCTCATCGTCTTGAGTTCTTAATGGAAAAGAATGGAGTCTGTTTTTATAATGATTCAAAAGCTGAGTCTATGCCAAACCTTTGCGAGTCTTTAAAGTCATTTAAGAATAATGTTATTCTTATTGCGGGTGGAAAAGATAACGAAGAAATTGAATTTGAGCCATTTAACGATGATGTGATTAATAACACGAGAGTTGTTGTTCTAGTTGGTGAATGTAAGGAGAGAATGAATAGAGCTCTTCAGGAACATCCACAAACTTTTATCGTAGGCTCATTTGAAGAATCTGTTCTACTTGCTTATCAAAAATCTAGAACTGGAGATACTATCTTGCTCTCTCCGGGAAATCCTGCAACGGACTTTTTTAGAGACTATGAAGAAAGAGGAAATTACTTTAAGAAGTTGGTTTATCAATTGTAAGTAGGTTTTCAAAATTCTTTTATAGTGATCATTACAATAGGCATTATTGGCTTATTTTTTAATTGATAATTTTGATGTAGAATAGAACTTAATGAATGATTTATTAGAAAAAAATGGAAATTTTTTCAAAATGGTAATCGGGACTCTTGTCACGATTGGAATCATTATGATCTATTCAGCTTCTTACATGTACTCTAAAGAAGTATATGGTTCGTCACTTTATTATATGTGGAAGCAGGTGATTTTCTGTGCAGTCTCATTAGTTGGGGCTTATATTGTGGCCAAGTCAAAGTATCAATTTTGGTTTAGGAATAGCTTCTATCTCAATCTTACAGTGTGTTTTCTTCTACTCTTAACTTTTATTCCGGGTCTTGGGGTAACTGCAAAGGGTGCGAATCGTTGGCTCTACTTTAGTGGAGTGACTTTACAGCCTGGGGAGTTTGCTAAGTACACAACAATGATTCTTGGATACTACATATTTGAGTTTTTTGACAAGATGGATATTAAGCAAAAAATTAAAAACATTTCATGCTTATTGTTAACTTTCGTTTTATTAATTAACCAGCCAGACTTTGGAACATTTTTTATTTGTTCATGCGCGGTTATGTTTGCGTGTTTTCTCAGTAATTTTCCTCGTAAGATATTTTATTCAATTGTTGGTGGAGGAGCCGTTGTTGCTGTTCTTCTCATGCTATCTCAGCCATATCGAGTACAAAGACTTACAACATTTCTTGATCCGTGGAAAAATTCACGCGGCTCTGGCTTTCAAATTATTCAGTCTTGGATTGGCTTTGCCAATGGTGGCTTCTTTGGGAAAGGTGTAGGAAATAGTCTTGAAAAACTATTCTTTCTTCCTGAGGCACATAATGACTTTATTTTCTCTGTGGTGGGAGAAGAGTTTGGTTTTTTAGGTGTGATTTTCCTTGTTGGACTATTCTTATCTTTTATATTTCTAGGCTTTAAAATTGCTCTTATGTTAGAGGATAGGGTCGCCTCTTTATTGTCTTCTGGTGTGATATTCATCATTGGACTTCAAGTTGTTCTGAATATGGGAGTTGTTTTAGGACTTCTACCAACGAAGGGCCTTAATTTACCATTTATCAGCTCTGGTGGATCATCTCTATTCGCAAACTTCATCGGCATTGGACTCATCTTTTCTTGTTTAAATAGACAAATAGAAAAGCGCTCTCAGTTTTCTTAAATTGTTCATCGCCTCAGAATATGATATTTCTTAGATCTAAATTAAGGTGCGTATATGTATAAAATAGATAAGAACACAAAGCTTCATTTTATCGGAATTGGTGGAATTGGTATGAGTGGAATTGCTGAGGTTTTATTAAGTCTTGGCTATAGAGTGTCTGGGTCTGACCTCTCTGAATCATTAAATGTTAAAAGATTGAAAGAGAAAGGTGCAGAAGTTTTTATGGGGCACCAGAAAGAGAATGTTCTTGATGCCACAGTGGTTATCTATTCTTCAGCTGTGAAAGAAGATAATCCGGAAATGCGATACGCAAGAGACAATGAGATCCCTGTAATGAGAAGAGCAGAAATGCTAGCTGAGTTGATGAGACTCAAGCGTGGAATTGCAATTGGAGGAACTCATGGAAAGACAACAACAACGAGTTTTCTTGCAACAATTCTTGAAGAAAGTGAATACAATCCTACTTACATTATAGGTGGAATTGTTAAGAATCTTGATGGGCATGCAAAGGTTGGCAAGGGTGAGTACCTAGTTGCTGAAGCAGACGAGTCAGATGGATCGTTTTTGCTTTTAAGTCCTATTATGTCCGCAGTAACGAATATAGATAATGATCATCTCGACCATTACGGAAGTGAAAAAAACCTTGTTGAGAGTTTCGAAAAGTTTGTTAATAAAGTCCCGTTCTATGGCCTTGTTGCTTTGAATGCACACGATGATAGACTTATGGATATCAAAACAAGAATTAAAAAACCTTATCTTACTTTTGGGATTGGTGATGAGTTAAAGTCTGGTCTAGATGTCGAAGCACGTAATTTAAAAGTAAAAAATAATCAGTCAGACTTTGAATTATTCTTTAATGGTGAAAAAGTTGTAGATATAACAATTCATCTTCCAGGTAAGCATAATGTTTTAAATGCTCTTGGAGCGATAACTTTGGCCCAGCATATGGGTGTTAGTTTTGATCTCATTGCAAAATCGATTTCTGAATTCAAAGGTGTCGGTAGAAGGTTTCAAACGCTTTGTAAGGATTCTAATATCGAGATTATAGATGACTACGGTCATCATCCAACAGAGATTTCAGCGACGCTTAAAACTCTTAAAGACACAAGGTCTTGTAAGACGATTGCTATATTTGAGCCACATAGATATTCAAGAACAAGAGATTGTTGGAATGAGTTCCTTCATTGTTTTAATCATGTTGATGAGCTTTACATTGGTCCTATATACCCAGCAAGTGAGAAGCCAATACCTGGAATTGATTCAGAGAGATTGGTGTCAGATATTAATCAATTACATCCGGGCTTTGCAAATTATCTTTCATCATATGAGGATATTAGTAAAATTGTAGAAGCGAATAAAGGGGCATCAATTGCAACACTTGGTGCTGGTGCTATAGGTCGAGTAATAAGAGAGTGGGTTTTAGACTATGAATCTAAAAAGTGAACTATCTGATATTAATGTTGTTGTTGAAGAGAATAAGGATTTATCTTCTTTTTCAACAATGCGCCTTAAGGCAAAGGGAACATTGATAACAGTTAGTGATGCTAACATTCTTGAAAAATTACTGAAGAGATTATCTGAAAAAAAAATTGATTATCGAATTCTTGGAATGGGTGCAAATACATTAATTTCAAATGACTCAACAATTCCCTATATCACATTAAAGTTTTCATTTGATAAAGAGGGGTTGGTAGATAACGGAGAAAACTTTATTTTTCCTGCATCTTTGAGATTGAGTACGATAACTAGTTTTGCGGCCAAGAATAATTTGAAGGGCTGGGAAGTTATTACAGGTGTTCCCGCAACTCTTGGTGGTGCCGTTGTTATGAATGCTGGTACAAGCCTTGGGGAAATAGGAAGTATCGTTAAACGAGTATGGATTATTGATAACGAAGGTCAGTCTCGAATTGTTGAAGTGGATGATGAGTCATTTTCTTATAGAAAGAATAATTTTTTAAAGAATGATGAAATTATATATCAAGTTGAATTAATTAATAATGGCAAAGACAAAAGTGTGTCAGAAGTTATTAGAAACTACTTAAAAAAGAGAAATGAAACACAGCCAATGAAAGAGTGGACATGTGGTTGTGTCTTTAAGAATGCCTCATATAATGAGAAACCTTGCCCTGCGGGAAAATATATTGATATACTTGGTTTAAAGGGATTAGCAATTGGCGATATGAGAGTAAGTCGTGTCCATGGAAATTTCTTTGAAAACACTGGTGAGTCAACACGTGAGGATGTCTTAGAGTTGATAGCGTTAGCTAAGGATGAACTTTATCTTCAGACAGGAATCATGTTTGATTTAGAAGCAAGGATTGATTAGTGATAAAAGTATGGATAGCTTTTTTTATTTGTGTTCAAGTTTTTGGTAATTTATTAGCAAAAGAAGAAGTAAAATATAAAACATCTTTCGGCTATTGCCCTTCTAGGGCTGCGGGGAAGTTTACTTTGAAGCTAGTAAAGAACTTTGAGGATAAGAGATCTCTTCGTTCAATGAAGAGTCTAATTCATTCAAATAGACTCAAGGAAAAACACTTTATCTCTGACTATAAAATTAAGCATGATCCTATCGACGGCACATTAAAATTTGCATTTAATTGCCCCAAGCCACTCATGAAAGTTCAAATATATAAGGACAATGGAATCGAGTCTTATGAGGCCATTCTTGTGGATAACGGTATGTTATATGACCCAACTTATGAAGTTCTCCTCAGAGGTGAGAAAAAGTTAGATTATGATTTACCATTTCTTGCTATCCCTGTTGGTGAAATGGAGAAAGATGTTCAGGAAAAAATCACAACAATCGTTGGTTCGATGGATTTGGCATTTAGAAAAAAACTCTCTGAAGTTATCGTTAATGATTCTAAAGAGTTAACTATGATTTTATCTGTACGTGGTAATCCCTCAAGTGTGTTTATGGGTAAGGGCCAGTGGGATAAGAAAGTTGAAAAGTTAACAAAAATAGTCAGCTATATGAGTGCCAAGAGAAAGGTCCCTTCGGTTATAAATCTTACAAATCCAAAAAAAGTGGTTGTCAAGTTTAACCAGTAGACGATACAATTTTTCTACTAGATGCGGTAAAAAATTCCGTATCAAGAATTAATGAATAATTCTAGTGGAGAAAGGATTCTCGAGATGAAAGAAAAAAGTATCGTTGTCGGTCTTGACGTCGGAACAACTAAGGTCTGTACCATCGTAGGTATCAGTGACCCAAAAAATCCTCAAACAGAATTAGAAATCATCGGAATTGGAACTCATCCTAGTCATGGGTTAAAGAAAGGTTCTGTTGTTAATATTGATAAAACGATTAAAAGTATTCATAACTCATTAGAAGAAGCAAGGCTCATGGCCGGTGTATCAATTGATAGAGCGACAATAGGAATTGCTGGAAGCCATATTTACAGCTTTAACAGTTCGGGTGTTGTTGCAATTAAAGGTGATGAAATATCTGATGATGATGTCGAGAGAGTTCTAGAAGCTGCTAAAGCAGTTGTTATGCCTAGTGATAGGGAGATCATTCATGTCATCCCACAAGAGTATAAAGTAGATAATACAGGTGGTATAAAGAATCCTGTTGGTATGTGTGGAAAGAGATTAGAAGTTCATGTTCATGTTGTGACAGGAGCAATTTCTTTAATCCAAAATCTTGTGAAGTGTGTAGAGCAAACAGGTATTCATGTTGATAACATTACACTTCAGCCAATAGCTTCTTCAGAGTCTGTTCTTTCGATCGAAGAAAAAGAAATGGGAACTCTGTTAGTTGATGTTGGTGGCGGAACAACAGATCTTGCTTTGTGGAAAGATGGAAGTCTTGTTCATACTCATGTTATTCCAGTTGGCGGAAATCATTTTACTAATGATCTTGCTGTCGCTTTAAAAATATCTCATGGTGAAGCAGAGCGAATTAAAGTTCATCACGGAAATGTTCTTTCTGAGCAAGTAAACCAATCAGCTCATATAACTGTTCAAGGTATAGCAGGTACTAAGCCAAGAGAGATTGAGCTTAGTAATGTTGCAAAAGTACTAGGTGCTAGAGCTGAAGAGTTATTTGAATTAATTAGCTCTATTATAGATGAAAAAGATCTCTCTAAAGAAATCAATGGTGGCGTTGTCGTAACTGGCGGTGGTGCAATGATTAATGGTATGGCCGAGCTTGGTGAATATATTTTAGAGAGACCATTAAAAATAGGTTATCCGATACCATTTGGTGGGATGACAAATATAATGCAAAATCCAAAGTTTTCAACAGTTTTAGGACTGTTGTTGGAAGCATCGAAAAGAGAAGGTGCTCCATATTTACAAAATACAAACACAAACGAAGAAAATTATTTAGATAACGATTTAGTCGGAAAGTTAAGTCATTCCATCAAATCTGTCTTTAAAGAGATCTTTTAATTAAGGGGGAAAGATGTTTGAAATTTCAGAGAATGAAGCTAGCCAAATTTCAGAAGGTGCAAAAATTAGAGTTGTAGGTATCGGTGGCGGCGGTTGTAATGCCGTTAATACAATGATCAAAGCTGGTTTGACCGGTGTTGATTATATTGTTGCCAATACTGACTCACAAGCACTTAATGCTAGTTTAGCTCCAACAAAAGTACAATTAGGTGTAGAGCTTACAAAAGGTTTAGGAGCTGGAGCTAATCCAGAAGTTGGAAGAAAAGCAGCCTTGGACGAATACGAAAAGTTAAGTGAAGTATTAGCTGACTCAGATATGGTTTTTATCACTGCCGGAATGGGTGGTGGAACAGGAACAGGGGCAGCTCCAGTAGTTGCAAAGCTTGCAAGAGAGCTTGGGGCCTTAACTGTTGGTGTTGTTACTAAGCCATTTATCTTTGAAGGTAAGAAAAGAATGAAGCAAGCAATGAATGGAATCGGAAGTCTTGAAGAGACTGTTGATTCATTGATTACGATACCAAATCAGAGGTTACTGTATTTGGCAGGAGAGAGTTTATCTCTTGTTGAGACATTTAAGAAAGCTGATGAAGTTCTTTTAAATGCTGTAAGAGGTATTTCAGATCTTATTAATACAACTGGCCATATCAATGCTGACTTCGCAGACGTAAGTACAGTTATGTCCAATAAGGGCTTGGCTCTAATGGGAACAGGACTTTGTACAGGACCAGATAGAGCAATAAAAGCCGCAACAGAAGCAATATCTTCGCCACTACTTGAAGATATTTCTATAGATGGTGCTACTGGAATAATTATTAATATTACCGGTGATGAGTCTATGACTATGCATGAGGTAAATGAAGCAGCGACATTAATTATGGAAGCAGCAGATGAAGATGCTGAAGTTATCTTTGGATCAGTTGTTGATAATGATATAGAAGAGAATATTAAAGTTACTGTTATAGCAACAGGACTTGGTGGACAAGATAGAACAAGAGTTGGTTTTAAAAATGAAGCACCAACACCTACACCACATGTTGAAGCAACTCCAGAAGTTAGAGTACAAAATGTCGAAGCACCAGTTGATAGAGTAAGAGAGCAAGTGATTGCTACTGAAAGACAAGAAGAAAGAGTAGCTATCGAGAGACCAGTTCATCACGAAGTAAGAAGAGATGATCACGTAGCAAGATCGGAAGCTACGACAAATATTGAGGCTGCTACGAGAAACTTCGATGGTGGTGTCGAAGAAGAGAAGTCTACAGGCCTGGCTGATTCAATTAAAGAAGCAGCAAATAGATATGAGCATTCAAAAGTTGAGAAAGATAACTCTTGGAATGCAAATGCAAATCCTGTAAGTAAGAAAACTAACGCGAGAACAAGATCAATTGCTGAAAAGCTAGGATTCATCAACTTTGATGAAGAAGAACTTGATACTCCATCTTATTTAAGACAAGACGATAAAAGAGATGAAGATTCTTCAAGAGATGCCTTAATTTAAGACTCTTTTGGAAATTCCCCCAAAAATAAGCGGCTTCTTTTGAAGCCGTTTTTTTATTTAGAAAAACTTTTGTTTAAGTGTTCACAAAATGATTTTAAATAAGGTGATATAAAATCTTTTATATTATCAGGTAGGGTAAGAAGGATTTTGGGGTTGTTATAAGGAATATTCCTTAAAGTAAGCCTAAATCCTTTACTGTTCAAATCGGCCCATTCTAGAGAGTACTGACTTTCTGTAAACTTTCCATTACATAATAGAGTGTCAGGATTATTTTGGGTTAGAGTGTTTAGATTAATGTTAAATGGAGTTTTGAGTTTAAGTCTTATCAGTTCAGCTTCAACTTCTCTAATGAGTCTATCGCTTTCGGAATTATAAACAACTGCGGGTTTATTATCATCCATGACCTTTTGAACACTACGTTTTAATTCTTCTAACTTATTCATTGAACCACTCTACTTTGTTTTAGTCTTTCTTCAAGTTGTGTCGCCATTTTGTCTATGACGTTAAGTTTTACATATGTTTCGATCTGATCTGTATTTACATCTATTTTATATTCACACACAATGAACGATGGGATTTTTTCAGAATGCCAAAGGTCTCTTTGAAAATTATAAATATAGATCCCAGCTTCTGGTGTGTCCGCAGTAGTTTTTTGATTACTAATCTCACTCCATTCATTTTTGATAAAAATATTATAGTGCTCCTTACAAAAATGGAGATTATCTATTTCAAAGTGATCTTGTTCTTCAAGTTCTGTTTCGCACACATTGCAGAGGGCGACGATTTTCTTTTCGTTCTTATTAGTTTGAGACATGATTTCTTTTAAAGTCTCTTTATCGAGGATTTGTTGAGGGGGTGTTTCTTTCTTATCCTGATCGGCCTTCCCATAAAAGAAAATATATGCAGCTAGTCCGAAGACTATAAGTAACAAAAGCATGACAATAACGCTGAATAGCGCAATAATTAAAACTTGATTATCCATTATACCATTTTAACTTGTAATAACATTTGTAAGCAAGTTTATTATAGTGACTGTACTACTGCGATAGGTCGATAGCCTAGTAAGTTACCAAAGAAGCGACGTGTATATATTCTAATTTCTTCATCACTGTCTTTATTGGAAGCGTTGAGCTCTCTAAGATGACCAATAAAGAGTTCATTATCTTGATCAGAAATATTTGGTATTCCCATTGTTGTGTAAGAAACAGACTTCTTAGAAAGGGAAATGAAAACGACTCCTAGAGTGGCAAGTTTTCTTCTTTCTGATATCTTTTCTCTTTCAATTTCCAGATCATTACCATGAATAATCAGGGGAGGAATCTCTTCTGATTGCGTGATTTTAACTTTTTTATTACTTATTAAAATTTGATCAAAGTTTTCTATAGCAAAGCTTTGTTCAGCGTAGTTATTGGCCAGTACAAACTCCTTGTGATCTTTAATGAAGAAGCTTTCACCATGAATTGGAATAGCAATATTTGGTTGAAACGCTTCGTAGACATCGGCAAGGTCTTTTTTTCCAGGGTGCCCAGAGACGTGAATTTGATATGAGTCACTGGTATAGATATTTGCACCAGTCTTAGTAATTTTATTGTAGAGATTAGCTAGGGTCTTTTCGTTTCCAGGAATAGCTTTAGAAGAAAAGATGAAGCTATCATTTTCTGTAAGTTTAAAATGCTTGTCATTGCCGGTTGCGATTCTAGTGGTTGCACCTCTGAACTCACCTTGACTGCCAGTTGCGATAATGACTTTTTTTCTCTTAATGCTTCTATCTTGAGGTTCATAAATAACATCGTATGTATTAAGCATATCTAAGTTTTCTGCAATCTCTATGTAGCGCTTCATGGATGGACCATAAGGAATGCATGCAAGGCCATGTTTTTTACAGATATTGATAATAGTTTGTACTCGGTGAACGTTTGATGCAAAGGTTGTAATGAAACAATTTCTTTCTGTTTCGAGTATAATCTTCTCCAGATCTTTTTGAACACTACTTTCGGAGGGAGTGTGAAGAGTCTTGCTGCGGATATTGGTGGAGTCCAGCATTGCGATTTTAAAGCTTCCTGTGGAGAATTCTTTTAGAGCGTTAAAGTCGAAGTACTTTTCATATATGTTTTCATTATCAAGCTTGAAGTCAGATATAAAAAGAATAGAATTCTCTCCATGATTAATGACAAGTCCCTTGGTGTCTGGAATTGAATGATTGACATGGATTGAGCATACTTCAAAGTTTCCGATTTTTAATCTTTCGGGAAGTGGAATAATTTCTTTGCTAATATTCTTATGATTAAGCTTGCTTATGATGAGTGCTCTAGCAAACTTAGGTGCGTAAATCTTTGCCTCGGGAAAATAGTCTATAAAATGTGAGATTGCTCCAATGTGATCTTCGTGGCCATGTGTGATAATTATGGCATCAATTTTTTCCTCGACTTTAGATAGGTCAGGTATAAGATAGTTGATGTCAAAATTTGAATCATTAGGAAAAAGTATTCCGGCATCGATAATTATATGAGAATTATTATCAGAAAATAGCGTCGAGTTTGATCCTATCTGGCCGACACCGCCTAGTGGCTTAATTGTGATATTCATATTGATTTACACTAGAAATAACATTTTGATATGTATTTGATTCGCTTATATACTCTTTGATCCTTGCCGATAAAATCGTCGCGGCGACATCAGTCTCTTCACCAACTACAAAGTCCGCATACTGTTTTTGTGGTGAGAGAAATTTCTCATACATTGGTCTTACTGTCTCATAGTACTGGTTTGTTACAGAGTCTAGAGATCGACCTCTTTCACCAACGTCTCGATTAAGTCTTCTGGTGAATCTTATGTCTGCTTCTACATGGAGAAATGTCTTAATATCTAAAAGTTCTCTAATAACTGGATCAAATAGTGTAAAGATACCTTCGAATAGTAGTATAGGCTTAGCACTTAAAGTATGTGTACCTTTTTCACGATCACTTGTTTGAAAATTATAAATTGGTACTTCTATTGATTCACCACTTCTTAAAGCCGTGAGATGGTTTCTCAAGAGTTCCCAGTCAAAAGCTTCTGGGTGATCAAAGTTTGGTTTGCCCGACTTGGTAAAGTGAATCTCTGGTTGTTCTGGTAGATAGTAAGAGTCCATATGCAAAATATTGATCATCTGTTCATCAACATGTGAGATAACTTTCTTTGCAAATGTTGTTTTTCCGGAGCCTGAGCCCCCAGCTATTCCTATAATATTCATGGACCTATTTCTAACATATTAATACCAAAAAGTTTAATAGAGAGTATATAAATTACAAGGATTTGCTGCATCTTTGAGTAATTGTGATAAATAAGAAGAAATGAATTTTTAAAAGGTAAGTTATGGCAGTAGAAGTAGGACAATTTCTTGTTGTTAAGGTTCGTGTTGAGTCTTCTCACAATATAGAAGAAATTAAAAAAATAGCATTTGAAGAATTTGATGCAGATGGAATACAGGAGTTTTCAATCGATGAAGCTCAGGTAGATGATATTTTAGGAGAGCGTGCATATTCTGGTGGAGATGTGCCAGAAAGTGTTATTGATGAGGTTGAGTCTGTCACGACTGCTGCTAACGAGTTTGAGTATAGTTTCTTCTTTTTTAATGGGGATATTACAAGAGGTGAAGGCTTTAAAAATGCATTAGCTACCAATAAGAATATTAAAGAAGTTATCTGTGAAACAATGGAATATTCAGATTGGAATGAAGAGTGGAAAAAGCATTATAAGCCTATTGAGATTGAGGATGACTTTAAAGTAATCCCCGAATGGTTCAAAGAAGATGATTTTAAGAATGACTTAGATAATATCTATATAAATCCAGGAATGGGCTTTGGTACAGGTGAGCATGAAACGACTTATCTTTGCTTAAAGTTATTTAATAAGATGAAAGAAGACTTTTCTCCAAAAAACCTCTGCTTAGATTTTGGTTGTGGCTCGGGAATTCTTGGAATTGGTGCTATGAAGAAGTCCAATATGCTAGTGGATTATGTCGATATTGATCCTAGGGCATTAGATAATTGCCTGACTAATTTAAAGCTTAACTTTAATGAGGAAGGTCTTAATGGTTTAAGGCTTATATCTAGAGAGCGATTTGAAGTTAGTGAAAAATACGAACTAGTGTTTGCAAATATACTTGAACATGTACTAATAAGTGAAAAGAGTCTTATTCTTGACTCTCTTAAAGAAGGTTCATTTCTTATTTTATCTGGAGTTTTAAATCATCAGGTAGAAAATATCAGAAATCAGTATTCAAACTTAAACTTTGTGGAAGTAGTATCTAAAGGTGACTGGTCAGCTATCATGTTTAGAAAAGGCGAGTAATGCGAGCTATTTATTGTCGAGATAATTCTATCGAGGAGATGATGGAGCTCAGTGACGATAGGGCCCAGCATCTTATAAAGGTATGCCGAATTAAAAAAGGCGAAACAGTTGCTTTTCTAGACGGAAATGGAACTAAGTCCTTGGCAAGTGTTATAGAAGTTTCAAAAAGAAGTATTAGTTTCGAACTAATTAATAAAACTCATCAAGAAGATAATCGAAACATTGATTTATTGCTTGGTCTAGCGAAGCGAGAGTCTTTTGAGCAATCGATTAAGAATGCTGTCGAGATAGGTATTAAAGACATTTACCCTTTTGAGAGTAAATTTCATACATGGCAGATTAAAAAGAGAGACAGGCTCGAGGCCATTGTTGAAAGTGCTATGATTCAGTCAAATAATCCTTTTAAGACAAATATTCAGTCAGAAGTTAGTTTTAGTGATCTCGATAATGTTGTGGATAAGTATGATTATGTAGTGTTGGCAACACTTAAAAATATTGAAGACAACTATCCAGTTCTTGATAAGTCTAAAAAATATCTTCTGGTTATAGGTCCAGAGGGCGGACTTTCAGAAGATGAAGAAGCTTACTTTTTTAAACTGAAAAACTCCTTGGCCTTAAGGGTCCCAACCTTTATACTGAGGGCCCCAAATGCAGTATCTGTTCTCAGTGGTTATTTGCACGGAAAGTTTGATGCATTATGAAAACTGTGTCAAAATATTATTAATTAGAGAGAAATAATATGGAACACAACGATTTTGATATAATTGAAGACTTAGATTTTAGGCCAATAAATGATGGACTTGGTTTTAATCATAAGGACAATTCATTATCGCAAGTAAAGGCTAAGCCACTGCATAAGAAAGATGTCTCTGCTCAGTCTGTCTATAGAAATGTCTTTAACGAAGAAAAACCAGTTGTAACAGTTCCAAATGAGCTAAATGCATTTTATGGCGATGACAAAAACTCTAGAGTAAAGAAAAATCTAACCTTCAAAAATGAAAACAAAATTGAAGTTGGACTCGCAAAGAGATTTTTCGCTTGGTTTTTTGATTTCTCTCTTTGTTTAGGGGTTTTTGCTGTTATTCATATGCTTATGTTTATATCAACTAATTTAAACTTGAATGCGTTTGTAGACATACTTAAAGCAAATTATCTCTTACCAGTTTTTTCATTTATATTTCTTTATAACTTAAGCTATCTCATGAGAGGTAGTGGACGATCCTTTGGTCAGTCCATTGTTGGTATTGAAACATCTTCTAAGAAAAAAAATGAAGGACTATTAAAATATCTGATCTTAAAAGCTAACTTTGAAATACTAAGTCTTGTTCTACTAGGACTTCCTCAACTAATTGAATTAGAGAAGAAATTATTTGGGGATAAAGTAGTTAACTCATGAATGATTTCGAAAAATTCTCTAAAGATCGTAAAGGTAAAAAGGTCGTATTCACTAATGGCTGTTTTGATATCCTACATAGGGGTCATATCTCATATTTGAACGAAGCTAAGTCTCTAGGTGATCTTCTTGTGATAGGAATTAATACCGATAAGAGTGTTAAGAGACTCAAAGGTGAAGATAGGCCTGTTAATAATGAAGACGATAGAGCTTTCATGTTAAATAATCTTAAAGCTGTCGATTATGTTTTCTTTTTTGAGGAAAATGATAATCCTTATACCCTTATACAGGAGATTCAGCCTGATATACTCGTTAAGGGTGGTGATTGGAAAGTAGAAGATATTGTTGGACATGATATTGTTACTGCAAAGGGTGGCGAGGTTAAGAGTCTTCGATTCGAGAATGGTTACTCGACAACGGGACTTATTAATAAGGTTCAAGGTAAGTCCTAATGCTCTATGCTCAGGAGAGAGAGCATATTGTTTACTTCACGTTTTCTCTAAACTTCGATGATAATTTCTATACCGTACAAAACATGCATGATTGCATCTTACTTATCTATTCCTTTTTAAATAGAAAGAAAGAAGTAGTGATTTTTAGAGATAGTATTTCTGAAATACATCTTGAGAAAGGTTGTCACTTCAAATTAACTGAAGATTTCATTTATTTGAATCCATCTATAAGAAAAAAATTAAAAAAACAATTAACAATGAATAGTAATGTTTCTTTTCTAAGTCTTTATAAATCCATTAATTCGATCGTTAATACCTGAGTGCATTGCTCAACCTATTGAAAATAAAGGGAAAAACTTACCCTTTTCTTCTCAAGTATATTTCTGAGTATCCGTTATGGTTATTGCTGCCTAGGGGTAGGCAGTACATGGGTTACAGGTAGGACAAGGAGTTTTGCCTTACTAATTGCAAGGAGGATATGTGATTCGAGGAGAATAACAATGGGTATTAGAATTAACACAAACATTCAATCAATGGCTGCACAAAGAAGTTTAGGTAAAGTTAACGATCAGAAGAATTCTTCAATGGAGAAACTCTCATCTGGTTCAAGAATTAACAAAGCCGGAGACGATGCAGCTGGTTTAGCTATTAGTGAAAAGTTAAAAGCAGGCGTACGTGGTACGATGCAAGCAAAGAGAAACGCAGGTGATGGTATCTCGATGATCCAAACTGCTGAAGGTGGATTAAACGAAGTTTCAAATATCTTAGTAAGACTAAGAGAACTTTCGGTACAAGCTGCTTCAGATACAGTTGGAGATACAGAGAGAAAGTTTACTGATCTTGAGTTTCAGTCACTAAGTGAAGAAGTAAGTAGAATTGCTGAGTCAACTGAGTTTAATGGTAAAAAACTGTTAAGCGGTGAAGGTGACCCAATGGATGTACAAATTGGTATTAATAATCGTGAAGGTGTCGATAGAATTTCTTATGATCCTTCTCAGACTAGTGCCACAGCATCTGACATCGGACTTGAAGGCCTTAACGTAGGTACGAAAGGCGATGCTCAAGGAAACCTTGAGGTTTTAGATGAAGCAATTTCAAAGATATCTGGGAATAGAGCACAACTAGGTGCACTACAAAACAGACTTCAGTCTACTATTTCTAACCTAGAAGTAAGCACAGAGAACATGAGTTCTGCGAATTCTAGAATTAGAGATACAGATGTTGCAAGTGAATCAGCAGAATTAGCGAGAACTAATATTCTTTCTAACTCAGCAACATCAGTTCTTGTTCAAGCTAACCAGTCTAATCAAAGTGCATTAAGACTGATTGGATAATAATTCAAGAATCAACCTTCCAAACCCAAAGGGGGCCTCTCGTAGGTCCCCTTTTTTTATTTTTGAAAACTATCGAAATTAAAAAATGGTGTTATATTTTCTTGTCTAGGGAATAGATCATCAGTTTGAGACGTGTTTATTGAGATCGGCTGTGAGTTGTAAACGATTCGACCGTTCACTATCGTGGAGTTATCTTCAAAAGCTTCTTTTGTATTACCTTTGTAGTGATCAAGGCATGATGTTAAGTTGGTATATGTTGTGTTGTCATAGAAGTTAGCGATGTCATCGACAGTCGTAATGATTTCTTTATTCTCTTCAACTTTTATGTAGTTATTGCGATCAAGAGAAATAGAAGTAATTCTCCTGTCTTTAAGGTTGTATTTAAACTTTTTTCCAAAAAAAATAGAGAAGGTTATTGTATTAGGATCTTTGGGGTCAACTTCTAGTTGATTAATATGCATTCTTGTTGCATTAGTTACTCTTTCCATGAAGTTATTATTTGACTCTTTTATCATTTGATCTTTTATCCAGGTTTCGATATCTCCGGTAGCCTTCTGTGTATGATATCTCTTGACTAGATTTTTTAAGTACTGTCCATTACGTTTTACACTAGTAAGTAAAGAATCTTTTATGTTGTCTCTTTGCTCAGAATATTGACTGTCACTTGTTTGGTTGAACATATTTGCATTGTTAGAAAAAGTTTCAAGGTCTGTATGAAAGTCGTTAAGGACTTCTTCAAGTTCTATGATGTTGTCTCTGTTAAAGGAAGATGTGATAGCCTCGTTAAAGCTCTTTATTGCAGGAGTGTAGTAGTCACTTTTACAGGTCTCTCGATTAAACTCTTTTATAGAATCTGCATTAGCGCTTAGGTTATTTATAACGTCTGCTGCCATTGTTGTGAACGATAGTAAGCTTATTAGTAGTAGGGGTTGTAATTGTCTGACTGTCATACTTTCTCCAAGGCTTTACACGTATGAAGAAGCAATAAAAGTGCCAAGAGATGGTAGTTATTCTAGATAGATACAAGTTGAGGTGGTGACTAATTTATAGACACTTAAAGTACTCATTACATAGTTTAAGTGAATTAAGCTTCTTTACAATAATATAATCTCATGAAAAAACTATTTATAATTTTGTCTCTATGTGTAATTTCTCTTATTACAAATGCCGAGTGTAAAAGCATAGAGCATATTTTCTTGATTCATGGAGTAGGTGGTTCGCCGTCATCCTTTTCAAAAATGGATATTAATCTAAGAAAGCATTTAAGATGTGTAGATACTTATTACTTCTCGTATGAAACTGAGAACTCACGGCTCAAGGTTAAGGACTTTTCTAAGAGTCTTGAGAGGTTTATTCAGTCAAAAAATATTTCCGCCAAAGATCAGATTAGTTTTATTATGCATTCACAAGGTGGCCTAGTGGGGCTAGATTGGCTTTATCGATCATTTAAAGAATTTGAAAGTTATAAAGAATCCAAGATATCTCAGTTTAAAAATTATATTACTCTTTCGACTCCTTTTTGGGGATCTGACTTTTCTTCTTTGGGAGACTCCGTTCTTTATTCGAATGATTTAGTTAGAAATACAGTTCTTCCACTTGGGCAGGAGCAGCTGATAGATATGAAGTATGGTAGTGAGACAAGTTTGAAGAGACTAGAGTCCTTAACTGAAGATGATAATGTTTCATTTGTTAATTTCTTAAAAAGTATAAGAGTTTTAAACGTAAAGGCTACAGTGCATGTACCTGATACGAGTGCGATCGATAGAGTTTCTGCTATTTTAGAAGGAGACTTAATTGTAAACATACCTAGCATGGAGCTCGGTTTTAACTACTACAAAGAAGAAGAGATTAATGAATACACTACAAATATGAAAAGTATAGTTCTAGGAAATATTCTGTCGTCATCAGTTTCTCATGTTAGAGGGGCCCATACTTCAGGCGCGATGGTTCCTGGTGTTGCGAGTGTTCCTTGGTTTTGTCGCTTTGAGAGATTCTGTTATCACGAAGGATATAAAGCCGTCTTGAGCTTCTTAAGAGGACAAGAGCCGTATACTAACCCTGAATTAGATGAAGAACTTAAGAGCTTCGAGTTGCATGTGAGAGTTGAGATTCCCACTCTGGAGAATGCTGAAGAAGATTTAACATTAGAAATCTTGAGTGAAGAGGATCCTAGCTTAACCGTTTCCTACTACCGTAACGACCGAACGACATATTCTCCACTACGCTTTAATAAGGAGGGGAAGATTGCATTCTTTATCGTAAAGGGAGTTGTTCATAACGAGACAAGTGCAAATCTAGAAATTAGAATCAGTCACCCTGACGTAAAATCAAGGTCTTACAAGTTGTCGCCCTCAAAGAGAAGGGTTAATCACTTGATGACATCTCTTAAGCTGCTACCATAAAAAGTCTTTTATTGAGCTCTAAGCAGCTTTCGTGCCAAAAAAAAATACCATCTAAGTCATTGTAACTACTATTGTAATACGTTTTATTTCGATAGTACTTGACAAAAAAACTAAAGAAAATCTCCGAGTTCGGCGATAGGTCTTTTGTCTGACAGTAATACTCAGACAACAAAAAAAAAGGCAAAACTCGTTATTAATTTGAAACAAGGAGAATGAGATGGGTTTAAGAATTTCAACAAACATTGCTTCACAAACAGTTCAAAAGAACTTAAGAGAAGTTTCATCACAAGGTAAAGACTCACTAGAGAAACTATCTTCTGGTAAGAGAATCACAAAAGCAGCAGACGATGCCGCAGGTTTGGCGATCGCTAAGAACTTAGAAGCGTCAACCAAAGGGTTAAGAGCTGCAACTAGAAATGCAAACGATGGTATTTCTCTTGTGCAAACAGCTGAAGGGGGTCTCAATGAGACATCTAACATCCTCACAAGACTAAGAGAGCTAACAGTTCAGGCAGCATCAGATACAATTGGTGACTCTGAAAGAGGTTTCTTAGATAAGGAATATCAACAGTTAACAACAGAAATAGATCGTATCGCCGAATCGACAACATTTAACGGATCTAATCTCTTAAATGGACAAGGTGAGAGTAAAGATATTCAGGTTGGAGCATTTGACGGTGAACAAAATAGAATCACATTTGACTCCAGCCAAACAGACGCAACTTCAAGTACAATTGGTGTTGCTGGAACAGGGGTAGGCTCGAAAGATGATGCCCTAAGTTCAATGGCAGAAATTGATGATGCAATTGAAACAGTATCAGGACAACGTTCAGATCTAGGTTCGATTCAATCAAGACTGCAATCAACAGTGTCTAACTTAGAGATTCAAGCTCTAAACCAAGACTCAGCAAGATCAGTCATCGAAGATGTTGATGTTGCTCAAGAATCAGCTAAGCTCGCTTCTAACAATGTTATTAAGCAAGCTGGTGTTGCAACTCTTGCTCAAGCAAATGCAATACCTCAATCAGCAATGAGATTAGTAGGATAATTAACAATAAGTTTAAAGGAATGGGAGGTAACTCCTCTCATTCCTTTCTTAAACTCGGGGTTAGTTTCTAGCAATGTAAACAGCCCTTTGCCCATTTTTCCCCTTGAGGGGAACTAGTTTCTTCTCAAGGGGTTTTGGCAAAGGAAATATTAAACAAAGTTGTGGATATGAATGAAGTAAAAACCAATATGAAAGAATTTGAGGAGTTGTTACTGCAGACAGTAAAGTCAGACTCAGATACTTTTATATGGGACATGGTTGGGCCAGAGATTATCAAGGTTCCAATAAGAATTAAGAGCTTCAATTCATACAAGAAACAAATCAGCTTTGAGGTAGACTCAAGAGCAAAGAATTACATGAAGAACTTAATTTCAAGTAATGGTCTTTTGAAAATGTTTATGCCTAATGTTCAGTTTATATTTGTTGCACCTGTGTTTAAGTATTCTGGAAATAGCTTGATTGTTGGTTATCCAAGTGCTTCAAAGAGACATGATAGAAGAAAGAGTAAGAGGTTTGAGCCATTGGTTCCTATTTCTTGTAAGCTTGGAACTCTGTCAAAAGAGTGTTTTGATATAAGTCTTGGTGGTTTTTCTCTTATTGTAAATAAGATGGAATATAACAAGGCGAGTATGGAGATCGGTCAGGTCTTTGACTGCAAGGTAGGGTTTCCTTTAGAGAAAGTTAACATTACAGGACAAATAGTTAATGTGAAAGATATCAAACCATTTGAACTTGATAGATTTCCTTATGGTGCAAAGAAGATTTCTTTTCAGGTCGGTGGAACAGATGGAGAATATCACAAGAACGTGGAAAACATCGGAAAGGGAATTCAAAAGCTCATCAATGACCTTGTCTAGTGTACACACAACCTAAAAGGTTATAATATATCTCTGTGGCATTATACTTAATCTCAGATATTCACATTAAAATGGATGGTCAGAATTTTGAAATTCTCATGTCCTTTTTATCCCAGGATTTTAACTCAGACGACGAAGTCTTTCTGCTTGGCGATATCTTTGATCTATTAATTGGCCCCCACAAAGAATACAAAGAAATTTATGAAAAGTTTTTTGATAAAGTAGATAAGCTTATTACTGATGGAATAAAGATTCACTACTTCGAAGGCAATCATGACTTTCATCTTGAAAGGCTGCTTGAGAGCCATGGCATAAGGATTCACAAGGAACCTTTTGTAAGTGAGTACTTTGGTCATAAAATTCTATTTTGTCATGGAGACGAAATTCAACTAGGAAATCTCTCCTATAAAATATATAAGAACTTTATTCAAAGTAGACCTCTTAATGTTGTTGCAAATTACATGATGCCATTTAAGCTTCTTAACACTATTGGCATGAATGCTTCAAAGCAAAGTCGAAAAAGAAATAAGAATCGCTATGGTGATCCACAAAGCAATCTTCGTATTAAAGAATCTTTTAGAAGAGCTGCAGAGAATGCAAGGGATAAGTATAGTGTTGATTATGTTCTATGTGGGCACAGTCACTATAAGGATGACTATACATGGGAAAATTACCGTTATTTAAATTGTGGTTATCTTCCTTATACAAAGTGTTTTATCTACTTTGATAGTGAGAAAATTGAGTTTAGAGATATTAATTTATAGCATCTTCCCAGATATCTAATACCCAGTCAGGATTGTCGATAAAAGGGTTTCTGTTTTTTTGAAATTTGCATCCAGCTCTATTTCTTTGTTTTTCATGATCACTAACAGGATCATTTAAATGCCATTTGATCATGGTCTGTAAAAACCATTTTGAGTAAACTTGATCAGAGCTTCCATTTGTCATTGCATGCTTTTTAAAGTTTGGCATCTGTCTAGCATATCGCGTTCCAAAGTATAGAATTGCCCTAGCTACGTCACCTTTAAATTCATCGATTGGTTCAAAGACTACGCCTTTGTATTTTGGATCAGCACTATGGCCAACTTTTGAACCATTTCTTGATTTCCAGGTAACAGACTTTCCAACTTCTCCAAAGGGATATGATCCACGCATTCCATTAACTTTACCGTCACTTGGAATAACATGAAAATAATCAGATCTCATTGGTGATCTTTTAAAGAATAAGCTCTGTGGAAAGAGGTGTTCTCTATTGTAACAATTTGATTCTGTTTTATAGTTACCGCACTTCTTTCTAAAATGCTTATAATTGTATGGGTCAGCGCCGGTTGGATCTTCTGAGTAGATATCGAGAACAGTTCCATCATTTTCAAAAGTTGTATCCGAGTCACCCATTTGGTAGGCTTCGTAGAGGCTTCCATATCCTTTTGATCTATGAGAACTACCAATGATCTTCGTTAGCTTCCATTTAAGCTCGTAGCCACTACTTTTTCCGACTGAGGAGTAGTAAGAAGCCGAGTCGCAGTCTGACTTAGCTTGAGATGAATAAATGAATAGTGACGATATGATAATAAGGTAGTTTTTCATGCATTAACTGTAATTTTTATATTATACATTTACAAGACATATTTAGACTAACTTCTAGACCATATTAGGGCTACTAATGCTATAACGTATATTCAAAAGCATATCTTCTATTTGTAAACTTTTATTGTAGTGCCTGCATCTGTTCAATGACAGGTTGTATCTCATTCTTACCAAAGGACTTAGCAACAGACTTTGTTCTGGTTTGTCCTTTGATCTTGGATGTCTCTTTTTCAATGAATACAATGTGATCACTAAAGTTAGCTATCTGTGGTAAGTGCGTAATAGCAATGACTTGAGAGTTTAGTGATACTTCCTTGAGGGCCTTGCCAATTTTAACAGCAGTCTCTCCACCAATTCCAGTATCAATCTCATCAAAGAGAAAAACACTTATTGAATTAGTTGAACTAAGAACCTGTCTTATGGCCAAAAGAATTCGAGAAAGCTCTCCGCCAGAAGCTATTTGTGAAAGTGGATAGAATCCTTCTCCTGGGTTAGTTTGGGCGTATATTTTTAAGCTAGATAAACCTGTCTCACCTAGCTCTTGTTTATGTTCAACACGAAAATCAATAACAGCTCCTTTCATGTTGAGCTTATTGATGATTGTACTAAGCTTCTTAGAAAGGATTGCAGACTTCTTTGCTCTAGACTTGTGAAGCTTCAGAGCGACTTCATGACACTTGGTCGATAATCTATCAACCTCGTCTAAGTGAAATTGAATTTGCTCGTCGATATTATTTATAGAGTTAAATTCTTCTTCAAACTTTTCTAGAAGAGTTTCTAGTTCAGCTGTTTCACAACGATATTTTCTCTTCATTCTCTGGTACAGATCTAGTCTCTCAAGGACACTATCTAAGCTCGTCTCATCGAAGTCATTATCATTGCGAGAAATTTCATAGGACACATCTTCTAAAAGTGATTTAGCTTCAGTGAGTTTTTCACATATTTGAGAAGAATCACTAAACTCCCTCTCTAATAATGAGAGATTCGCAATTATATTATTTTCACTTTCTGATAAGAGAAAGTTTGCTTTTGTGTTTCGTTTCTTATTTTCTTCAAGATTAATAATATAGTCTTTTTTCTTTTTTAGTTCATTTTCATCTTCAGAACTAGGAGCGAGCTCACTAATTTCATTTATTTGAAAGCTAAGAAAGTCTTTTCGTTGAAGAGAGTTTTCCTTTTGGATCTGTAACTTCTTTAGATTATTTTCGGAGTTTTTAAGTTGATGATAAGTAAGTTGATAAGATTCAAGTAATTCTTCATTGGCAGAAAACTTATCAAGAAGTGAGAGTTGATGTGTATCAGATAAGAGTTTTTGATTTTCAAATTGGCCCACAAGATCAATGAATTGTCTGGCAACGCTTGAAAGAGTCGCCAGAGAGCATGAACTATAGTTTAAAAATGACTTAGACTTTCCATTTGCATAAATAATTCTCTTTATATTTATGTCTTCGTCAGTAGGGTAGCCAATATCATCAAAGAATGAGCGAATGTCCTCTCCATTTGATGTGAAACTAACCTCTACACTTGCAAACTCTGAGTCCTTTCTAACGAGACCTTTATCGGCACGACTTCCAAAGCATAATTGAAGGGCATCGAGAATTAAGCTTTTTCCAGAACCAGTTTCCCCAACGATAGTATTAAAGTCATTTGTGAAATCAATTGATTGATTCGTAAAAGTTGCAAAATTATTTAATGTTAAATTAGAGAGATTCAATTTATTGCTCATCGTTGCCTCTTAGATTTTTTATCTTCTTCCGTGTCGAAATTTCTCTTTTAAAGTTCGAAAATATTCGCGATCAGGATTTATTACTATATTTGCCTGCTTACGTGCAGCCTTGGAGATACGAATCCTATGATGTTTCGTAAATGTAATTGCCTCTTGCCCATCGAGAGTAAGGTAGAGCTCGTCTTCATGCTTGAGAAGTTTAATCCAAATATTCTCTTTATCAGGAAGAACAAGTGGCCTATGAGTTAAAGAGTGCGGGCAGATTGGATTAATAATAATACTCTTCACACTTGGATGAACGATTGGGCCCCCTGCTGCCAGTGAGTATGCGGTAGATCCAACTGGACTACTTAGGATTAACCCGTCACCTGCAAGATTATAGATATTTTCATCATCGTTTTCGATGGAGACGCTAAACATGCGTGAAATACCACTTTTTGATATAACGGCATCATTTAGAAAATAAGAAGATTTTACGAGACTGCCCTTGCGAAAGCTTTCTGCTTTATAAAGAGGAAGTTTACGAGATGTAAAATTTCCCTGAAGAGTCTCATCTAGTCCATCGTGATATTCATGTTTAGAGAACTCTGTGATGAAGCCAAGATTACCCATATTGATACCAAAAATTGGAATATTTGGTGTTTTAATACTTCTTGCCGTGCCAATGAGCGTGCCATCGCCACCCATTGTTATGATAAGGTCGCTTTCTTTAAGAATGTCCACTTTAGGAACAAGCTTGAATTTAAGTTTTGAATTTAAAAAGATTTTATCAAGACGCTCTTTCTCTTCCAGTGCGAAGAAAATGTTCTTTCTGCGTCGCGATAACCACTCAACGAGATTTGGTAGTATCGTTGAGAATTCATGCACTGCTTTAGGCTTTAAGATGATTCCTATATTTTTAATGCGGTCCACCATGTTAGGTAATTACTATATAAATATTTTTATCATAATAATTCGTCAATGACAGCACTAACATCAAGTGGTTTGGGGTAAATTTTACATCCATATTGCTCTGCTTTAGATATTATTTGTTCAGAGCTATAAGCTGTGATGATGACGAATTTCTCGGAAATTTCATCAGGTGATAACTTCTTCTTTGAGTCTTCAATTACATCAAACCCAGTTATGTCATTAAGCATTAAGTCACATATGATAAGATCGTAAGTATTGTTAATGATTAGCTCAATTGCTTCTCGGCCGCTACTTGTTGCTGTGACTTGTGAGCCTTTACGCTCTAAAAAAATCTTAATGGTTCTTTGAATGAGGGGTTCATCTTCAATGAGTAATATATTTTTAGTCATCACTAATCCTGATCGTGAAACTTGCACCACTTTTCTTATTTGAGTAGGAGAGTTCCCCTCCTAGTTTTTGTGTGATGTTCTTGCAAATGGTTAGTCCTAGGCCAGTACCCTTTTCTTTTGTGGTCACAAATGGGTTAAACATCAATTCGTGAATCTCATTAGAGACACCGGGACCGTTGTCAGCAACTTCTATAATAATGTGTTCTTCTCTTTTTAGATAAATGGTGATCTTACCAGTATTGTCCTCATAGTAGTTTCGAAGTGCTTGTGAACTATTAACAATGAGATTAAAGATAACCTGAGAAAGTAGGGTTGGGTTAGATTCAATTACATAGTCTTTGACGCTGTTGTCTGCAATGACTTCTGGTCGATAGAATTTTGATTCAGACTTCGTAAGAATAATTGTTTCTTTAATAAGGTCGATGAGCTTGAATTTTTTGATTTCACTTTTGGTGTCATAAAGATTTGTGAAGTTTTCAAGTATATTTTGGCAACGCTTTGAGCTATTTGCAATTTCATCAATAGTTTCAAGATAGATATCGTCTTTTTTGTGAGAATCAGTTTTAAGTAAACCTGAAGAAATGTTTATGCCAAATAGTGGGTTGCTTAGCTCGTGGCGAAGAGTATTGAGTAGTTCACCCATGAGTTCGAGCCTTTCAAGATGATAGTCAGACTCTTCGTTGAAACTACTGTTGTGGACTATTATCTTGTGGTTTGTTTCATCATATGAGATTTCTACCGGGAAGTTTTCGATTATAGAGTTAATAAGCTGAGAGTGTCTTGAGGTTATGTCAGATTTGATAGCTTTAGTAGCAAGGAACTTATTTATTAAAGTAATTTTCTCAAAAAGATTAATTTCTTCATCAGTTGGATTAAAAATATCGTTTCTCGATATAATAATTATAAATGAGAACTCAGGAGTGATAAGCTCTTTTGCTAAGAACGCACCGACACTATTTACAATATTGAGCTGAAGTTCAGTTTGATTAAAAACTTTATTCTTACTTTTTTTTATTTTTGTAAATAAATTATTAAAGTCGGAAACAGTAAGCATATTCTGTACGCTATCGCGTTGATTTAATGTATGAGAATAAGCCTCTCCATCTCCATTGATGTGATAAATTAACTGAGCATGTGAATAGCTCTTAAATAAATCAAAGGAGCGGTAGTGAGAGAGAAAGTGGCTTATTGATGAAGCACTGTTAAAGGTAAAGCTTGGTTCACTGACTTTTTTCTCACTTGAAAGCTCAGTTTTATAGATGCTTATTAAAGTATTTCTCACCAGAGATTTATGTTCTTGAGAAAAAAAAGAAGAAAGATTCATGTAGTTTATTACTACTTCATCATTTGAAATATTAATAGATAATGCAGATTTGTTGCTTTGTGTTTGTACAAGTTGAAACGGTAGCTCCAGAGATTCTAAAAACTCCAGAGCTTTCATGGGTCCAGAGAAGTTTAGTCTTTTTTGCTCTTTTTCATTAATGGTATTGCTTTTATCTTCCACTGAGATAGGTTATCTGCTAGCTCGTACTCTAGCAAGTCACTTAGCATGATGATGTCATTCTTTTCGCGTGCCGGAATAAGCGCCTTTAGGATAGATAAGAGGTGTATCTCTAGATTTCTAATCGTATCATTATCTTTGAAGAAATTCTCATTGTAAGCTCGTACTGTTTTATGAACTTTTGAGATCAATTGAATAAATAGATCAATAAGATCAACAAGGTCAGTAAAGGCAATATTGGCTTCATCATGGTTGTCATTAGCGTAACACTTAACAATGTGCTCAATCTTTCCATTTATAAGATCAATATAGCTATTTGAATCATCAAGAGCTTCAAAGGCAATTTCATAATTTGTTTTAACCTCAATTTGAGGGTTACCAAGATCATCGATATCATAATCCATGTAAGCATCAAGTTTATCAATAGAAAACCTCTCTCCATCGATAATAATTGCCGTAACAACTTCGTTCTTTTTTAAGCTATTGTCTTCAAGCATTCTAATAGCGTCTTTTAGACTGAGCTTATTTTCTTCTTGAATGTTAAAAGAATTCTTGTTTGCCTCAATGTTTGTCATAAACTTTTCCCTGGTGCATTTTGTATGTTTGTAAGACTTAGTTTTGATAAGAATTCATGAATAATGCTGGCTGCATTAGACATCTCTTGATAAACGTAAAATGAAGACTCTGTGAGAGTTACGAGATTGTTCCCTTGGAGATTTGATTTCGCAACGACACCGTAATCTACTATTGGAGCGATGAGATTGTTTGCCTCTACTAAAACATCTAACAGACGATCTACCTCATCAATTTTCTTAGAATAATCTTTTATTTTACTAATCTCAGGTGATTTTTTAGAGACTTCTTCTAGAATGTAGCGAGAATATTTTTTCCCAAATTCAGAAAGTTCAAAAAGATGAGTAACAGTATCAGATAGTCTCTTAAGATTGTTTGTTGTAGATTCACTAATATTAGGTAGTGGGCAATTTACATCAACTTCGCTAAATGAGTAAGACCAAATTGTCCTGTAGAAGTTTTGAAACACTTCTTTTTCTGACTGATATTCGTCGAGAACATTTTGTAGAACTATGTGGCCTACGGTGTTAACAGACGTCTCATGAATGTTAACTGAATTCATATGAAACGGTGAAACTTTACTTATAAAGTTTTCTTTAGAAATAGTATTGTTTTCTATCAGTTGTATGATTGACTCTTGTAGTACTTGGTAAGGAATATCACCATGACATTTATAAAACTCACATGGTGTATCAGGAAAACATGGATAACACTTTGTTTTTGGTGATAGGACATAGTTTTTTAAACTATATGGTACAGTTTCCACAGGTCTAACTGTTCCTAACGAAATAGTAATTGTTTTTATGTTCTTAAAGCTTAACAGGTTTCCAATCATTGAATCGTGACCAACAAATAAGAATGATTCATCGACCTTTGCATAGAGATCAGATAGCTTTAATCCGATCATAGGTTTAATTCGATCTTTGTATTTCTCTAGGATCGGTACGTTTACAATTTTCTCGTATGCTTCCTGATCTGACAGGCTGCCAGCTACGTGAATATTAATTTCTTTGTTTGACTCTAGGACTCTTAGAATTACTTCTGACCATTTATTTCCCTTCCAGAACTTTTTTTCAAGTGATGCAAATGGGTGAATAAGGATATTAGTCTTTTTTGAGTTAGAGTATTCATTATTTGATAAATGGGTGTTAGCTTTTTCTACTCCAATTATATTTGAAAATAAGTCTACAAGATTGAAAGGATTGAGGTCTCCTCGCATAACTGTAGAGTAAAGATACTGTGACCATTTATCATGAATAACTTTAGAGTTAACGTCATTATAGTAAGGACCAATTTTATGATCACTATTAATGAGAGTATGTAGGTAAGAACTTGTCTTAGAAAATGATAAGTTAATACTCGCGCTATACTTCTTTTTGTTAATATCTTTGATGTATTCTCTTATGTTTTCAAGCGAGCCATTAAAACCGTCTCCAAGATTGATAGATCTTTTAAAATCGAGCAGGTGAACGTCATCAAATATTTGATTAATTAAAAATAAAACTGGTGCTGCAAATTGCTTTCTTGCAATCAGGGTCACATTATATTCAGGGTGATTGACCTTTAGTAGGCGTACGGCATGACAAGTTTGTAAGATGTCACCGATACGTGTGATTTGCACGATGGCAATTTCTTTTTTCGCAGTTTCTGGTGAATGTTGATCATCTATAACTTTAGCGTTCATCTTTTCCCCGATCTATCCTTGTTCTTCTAGAATAGAGCTCATAAGTAAAACACTCTTATCTTCTTCTGAAAGTGTTTCATTATTGTTAAGTTTTTGATTAATTTTCTTGAGTCTCTCAAAAAGAGAAGACTTAAACTCATCTTGCGACTGGGCCATGCTGTACTCCTATTCTTGATTTAGTACTTGATTTATTCATTCTCATTCTTTCTTGTAGAGTCTTTAGGACTTCAACTTGAAATTGAATATCAGATTTATATTCATATAATAAAGCTTCAACTTCTTTAGCAGAACTTCTTAAGTCTGATGTATTTAAAGCTTCAAGTCTTGATCTGAATCTCAGGGCAGGAAGCTTGGCAAAGTCAGAAGACGTTTCACAAAATTCACAAAGATTTGCTAATGCTTCCAAGAAATTTGTCATACTACTTTTTTCGTTTGTAAGTTGAATAATCGCTCTCAGTGTAGAAAGTAGTGACTTAGAGGTCTCTGTAATAAGATCCTTCTGTAGATTGATCCATTGGTTTACAAGATTAGTGTCAAACTTAAGAATTGTATCTATGAGAGTAAGGTCGTCTTGTTTTGTTGTCTTTTGGTGAATGAGAGCTCTTGTGCAAATTCTTTCGAGTTCAACATTCTCATCACTATGGCCAGCAATTGGCATGAGGAATCTACCTAAGTTGTCTTTTTGTGGCTTATAAATAGTGATATCACTTGATAGATTGATGTCTTGAAAACTAGATATCTCATTAAGTGTATATCTAAGTGCTCCAATAATATCTGTGTACTTAATTTTATAATTTAGATCTTTTAACTCTCTTGATCTTTCGACTTCATTCTTTTTGAAAGATCTCAAAGAGACAGTTGGAGTTATTATAACACTGTTGAGATTTACTGTTCCCTGTTTGAAAAGCGGACTTTCTCCAAGAGAAATTTCAACAGTGGGTATTCTTAGAAGATCAGCAACGTGCTTTACTGATGTATCAGGTGTAATCAGTGCATCGAGGTTTAAGAGCACTGAACTGAGAGCTAGAAAATCGGCTTCAATACTTACTAGAGAATTATTAAATTCGGAATTTATAGAGTTTATAAGTTCTCGGTCTCTGTCAGTAGGAGCTCCTAAGAGAACAGGGAAATACTCTGGTGTCATGTATATTTCATCTATTAGAGCGACAAGTTCCGCTCTAGGGATCATTTTATAATTTGTAGAAGCAGATAATTGAATACCAATTATCTTAATTTCTTCTTGCCCTTGCTCCATTCTTCTAATTTCTGAAAAATTGAGATGTGCCGTTTTGTTGTATTCTTCTCTTGTCTTTAAAGCGATTCCATTTTCACATATCTTTGTTGATAACATTGCATTGTAAGTATCAACAAATGACATAGGGGAGTACTTAAGTTCAGTGAGCACATCATTGAAGAGAAGCGCCCATTCACTTGAATATTCAACATTACAATAGTCATTAAATCGAATTCCGATATGTTTTGTAGAGCTACTTTTTAGAATAGAAGTAATATGAGTTGAAACTCTATCGTTAGAATAATTGTATACGAGATCCCAGTGTTCTTTGAGGACTTGATGTATTTCGTTCTCAAAATGGTTAAGAGCAAGACCGTCAGAGAAGATCTTATTTTTCTTATACGTTAAAATTTGTTCTCTATCGATAGTTAAAATATTATCTATATCAGTTAGGGCCTGTGCCGCTTTCTCAAATTCTTTTAGTACAAGGAGTGTGATGTTACAGTTTGGATTATCTTTTTTCATACCTTGAATCGTATGACCCATACTGAAAATATCACCATATCTCTTGAGATTGATAAAAAGAACGTTGTTAAATCCAGCTTCCATTAAAACTCCCCATTACTCAAGTGACCAAAGGCCAAGAGTAGATGATCGTGATTAGAACTTAGTTTAGACTTAGTTAAGATATTATCTTTTAAAAAGCTTTCTATTGAATGTGACTCAGTATCTGTATATAAATATGATCTTAATTCCTTACTCTCTATGTATTTTGTGATCGTTGAGATATCTCTAGGAGCTTCGTAAGTCATAAACTTTTCAAAGAAAGTTCTGTAAAGTTCAAAAGAAGCGGGATGTGAGATTATCGCAGGCTTTTGAATAAGGAAGTTAATTAATTCTGAGTCTGCGTATATTCTGTGAAGATCAAAACCACTAAAGACTTTTATGTTCTTATTAGGGAATAAGTTATACTTAATACAGTCTTTGTAAACTTGGTCATTAGGTTCTATAACGACAATTTCATAATTCGTACCATGATTTCTTTCAAGTACCTTGCACAGTTCATAAATATGATAAGCATAGCCTAAACCGAAAACTAAAACCTTATTTTTTGATTCTAGCGAAACTTCATGTTTACTTAAAAAAGTCTTGGCCTCTTTAACTGGATCATACATGGAGTGAAGGTGAACCTCATTTATGACGGGTATTTTTAAACCACCACGAGAAGTTTTAACTTCATAAGTTTTAATTTTAAAATCTTTTGAATTCGAAAAATGATTCGTTTCCATATTTCTTCCTCTTCCTTAAGGTCACTATGGTTAAATGAAGAGAGCACTCATTGCTCTCTTTGACAATTAATGATAACTCATTTCTAGGTGAAGATGCAAATATTAAATCACTAGATTGTAGTGATTACCCTTTAACTACGTTAGACTGATAGTTTTTTATAGAATTTTTATTTCTAAATACTGAACCAATTTCCTTGGATGTTTCAAACTTTTGCGCCTCTAGAGAGCTTGTAATTTGTTTATCATATTCATCAACAGATTGAATGATCTCGTTAACTTCATCACTCCACGTTTTTAGAATTTCGATCAAATCTGGTGTTGAAGTAGAGCCTTTTATTTTTGCAATGTCTTCTTCAATTCCTGACTGAAATGTTTTGATGACATTGATTAGTCTATCTCTATTGTCAGTGATTAATTCAATTAAATTAATATCTTCTTTTTGAGATGCTCTTCCAAGTGCGACAGTAGCTTCTTTTAATGATTCAAGGAAGTCTAAGTGTTGCATGATTTTTTCATATAATCTCATATTTACTCCAGTGTATTTTGCTTATCCGTTTTTGACTGATTTTACTGCTTGTTGCCAACCATCATAGAGAGTAGTTAACACCTCTAAGCATCCTTCTAATGGCTCTGTATCAATCTTGAGATTTGCTTGTGTGCTTGAAAAGAGAATGAAGTCATATAATGAAGATAGCTCTGTTGCAACATCTCCACCAACTTCAAAATCTAAGCTACTATTTAATTCAATAACAATGTCTTGAAGCTTTCCAATATATTCACCCTTTGCGGCAATATCTTTTTTCTCAATTGCTTCAATTCCTTTTTTACAGTTTTTAATTGCAGCCTGATAGAGCATTAAAAGTATTTGCTCTTTGCTTGCAGTGTTAACTGAAGTCTTTTTGTAAGCGCCTAATCCGTAGCTCATATGGTCCTCCTAAAACCTTAACCAAGTCCTACCGGCCCTGCTCCTCCTCCTCCGAGTGCAGCAACACCAGCCCCCTGGGCCTTTATCTTTGAAATCGTTCCTTCTAATCTAGAAAACTTATCTTTTAAATTCTTTTCTTTTTGTTCGAGCATTCTTTCACGTTGAGTAATTCTACGATCAATCGCTTCTATGTTATTATCAATACTTCTTTTTCTTGATTGGAGTAGACCATCTGGAAATCGAAGCATTGTTCCAAGTGACTCATTAAGGTTATCAATGAAACCATTTATTTTTGTTCCATCTTTAAACTGGCCAGATAAAACCTGAGAAACTTTATTATAATTCTTTTCTAGCTCTGATTTAAATTTCTCTGCGTCAAACTTGAGTAAACCATCTCTTTGAAAAGTTATACCAATATCACCTGCTCGAAAGTTTCCAGACTCCGTATTTATATCTTTAAATACTGCACTTCTGATTCGACCTTCAATCGTTTGTAATATGATATCACCACCTAGCGTTCTAGAGGTATCGGTATTTTCATCGAGAGTATTTTGCTGCTTTATGAAAGAGAGTACTCCATTAAGTTGGTCAACCATTGTGCCAATTTTCTCACTAACAGCACCTGTATCTTCAGAAATAGAAATCGAAAATTCTTCACCCGGCTTAGCTTTCTTTATATCAATTGATAAGCCTGGAATAAGATCACTTGTTTCATTTGCGGGAAGTTCTATCTCAAAACCATCAAGAGCAACTTTTGCATCTTGAGCGGCTCTTTCAAATTCAAGAAAGAAATCGTCTTCACCATCGACGAAATAAAAATATGGAAAATCTGCCTTTTGGCCATCTCCAGTTTCTTTAAGACTTAAGATTAGTCTCCATGGCTTTTCTGTGTCGCTACCATCATTAATTACGCTTGCACGCAGTCCACTGTTTTCGTCTTTATTAATAAGTTTTGCAACTTTTTCAAGACTTGAGTTTTCAGAGTCAACGTAAATATCTTTTGATGTTCCATCTGGTAGTGAGTAGCGAATAAATCCTACGCCAATGTAACTTTCTTTTGGATCTTCAAAGCCAGATGTCATGGCCGAAGACTTTTGTGCAAGTTGCTTTACCTCAAATTGATAGTTTGCAGGCTCAGCAATATTCTTATCAGCTGTAACACCGACGATGCTTTCATTTGTATTAATAGATAATTCTCTAAGGGATCTCGCAGAACCATTTTGAGTGAGTGTTCCTCTTACGCCTTGGACAAGTTGGGATAGCTCATCTACGAGGCCCTTCTTATCTTCGATCTTCCCTTTTCTCTTTTGCATATTTTGCACAGGAATACGCTCAGCTTTCATAATTTGCTGTACGATATCTTTAGGTAAGCCGGTCTGTATTGATCCGAACGCTAGAGACATAATCCTCCTGATCTATCCTATTGCTCATCCTGAGCCTAGGGCATTCTCTGATAGAATATCATATGGGGTAATAAAATCAATGCAGCACGAAAGAGGGGAAGTATTTTCATAGGGGCATAATGCACTCTTTAGTCTATGGATGCGTAAACACTTGAAAGTTGTTATAATGTTTGCAGAAATAAAAAAAGCCGCTGGGTAGGCGGCTAGTTCGAGGTAGGGTGTTATTAACACCCAATGGGTAATGGGTTAAATGTTGTACTATACTAGTCGGGTACTATTGTGAAAACTTTAGATAATA
>DDIK01000168.1 GCA_002338505.1 Bacteriovorax sp. UBA1852
TGATACTCTAGTTTTGGATGTTCTTTGATTGATGGATCTATATTCATAGGTTTTTTTGAATTTTCTTTCTTTAAAATAACACGTCTGTATTGTGCATTAATATCTTTTCCAATCTTTAAGAACGCCTCTCTATTTTGAAGTACTTTATTAAGTTTCTTTCTCACTTCTTTGTCTCTTTTACTTCCTGTGAGTAGTGTTCGCTCATATATATAGCTTAGTTCTCTATCGATGTGAGCTGGGATAATAAAGTATTTTATTTGTGATTTTCGGTCACCTGCAGCCTTTAGAACTTTATTTAAGAGTGTAGGTCTTTTAGTGTTGTTTTTTACTCGCTTTAGATCTCGTTGAAAAATGTTTGGGTCATAGTGATTTTTAAACTCTTGAAGTTTATTCCATTTCTTTAGAAATATATTATATTCATTACGTATGATCGCTTCCGTTTTTTGTGGAGACTTGGTCTTTTGTACTTCAAGGAAATGCTTAAAGTCTTGTTGCTTGTATCGATATACATTGGCACTTGCTGATAGCGAAATTAGTGCGATAATTAAATTAATAAGTTTCAGGTTTATAAATAACTCCGTTAGAAATGAGTGATGTGCCATCGTTTGTTCCACCCCATAGGATAAGTCCTATACTATCTCCTGAGTGATTATTTCTGTGACCAAAATTTCTATCTCCAATCGATCCAATCCATGCACTATTTCGTACACCGCTCATGACACTCACATCTGTCGTTAAGTTCTCAGTTGTGAAATCATGTAAGTTTAGCGCTTTAAATTGATTAACATAATCACCAGAGTCGTCTATTCCACCAAAGATAAAGAGTTTATTATCGGTTACTTGATATGTGTGAGACTTTCTAGCCCCAAGCGTATTAGCGTGATCAGTCCAGGTATCAGTTTGCACGTCATATGTTTTAAGATCGTCGACAACACCTGATCCATCTTCACCACCATATACGATAACTCTTCCTTTTGCATATGCTAGGGCATGGCCATGTCTTGCTGTTGGGGCATCTGTAGTACTCATTGTTGTCCATGTATTTGAAGGTAGATCTAAAATACCTCCGGTATTTGAACTTCCACCAAACACAGCGATTTTATTTCTTGCAATATTTACTGCCATTACTCCACTTCCACTTGATGGGGGCGTAACTTGAGAAACGCTAGACCATGTCATCGATTCCAAGTTAAAAATAGCACCATCTGTTTGATCAACTCCAGAGTCGTTTTCGCCACCCCAGATAAGGACGTACTTATTTGTTTTAGCAATTGCAAAGTTCTTTCTTGCACTAGGAGCGTTTAGAGTAGGTAGTGTTGTCCACGTATCTAATGCAGGAGAATAGATCGCGCCTGTATTTAATGAATTACCTGAACTATCTAATCCTCCAAAAACAAAGAGACCATCTCCTGTCCAAAGAGCACTGTGATTTTCACGACTCGTAGGCGCATTCGTCGAGGTGATATCTGTCCAAACCTTAGAGAATGGATTATATTTTTTTCCACTATTCGTGACCCCAGAACTGTCACGTCCCCCAAAAACTATCGCATGTTTTCCTGACCATGTTAGTGAATGTCCTTTTCTTTGACTTGGTTCATTCGTAGAACCTAAGTCTTCAAAGCTATTGTCACTTTGGTTAGAGAGAGGGTTATTTAAATCTTAAAGCTCAAGTCTCTCACAGAAGTTTGAAGTCTTACTTGTTCCAAAGCAGAGTATGGCATCCGAACCATCGTATTCATATGATGCAGAGCCTGAGTTAAAGGTCCCAGGACTTGTAAGTCGTAACCAGGAATCATCCTCAATATTATAAGAATAATTACGTGATCCTAAGTGATAGAGAATATGTGAGCCCGTATGAATCAATCGAGCTTGACCATATGGAGAAAAAGGTGGCTGAGTCATTGTCTCCCATGTATCTGTATAAGGATTGTAAATTCCTGTTTTGTCTCCAGAACCAGAGCCCCATGCACCAGTAAAAATTAAACGATCTCCTGACCACATCATATAGTTATTTGTTTGCACATTATCTTGAGTAAAAGTTGATCTTAGCGGGGCCGTTGCTATTGTTGTCCAAGTATTTGTAAAAATATCGTAACTAAAGCCACTCGTGGTATTGCCTGATGATTTAGTATTTTGTCCTCCTTGAACAATAATTTTTCTACCGGTAAAAACAACGTCAAATCTATACCTTTTGTCGGGCATACCTGCTAGAGTTCGCCATGTATCAGTTACAGGGTTGTAAGCCTGAACGTTGTTGAGGACATTATTCCATACTCCACCAAGAACAATCATTTCTTCACCTGTCCAAACAGATCGTCGGTCATGAATGAAGCCCCCAGGAGCGTCGGCGATTCTTCTCCATGTATTGGTTGATGGGTTATAGGCCTGACCTTGCGGTCTTGCTTCATTACTTTGATCTAGGCCATAGGCAGTAATAAGCTCGTGTCCAGTCCACACATAAACTGCATTATATTTATTTCTTGTAATTGGGCCCACTGCGAGAGTAGACCATGAGTCTGTTAATTTATCATAGATGTAGCCATCGTTATATTTACCTGGCCCCCATCCTCCTGAGCCATTCCCTCCGCCCCAGATAATATACTTTTCTCCTGTCCATGCTGAGACAGCGGCCATTCTCGCGGCACTTGCAGGAGGTTGACTTGAGAAGTTGTTCCAAGTTCCAGGAATATAAGTGAATACATCTTCTAAAGTCTCTGAAGCTGTCTTTAATGGATGGTTAATACTTGCTGTAACATCTTTTACGCCAGAACCAGATGGTATATTACAAAATATTCGCGTTGAGCTTAGAACAACTATATTGTCACAGGTTGTAGAATTAAAAAAAACAGAGGTATTTGGCAAAAATCCATCACCATATATGTAGATTGTTTCTCCAGGTGAGCCAAGGGTCTTTGAAATGCTATTCACAGCAAAGGCAGTCTTTGACACATTGATATCCATTGTATCTGTTGAGCCTTCAATGTCTGTAACTTGTAAGGTTACAGTTTCAGCAATCATTGATGTCGTAAATTGAATTACATCCGGTTGAGTGTCACTTATTTTAACAGATCCATTACCTGAAATGATATCTATACTATAAGGTCCTACTCCACCAATAATATCAAAATTATATGACCAACCTCCTGCTTCAATGGTTTCACTCGGATAGCTTGTAAAGACTTTTAGTGTTTGTGAATCTGCAAACCAGTCAATATCAAATCCTGAAGACTCATTTGTAGCATCTGAACTAAAATCTAAATAGATCACATCCGTTCCAGTATCCAGAGGTGACGGAGTCGGTGAGTTGCTGTCATATGAAGCAATCACTGAACCATCTGAAGGGTTATGAATAGATAAGGTATCTCCGGTTCCAAGGGAAAGCGTATTAAATGTAAGAGTAATATTTTGATAAGAGTCTGAAGAGATATATGATCTACAGTTGAGGTTAGGGGCATAATCACTATCTCCGCCTTCATCTTTTAGGTTTCCGACATCTGTGGAGTAAAATGCAAATCCAGAACATCCACCAGCTGTACTGTAATTAGAGTTAACTGTAATTGTACTTTGAACTTTTGCTCCGACATTATCAGTTACTTCGACAACGGCAGTCGTTGCACTTGAGGGAGCTGTATAAAGTCCTGATGGTGAAATTGATCCAGCACCAGAGGTTATTGCATATGTGTAGGGAGGCGTACCGCCTAAGCCTTTAATTTGCCATTTTGCATCTTGATTGATTGTAATAGTGTTTGGATCTACATTCAAAGCTAAAGCTGCGCCATCTGAGAGTGTGACTGAAAAATCTACTGGATCTAGAGTTGCCCCAATAAGGTTTGTAACATTAATTCCAAAAGTTTCTCCGCCATCACTTAAAGGGTTATCGTTAATTGTTGCGACAGAGATGGTTGTTGTCGTTTCACCAGCTGGTATAGGTACGGACGAGCCACTTTGTGATTGTAGATCTTGTGGGATACTTGCCGTTTGGGCAGCAACTGACCAATCAAAGCTAACATCGGTTGAGGCCACATAGCTTAGGGTGAAAGTTATTGTTGCATTCGAGCCTTCTATAACGCTACCACTTATTGAAGGCGTTAAAACTGGGACGGCATCATTATTTACAATTGTTCCAGTTGCTGTGTTTGATGTGATATTTGCACCATCTACTGAGTCGATTGTTAGCACAAGAGTTTCATCAGGCTCTATTTTTGTATCTTCTATAGTTGAAATTACTACTGAAGTAGTAGTGCTGCCCGCAGGTATTGTTAGGTTTGATGTTACTAGTGAATTATAGTCATCGTCTGTCAGCATAGCTGTTTCATTTGCAAGACTGAGGTTTAAAGTGACATCTTTTGCACAAGTCGATTCACTCAGCGTAACTGTAAAAACTAAATCATTGCCCTCTGAAGAGGAGGTATCACTTATGCTTATATCCGGAGTGACTTCACCATAGGACATGATGGCAAGTGCTGGTTCATGTGTGCCATAGTTCATTTGAGAGCATTTTCCGATGAATGTTGTAGAGCTCGTTGTCTTGAGTCTCTCGTTGATAGTGAGGTCATGACCATTAAGATCAATAGTCCCAGTGTATTCTTCTTCAAACTCTAGAGATGCTACCTCGATATCTGAGCTTAATGAAAAGTTACAACTGATACAGTCTTTAGAGATCAAAACATTGGACTCTTTGTTTGGTGTTTTTTTATTTTTCCAATTGTTAATGTTTAGAAAATTGTTATCTTCAAGGCCTAACCATGTTGGTCTTTCATTACCTTCTGTGCTTTCAGTAATCGCCTCTTGTAATTGCTCAAAGGCAAACTCAACTTTTGAGCCACAAGAAACTAAAAATATTAGTAGTAGATAATTTATTACTTTCATATGTCCCTAATTTTATTACGGATCGGATCTTTGAAAGATTCCTCAAATAGGAAAATTTGATTATGAAGTAATAGCTATAACTTATGATTTAAACCTTAAGAGCACTTGTTTATAGTCAACTATTATTTAGCGACAGATATGCCATCTATTCTTGTCATGACTAGTACTAAATTAAGTTAAACTCTCTCTTGATTTCGCTTAGTTGCTCCTCATTAAAGGGGATAGCATCTAGTGAGAGATAGTTGAGGTCTTCGAAATCTTCTCTTTTAAAGTCAAAATTCGTAAGTGGATTATTATCAAGAATCAATCTCTTAAGGCTTGAAGCATTTGCAAAATAGCTTGGTATCCGATCAATACTGTTTTTTGAGATATCAAGGATCTCTAAGGTTAAGAGTGACTTTTTGATGAAGGTTGGAAATGTAGAGAGCTTGACGTTTGTTAGGTATATATTTTTTAAATCTTTTAAATCAGATAGGTTTGGTAAGAGATCATTTATAAATTGATTTTCTTTTATTCTAATTTCATGAAAGTCTTGATGTGAGATAAGCTCTTTAGGTAGGTTTTTGAGCTTTGGACAATAAAGTCTGAGACTTTGTATTTTAGAGTTACCTTGAAACTCTAAAGTCTCTAGACTCTTGGAGATGATTTCTAATGTCTCGCATTCATTTAAATCTGACTCATGTATAATAAGTTGTTTCTTTCGAGTTTTAAATGATTGAATCATATTTCATTTATACTGTTCTTTTAAAAAGTATATAAGATGGAATTTAGTACCTGTTTGTAGTGACTCTTGATTTTAAAGAAACTGAATAAACTCATTTTTCGAGTTTACAAGTATCTGTTTAGCCTCATATGGAGTTTCACTCATAGTAAAGCCTATGATGATGACTTCATCACCTTTTTTGACGAGATGAGCGGCAGCACCATTGACGCAAATTTCACCACTTCCTCTTTGACCTTTGATGACATAAGTCTCAATTCGCGCGCCACTTGTATTAGAAACAATGAGCACTTTCTGGCCTGGCCATAAATCTACGAGATCGAGTAGCTCCTCATCAATTGTTATTGAGCCAATGTAGCCAAGATCTGCTTGAGTAACGATAGCTTTGTGAATTTTTGATTGTAATACTTCTCTCATAACCGGTCTGTTTTAGTATGCTATGTGTAACTTTGCAATATTGAATTTCATATCTACTGTATTTCAGTCGCTTAGAGTGCCAGGTATTCCTAAGAAGTAGAGAATTGAAGTCATTGGGCCGTGAGACATATGATTTTGCGCTTCTTTCTTGACGATATCTTTGGCGTGAAACGCTATCCCAAGTCCAGCTTGTGAGAGCATGGGAAGATCATTTGCACCATCGCCAATAGCTACGACTTGTTCAAGTGAGATATTTTCTTGCTGGGCTATGAGGTTGACGAGCATTGCTTTTTGCTGAGCATTTACAATTGTCCCATTCACGTTACCAGTTAACTTACCATCGATAATTTCAAGCTCATTGGCAAAAGCATAATCAAGTCCAAGTTTTTCTTTAAGTGCATTTGCAAAGAAAGTGAAGCCTCCAGAGATGACTGCGACTTTAAAGCCAAGCTTTTTAATAGTTTTTAAAAAGTCTTCTACTCCAGGAGTGAGAGGAAGATGCGACAAGATATCTTCCATGACCTTAGCGTCTAGTCCTTTAAGTTTAGAAACTCGTGCAATCAGTGAAGCATCGAAATCGAGTTCACCATTCATGGCCTTTTCTGTAATTTCAGAAATCTCCTCACCAACACCATGAGCGTGTGCGAGTTCGTCGATGACCTCTGTTTGAATAAGAGTTGAGTCCATATCAAAGACAATCAATCTCTTTGATCTTCTATAAATATTATCTTTTAAAAAAGCGATATCAATCTTATGAATATTACTTACTGTGATGAGCTTTTCTTTTAGGGCCCTATGATCAAGACTTGAAGGGATTATGGTGAGAATTTCAAGAGACTTAAAGATTCCAGGTGATACTTTATCGATTTTTAAAATATTGACGCCATTTTCTCCAAGCACTGTTGCAATATCTGCAATGAAGGAGCTTGTGATTTGTTGAGGTGCCACACAATTTAAAATGAATTTTTCAACTTCTTCTTGATCCTTTGGATGATAAGACTCATCAAGGATTTTATATTCAAGTGTCATACCCATCTTATAAGTTTCAAAGAGTAAGTCTTTAATGACATCACTTTTATTTTCAGATGTCTCCGTGATCTCAATGACAAAACTAAGAGAGAGAAGTGAGTGGGTAACATTTTGACCAATATCATGAATCGGTGTTTGATTGTCTTCTAGAATCTTCATGAGACGTGAAGTGATTCCTGGTTTATCAGGTCCAGAGATTGTTATGAGAACATTTTTTTCCATTTCTTTA
>DDIK01000207.1 GCA_002338505.1 Bacteriovorax sp. UBA1852
AGAAAGATTACAATGGTTGGCTTGAGCTTGTGGCCCATGAATACTTCCATCTTTGGAATGTGAAACGGATTAGACCTAAAGAATTAGGACCTTTTGATTATAAGAATGAAGCCTACACTAGAATGCATTGGTTAACAGAGGGCCTAACAAGTTATGTCGATCAGCTCTTTATTTATCGTACTGGATTTATAAGTCTTGAAGAATATCTTGAACTGATGAAGAAAAATATTAATTCTTATTTAAAGATTCCGGGTAAGAAGTATCACTCATTAGAAGATGCATCCTTTGATACGTGGATAAAGTTATATAGAGCTGATGAGAATCACAATAATTCCTCGATAAGTTATTATTTAAAAGGTGGCCTAGTATTCTTTGTATTCAATATTATGCTCACTCGTCATGATATCTCAATTGTTGAATTCATAAGATCACTATGGCGTGCTTACAAAGACAACTCAAATGAAGGACTCTGTGAAGATGATGTTTTCAAAATTATTGAAGATCTTACGAGTCACAAAACTATGGAAGAGTTCAAGTTTATGATTAAGTCTGTTGAAGATATTGATTTTGGTACTTACTTCAAAGAAGTGGGAGTAGAGATTGATCATGATGAGACTAAACTTGAGTTAGGTGCTACTGTTGAATTTAAAGATGACTGTGTTTACGTCAAAAGTGTTCGTGAGGATAGCGCCGCTCACCGCTATGGACTAAATGCAGGTGATGAAATCATTGCTCTTGAAGGTCAGCGTCTCTTTAAGAAGGAGTGGGAATCTCTCATGGATAAACTAGAGGAGAATAAAGTCTATCACCTTACTATATCAAGAAATAATTCTCTCACTGAAGTCAAAATTATGGCACAGAAAGGAATAAAGCTTATTAAAGAGTTGAAAGTGACAAATAGTGAAAAGGCTCAAAAACTCTTGAAGGGAACATTGCCTTAGTTTATTAATGCACAGACTGAAACAAGGTATTCACTATCTCCAATCTTGAAGTAATCAAAGTTTGATTGCCCATGAAATTCAAAGCAAGAATAGCTTAGGTCTTTGTGAATTGTTATATCTTTAAGTACTAGAGTTTTTTCGCTTTTATAGAATGGAGATATAGCTTTAAAGATGGCCTCTTTGGTTGACCATAAGAGAAGCTTGTCGTCCACTTCATCATGATCGTTTATAAAGAACTTCTCAATGCCTGGCTTAATAGCTCTAGATCTATTTTCTATGTCTATTCCAATACCACTAAAGTCTTTTGCACTGGCCTTGGCAGCACATGCTACTTTCTTCGTGTGACTTAGGCTAACGAGTACGTTCTTGTCGCTCACGAGGTGAGTGTGATTGTGGATATCTAAATCTACTGTTGAGTGACCCGAAATCAGAGTCTTAAGGGCAAATCGAGCTGAGCGTGAATAGATATTAAGCTCTGGTAGAAAGTTCTGTGGGACTTCAGAGTGAGTAGAAAATTCAATATCTATTTTTTTATTGTCTAATAGCATTAAATTTGACATATTTTCCCTATAATCACTTGGAGTTCGTATGTTACCGCACGATTTTGTAGCTGTCATAGTTAAAGTTATGTTTGTTCTCTCTGCAGCATTTATGCTTTGCCTATCTAAGGTAAGAGCGCAGGAATTGAGCTATCACGCGCCTCAAGCTCAGATAATATCTGTCAATTCAATGAATTAACCTAGACACTATTTCCTATCCTTGTTTATAATTTATGCGACAACATCTTTCGCACAAAGGATTGAACATGGAAAGTATCGTAGACCAAGCTAAGCACACCGCAATCAACCGCAAATTTAGAATTTTTGATCGTCCAAAGGACGCTAGTGGTAATTATCAGCGCATTACTGAATATTACGGAAAGAACGTCTTTCATTTTTCAGACGCTAAGGGAATTCCTTCAAGTGTGCGTATCGAACTTGAGTCTGCAACTTCTTCAGGTGGTAAGATCTCTAAAGAGCATGCTGATGTTGTTGCAAAAGCAGTCACAGAGTGGGCCATTTCTCGTGGCGCAACTCACTTCTGCCATTGGTTTCAGCCTCTAACTGGTGCAACTGCCGAAAAACACGACGCTTTTTTAAATTTGGATGAAAATGAAAAGCCTATTGAAACTCTCTCAGCGACTCACCTTATGCAAGGTGAACCAGATGCCTCGTCTTTTCCTAATGGTGGATCACGCTCAACTTTTGAGGCCAGAGGCTATACTGCGTGGGACCTTACGTCTCCAATGTTTTTAAAAGAGGGATCTAATGGGACGACATTATGTATTCCAACTGCCTTTGTATCATACCTTGGTGAGGCCCTAGATATTAAAACTCCTCTTTTAAGGTCTGTTTCAAAACTAGATAAAGAGGCGACTCGCTTCATGAATCTTGTCGGCGAAAAAGATGTAAAGCGCGTTCACGTTACATGTGGAGCAGAACAAGAATACTTTTTGATCGATAAGGGCTTCTATTATGCAAGGCCTGATCTTGTTATGACTGGTAGAACTTTATTTGGTGCTCCAAGTTCAAGAAATCAGCAACTAGATGATCATTACTTTGGTGCAATATCTGAGAGAGTTCTTAACTTTATGGAAGAGCTTGACCTTGAACTTCATAAATTAGGGATTCCAGCAAAGACTAGGCATAATGAAGTTGCCCCAGGGCAATTTGAATTAGCTCAAATTTTTAGAGATGCAAATATCTCCGCAGACAATAATCAACTTGTGATGGCAACGATAAAAGACATTGCTGCTAGACATGACTTTGAAGCACTCTTGCATGAAAAACCTTTTGCTGGAATTAACGGCTCAGGAAAACATATCAATTGGTCTATGGCCACAGACTCCGGTGTCAATCTTCTTGAACCAGGAAAAGAGCTTCATCATAATGCTAGATTCTTAGCAGTTGTCGCCATTGTTATTGAAGCTGTGAACCGTCATGCGAAAGCTTTGAGAATGTCTGTTGCTTCTCAAGGAAATGATCATCGATTAGGAGCTAACGAAGCCCCTCCAAGTATTATTTCTGTTTTCACAGGTTCTACAATTGAATCAGTCCTTAGCGCAATTAAGGATGGCAAAGAATTCACCCCTGAGGGAGAGATCACTCTAGATATCGGGGCCAATCAATTAGCGGATCTTGAAAAAGATAATACTGATAGAAATAGAACTTCTCCTTTTGCTTTTACTGGTAATAAATTTGAATTCCGAGCAGTTGGTTCAACACAGTCAATAGGGCTTCCATTAAGTATTTTAAATGCAGCGGTCTCAGATGTTTTAGAAGAAGCAAATAACTCAATTGAAAGTGAGCTAAGCTCTGGTAAGACGATCGATAAGGTTCTCATGGATCTAGTTCAAAAGTTTATGAAGAGTTCATGGAATGTTGTATTTAATGGAGATGGCTATTCTCAAGACTGGGTTGAAGAAGCTGAAAAAAGAGGATTACCTAACCTTAGAACTACTGCAGACGCTCTACCTGTTTTAAGAGATACAAAAGCTACTTCATTTCTCATAAGACAAGGTGTCTATAAAGAAACTGAACTTGAAACTCGCTATAATGTTCTTATTGAGCGTTATAACACACTAAGAGAAATAGAGTTTGTCGCTTTAACTGATATCATTAACAGACAGATACTACCGAGTACCTTGAGCTTTAAGCGAGAAGTTGCAGCCGTTATCAAGGATCAAAAAGAACTTAAGATAGACTCACGTGTTGAGATGGATCTTTATAAGAAAGTTAATATGACATTAGAGACTATATATGAGGATACTCGAAATCTCACAAACTCTCTTGAGTCCTTAACTGATAATGACGGTGATAGGGCCACAAAGATTGCCAATGAATTAATGCCCTTAAGTGAGAAGATTGCAAATAATTGTGCAGTCTTAGAGGGATTATTGCCAAGTAGGCTTTGGTCGATACCGACTTATTTTGAAATGTTATTTATTAGATAGATTGTCGTATATGGGGAATTCATTTTTTATTCCCCATATAACTTACTTATAAAGAAGATCGTGGGCCTTTATTGAGTAGATTCCATGTCGGTAATCATTAATGTCATTTCCTGTAATATCACTATAGAGAACATTTACAGTATTAGCTTTCCATAGATTAGACATATAGACTCTACCTTTGTGATATATGAGATTGGCTGGGGTTACTCTTAAGCCAGATTCTGTTGTTATCTTTACAGTTCTTAGTCTTTTTCCAGAGTGGTCCGTTATATACAATCGACCATTCTCATTATCAGATATTACGTAAGATGAATTTACGCGTATGATATCATCAGGCCATCCATTTTCAAGTGTAAGGAAAACTTCTTTGCTTTTATTTTCTAAATTAATCTTATAAACAACTTTTTCTAACGTTGATACAACAAGAAGATTTTCATTATCAATGTATAAGCCGTTTGCAAAATCTATTTCACTTATTAGAACATCCTCTGGAAGTACTTCACGTGATTGCTGCTCTAAAAGTTCTTCTATTTCAAATCCAAGTACTTTACCATCAAAAGGACTTGAGTTGCTCACATATAGATGAGTTGTGTTTGATTTGAGGTCGTTAAGTGTTCCCGCATCAATTATATGAACTTTTATAAATCTGTCCTTAAACATTATGCTGTTCATTCTATGTATGTGTCTTGCATCGAAAGAAAGTATGCTCCCGTTCATATAGTTTGGAGAAACAAAGAATACTCTTTGTGATCTTTCGTGATAATTCATCCCCATTATCTTATGTTCAGGTTCCCAATCATCTAAGAATGTCTCAAGTAGAATGACATTGTTTTTAAAAGCAGTAATGACTCCATTTACCATATTGGAAGTGATGATACCTTCTTCCATGCTAGTCAGTCCCTCTGTAGCATAGGAATTCTCTTCAAAGCGTACTGACTTTTCTTGTGCATTTGATATTAGCATTACTGATAATGTAATTAGTAATTTTAGTGTTTTCATAATTTGAGTATACGCTCAAAAAAGTCCTGAACGGAAATCAGTGTAATTTATTTATAGGGTGTTTCGCTTTTGTACAATTGAGTTTTATACCAGTGGTGTCTCATGGTCTAAGTCATCAGAACTACTCATGTATTCAGGTGTGAACTCCTGATCTTTGACATCTTGCTCTTCATTTTGTGAAGTATAGTCTGATTGAGTAAGTTTAAAAAAGTGATCAAGGTTCTCTTTAAGTTTGAATGCTTCTTTAAGTATTTGTGCTTTCTCTTCACCTTCATATGAGAGTTCTTCTAATAAGATACGTGAGAGGTTTTTATTCATTCTTTTTGATAGATTTTTAAGAGCGGCATATTCTTTTGGAAGCGGTATTATCTTTCTATCTTCTTCATAAGCAGCATCTAATCCACCTGTCTTAACGGCTTTGATTATTTTCTTTGCTTCTTTTACAGTTTTATCAGCAATCAACGGTAGTATCTCGTCTTGTTCGCTTTTTCCAAGTTTAATAATTTCATTTGTCTTAGTTGCATTTAGTGTACCAAGACTTCTTGCATTCTTAACAGTGTCAGAAGCAAGTGCGTCTCTCTTAATGGCAGACTTAATGATTGACTTAGAGAGACCTGTCTTTTCAGATGTGATTGCAGCAAATGAGTCACGGTCATTTTCTTCTTCTTCTTTTAATTTCTTCTTCTCTTCTGAGCTCAGTCCATCTTCATTTTTATTGACGTCTATCTTATTTGCAAGAGGGTTAAGCTCTTCATAAATTTCACGTCCACGATTTAAGCATTTTTCAAATTCGAGACCCGCAAGAGGTTTTCTTACAAGATTTTCATCGATTGAAATAAGTTCTTGTTCAAGTGATTGTCTATCAACAACATGGACAGGAACTTCGCTCCAGCCAAGAGCTTCGCAGGCCTTAAATCTTCGTGCACCTGCGAGTAGCTCATTTTCTTTGTTGATAGTAAGTGGGTTTATGAGACCTACTTTTTCGATACTTCGCTTGAGTGATTCCACATCAGTTTCTAGTCGTAAATACTTGCTTGATAGCTTAATTTCGCTCATTGAAATAGTTGTGGTTTGCACGCTCTTAGCTCCGTCATTTTGTGTTGTGTGTGGAAATCAAGGTAAAGGTTTTGAAGACGTTTTGCAAGGATATTTCTTTTAAAATAAGGAAAGCTTTGTCGCTCTTTGGTAAATAAAAAGCTTGCAATGTTCTAAGTAATTAAAACTCTATGACAAGATTACTATAGTTTGTCGCGATGCTTCTAGTAACCACGGCCTGAATTCATTTTTTGAATAATAATTAGTCCAAGTGATGTTGGTAATTTCGGTATGACAAAAGATATTAATTTATTAAATAGTCCAGGTACAATTTCTTGCTTACCGTTAAGCATTCCTCTGACAGCTTTTGTAGCTACTGCCTTTGAAGTCAATCCAGTTGGATAATATTTTTCTTCTTTCCCTTTTCTCGTTCTAAAGCTCGAGTAGGTGAGTCCGGGGCATAGTGAGCTGATTGTGATTTCTGGGTTTTCTTTAGCAATTGCTAAAGAAAAGCTATGAAGAAAGGCCTTACTTGCACCATAGATGGCCTGCTTTGGAACAGGGAAATAACTGTAGAGGCTTGCAGTATTTAATATATATTTTAATTTGTTATTTTGCAGAATCAATTTTGTGAGTCTCATTGGAAAGATGACATTTATCTCAACCATTTCAACTTCTTCTTCGATATTAGTACTTTTAAAGTCTCCATCAACACCAATACCAGCGTTATTAACAAGCACCTCAATATTCTTTTCTTCACTGAGAGCTTTAAAATGTTCAATGGCATTTTTTTCAGTTAAATCGCAATTAATTATTTCGACATTGCTAGTAATGGATTTCTTTATTTCGTGGAGTGCCTCAATATTTCGCCCGTGTAAAATTACATGATAACCGATATTTGATAACGTAATCGCAATTTCTTTGCCAATCCCTGAACTTGATCCTGTAATTAGTGCCCATTTCTCTTTCATATTAACTCTTTTTAATAGAGAGAATACCTAGGTTTCTCGGTGATAGTTGAGAGTGAAAGTATCTCTTTAATGTTGCTTCTTGACCATTTTCATTCAGATAGATCACCCGATCAAGTAAAATATGTAACTCGAGTAATCTTCCGAGCTGCCATCTCAAGATATTAGCATAGAACATATCAAGTAAGTACTCGCGTTTTGTTTCAAAGAAATTATCAATTTCACTTACACATATTTCATGTTCAATCTCTAATTCATTTAGCTTATGTGTGATATATGATGAAAAGCCATTACTGTAATAGCGCTTGTGGGAGTCCCCAACAGCATAGATGTCATCTCGCTTTAATACTTCTCTGAGGAATATATGAAGCCCATAGCGAAAGAGTTTCACGGTTCTTTTAAATTTGAATGCCTCAAAGTCCATTGAATCATGTCCTCTCGCCGCTAGGGTTAGGGCGTAGGGGGAGTAATTGACGGGAGACTCATTTGCTTTTTTACTGAGATTTACATCTGATCGTGGATCTAGTCTGTTATAGCAACATCCAAAATTAAGAATTCCACAAGTGTCTTCTTGTAGGTGAATATTAAGATGGTGCTTGGCCAAAGGCCCACACGTATGAAGTCCTATGCTAAATGAATCTCTACTAAATATTTTCTTGTTCAGTGCTTCTTCAAGATTTTTTGAAAAGTCATGATTAACAAATTCAACTTGATTAGCACCTTTAGGAAGTGGAAACTTTTCTAGTCGCTTTTTTCCAATTTCTTGAAATTGCTCATCGATATCTAGACTTGTACATGGAATACTATGATAGTGTGCCAATGTACGAGAGAGATGGCCCACACCTCCTCCTATATCAACGATCTTATTAAAAGGTACTTTCTCTTTTAAGTTTTGTATTTGGTCGATGATGACTTGGATCTCATGAACTTTCTTTTCTTTTACTTTAAAAAATGCCCATGAAGGATAATCTCTATGCTCTGGTATTTCTATATAGTCAATATTTGAATACTCTTTTATCGTATCGAGGTATTCTTTAAATTCGTTATCCTGTACTGAATGACTCTGACAATTTATATCGATTTCATAGAGCTCTTCATCTGACTTGTTTCTAAGCTCATCTAGCCAGCTCTTAGGATACGGGGCAAGATGTTGTGGATATGTCTCGAGTATTTCATAGCGCCATATATCTTCATGAATATGTAAAAAGCTTGTAATCTTCTCAAATCGTAAAAAATCATTCATGATATACTTCTATCAATTTTTACAAAAGTCGTGCAATGAAAGATTTTAAGAAAGTTATAATTATAGGTTTAGGAGTCTCAGGTCGTTCGGCCTTACGTCTTATGTCTTCTTTAAATAAAGAGATCGTTATCGTGAATAAAGGACAAGTCTCACATATTGAAACTTTGATCCAAAATGACTTAGGTCCAGAATTCACAAATTATGAAATCGTTTTAGATGAAAAAGGTGCAACTCTAGAGCATCACGGCGATGCTGATTTTATTATCTTGTCTCCAGGTATCCCGCGCGATCATGCTCTTTTAAATGAGATTGACCTACCTATATATAATGAGGTTGAAGTGGCCTCTTGGTACATCGATGAACCTATAATCGCAATAACCGGAACAAACGGCAAGACTACTACTGTGAGCTTTTTAAGTGAATGTTTTAAACACAGTAAATATTCTTGCTTCACGGGAGGAAATATAGGATTTGGACTATGTGACTATGTTCTTTCAAAGAATGCAGATAGCTTTAAAAAGTGCGACTTTATTTTACTAGAGCTTTCTAGTTTTCAGCTTGAATCAATTAAGTCTTTTCGTTCACAAGTTGCTGCAGTTTTAAATATCACCTTTTCCCATGGTGAAAGGTATCAAAACTTATCTGATTACGCTCTTGCCAAAGGTGAAATATTTAAAAATACAGAGCTTGGAGTATTCCCTAAGGGACTCTGGGAGAGTCTCGGTGTAAAGTGTCCTTACAACCCAACATTTCAAATATTAGATATATCCGATTCTCAACTTATAAAGAATGAATTAAATGATCTCCATGAAGGCCTCGTTGATGGTCTTCATATCCACGGAGCACATAATCTTTATAATCTTTATTTCGCAAAGAAAATTTTAGAATATTTAGAAATTGACCTTGATTGCTTTAAAAAGGCTTGTGATACCTTCAAAGGTGTCGAATATCGTTTTCAATATTTAGGTAATATTAATAATATTCATATTTATAATGATGCAAAGAGTACGAATTGGCAGGCCACGGAAACTGCTTTAAATGCAATTGATAGTGATATGAATGTTTATTCTATTATTGGTGGTAGCTTACGTGGTGAAAACGATTATTCAGAAGATTTTTTCAAAAACTATCAAGAAAAGGTAACGACTTTCATACTTACCGGTGAGTCCGGCCATTATATAAAAGAGCAACTAGAAAATAGTCTCTGTGATATAAATTATATATATCTTGAAAATTTAAGAGAAATAAAGAAGTTTCTTGATAGTGAAGTTAGTAGTGGAGTACTTGTGTATTCCCCAGCTTTTCCATCATTTGATCAATTTAAAAATTACATAGAGAGAGGTGATTCATTCACTAAGATTTTCACTTAACATATGTGACTTTAGGCTCATTATTATTTTTTACTTTATCTCTAACAACATCAGCAACTGCTATCTTAAAGATAAAAAGGCCTATAATAGTAACGATAATTGTGTTGAAATTAATCTTCATAACAAACTTATCGTAACACTTTGGAATTACTTTAGCTCTTATTCAAAATCTTTTAAATTCAGTTATTTACAAAACTTTAATCTATTTGAAGAAAGCTTGTGAAATTAGTGCCTTATGGCCCTTTTGATGAATGAATTCATGACAAGAAATAAGGCTAATAATGAGAAGAATCCTTTTAATAATCGATTTATATCCCCATTATCAGACTTTATAATGGCACCACATAGGGCACCAGCTCCATGTTCTTTTGGGTAGAGAAATGTGGCCCCATCAAAGTCGTCTTGGCCTAGACTTTCTCTACTTGAAAAGTTTTGCGCATACATTAATGAGTCAATGAACTCAGAGTGACCTAGTCCAAATGCATGGCCTATTTCATGAGCGAGAATAGCGATCTTCGAGTCTCTCGATTGATTACTAAAGCTACTTCCATCTCTTGCATTAAATGCTACGACTGAGCCATTTATTGTACTACTTGTTACATTATTGGGTAGAGCAACTGCTAAGACACTATTTGTAGAAAATCCTTTTGATGTTGAATTATCATTACAGATGACTAATATCCCCGAACTAACAGCAGGGATAGGTGTTGTACATTCCCCATCAGAAGACGTACAAATTTGATCAGTATAAAAGCTAGGGTCAATACTTACTAGAGAACCCTTTTCAAGTAAGAGTGAGCTTGTGGGGATAATATTCCAATAGCGCTCGATTGCTTCACCCACCATAGAAAGTATCTCGTCTGGGGTGTCTACAGCATCAGGGCATTGAGAGTTTCCAACATTAACTTTAATTGTAGGCTCACCAAATGTGGCAATCGCATTTCCAACCAAGGTAAAAGAAAGTGCACTCATATGATGGAAAGTGAGAGCGAGAACAAATAGCTTCTTCATTACAGTTGTCCTAATTTATAGTTAAGAGAAAGAAAGATATTTTGGCTTCTTTCTAGACTGTCTTCAATGTTTAGAAAGTTCATTTGGATGTTTAAAAATAAGTTCTTGTATCCATTGAAATAACCTGGGTATATATTTAAGCTAGCTAGTATAACATTATTTGTTGCTACAATAGCCCCTTCTGGTGTTTGAAATACCGTTGAAGGATTGTTTCCATTTTGTAGTGTTTTAGTCGATCCATCGACAGATAGTCTTGTAAAATAAAAACCAAATCCAACCTGTGGCTCGAAAAGACCTAATCTCTTTCCAAGTAGAAAGTTAAGCCAGTAATTCCATTTCGTCACAGAACTATCTTGGCTTGAACTCGGTATAGAGGAACCAAGTTGAATTTCATAGTCTGGTCCAAATACTAAGCTTCCGTGCATACTTGTTTTAAAGAAAATATCTGCGGAGAAGTCTTCAGTTTCACTATTTACAGAGTCTTCCTTTTGAATATCAGCAGAGAGCTCGCCATAGCCACCAATTCCAAGCGAGAAGTCGTCATAAAAGGCATAAGAATTATTTAATAGGAGAGTGATTCCTACGGCTATTGCATATAAATGATTTTTCATGAGCATATTCTTTCAACATTTTATAGGTGTGGCAATCTAATTGATAAAGATGTTCCTTTTTTTTTAGTTAATTATTGATTAAAATATGGGCATCGTACTGTATGTAATAAAGGATATAATATGTTTGAAAATTTCAAAGTCCCAGATGATTTAAGACCAAGTGACCCGAGGTTTGGCTCAGGGCCCTCTCTTGTTCCTGTCTCTTTCTTAGATAAGTTGGCTGAAACGAAGACTGAACTTCTTGGAACTAGTCATCGTAAGCCGGCAGTAAAAAATCTTTTTAAAGAGATGCAAGAAGGCCTTAGAGAGTATTTTAAAGTACCAAGTGATTATGAAGTTGTTGTCGGCAATGGTGGTGCAACTTTTCTCTTTGATATGATTGGCCTAGGTCTCGTAAGAAAGAAAAGTGTACATTATACATGCGGCGAGTTTTCTTCAAAATGGTTTAAATCCCACGATGTTATCCCATGGGTCACGGCCGAGAATATTGCAAGTGATTATGGGCAAGGTGTTGCTCCTAAAGACCACGATGATGCAGATATGATTTGCGTGACATTGAATGAAACGTCAACGGGCGTTCATTTGCCTACAATGCCTGCTGTTGATGGTGACACAATTCTTGCTGTTGATGCAACCAGTGGCGGTGGTCAATGTCCATGTGATGTTTCAAAAACAGATATCTATTTCTTCTCTCCGCAAAAAGTCTTTGCCTCAGAAGGTGGATTCTTTGTTGCGATTATGTCGCCTAAGGCGCTTAAAAGAGCTGAGGAAATTAATTCAACAGATCGTTATATTCCGCCAATTATGAATTGGAAAACAGCTATTGATAACTCAGTAAAAAATCAAACCTATAATACCCCAAGTATTTCGACAGTCTTCTTTCTTAATGAGCAAGTTAAACTAATGAATGAACTTGGTTATGATAAAGTTCAAGAACTAGCAAAAGAAAAAGCTGACTTTATCTATTCTTGGGCAAATGAAAAAGATTATCTAAGTCCGTATGTCTCTGATGAGAATGCTAGATCGTGGGCCGTAGCGACAATTGATGTTGATGATAAGTATCCAGCAGGTGATTTGATAAAAGTATTAGAAGAGCAAAAAGCCGTATATGGTATAGATGCTTATCGTAAACTTGGAAGAAACCAGTTTAGAATAGCATTATTTCATAATATATCTTTTGATGATTTAAAGAAGCTGACTCAATTAATTGATCAGGCGTTCAAAGAAGCCTAAATGTTATACAAGGCCGCACTTATTGTGCGGCCTTAGTTTTAAAGTTTTTAATTGTGATCAGTAATATCAAAGTTTGAATTCCAAAGAATGAACCAAGAAAAATTGCTCCACCTTCACTAAAGCCATAACTATGTAATCCACTAGCTAAAATATAGTTAACTCCAAACCACGCCATCATAACACTCATAAAGGCCCCAGCGACAAGATGTGAGAAGTGTTGCGTCTTTATCCAATTTGTATACTTTCCATGTAAAATGGCCATATATAGACAAAGGACAATTAGTGACCAAGTCTCTTTTGGATCCCATCCCCAGAATCTTCCCCACGAATAATCTGCCCAGACGCCGCCAAGTATGATTCCAGCAGCTAACATGACTATTCCATATTTTAAACTAGTATAGATTACATCGTTGTAATAATTCTCATCTTTAATCGAAAGTTTTGAAAAGAATTTTTTGACAATAATTGTGTTCGCAAGAATCCAACTTAGAGCGAGCGCACCGTAGGAGAGAATAATAGTAGTAACATGAGTGCTGAGCCAAAAATTATCTCTAAGCACTGGAACGAGAGGAGATATATTTGGATTTAGCATTCCATAGGCAAAGTTAATCATCATCAGAGAGCAAAAATTATATGCCAGCCCCATGTAGACAAAGACTTTTTCTTTCTTGAAATGTCCTATGATCATCGCAATAACAAGGGCCCCATAGCCTGAGAATAAAACTGTTTCATACATATTAGTAATAGGTGCCCTTCCTGATATTATCACTCTTAGTGTGAGATATACAGTTTGAACGATGACGGTTATCACGCTAAAGCTTAGCGCTATTTTAAAGTTCTTAAAGAGGACAAGAGATGCTAGAGCAATCAGACATAGGATCATTGAAATAAGAGGTAGCCTCATTTTATGAAAAATATATTCAGTCTGATAAGTGAGATCCCCTGCGGCGTCAAATTCTCTTTTTGACTCTAAGAGACTTTTCACGAAAGGGTTTTCTTTTGAGTCTCTTGAAAGCGCCATAATTTTTTCTTTAGTGAAGAATTGATTAATTGGCACCCACGATATCTCCCCGCCGTTATTCTGTGGAACCATCCAATTGTTACCACGGGCAATGTCTTTGTAGAGGTTTATTTTACTAAGCATTTTACTTAGATCTTTCTTATAACCACTTTGAAATTTCTCAGTATTATGGGCAACACGAATCTCTCTTTCTTTTTCGATAAGATCTGTGAATCTAATCTGATTAACATCCCCTAAAAGTTTCTGTGTATTCTTGTGTTCAACAGGTGTCGTCAGTTTAAAGTCAATGGGGAGTCCAAAGCTACTCGCAGAGAGAAGGCAATAAGTCATATAAGTGTTATTGCCGCTATTTTTTGACTTTCCAGTTAAGTGCTTAATAACCTCTTGGGCGTGAACAACTACTGGCTTGAGTCTTCCCCCCTGAAGTATAGGATTCTTTTCGAGAATAGGGTCACAGAAGTACGAGTCCTGGGCCATTGTTGAAAATAGTAAAGTAGTTATTATCAATATTTTATAGAGCATTTCTTCCCCTGATATTATTCTTCTAATCCAAGTATATCGTTATCTTTTTTCTTTCGTCTTCTATTCAGCATCCAATGCCACATTGAACCAAAAACTAATAATAGAGAACCTAAATATTTAATTGGTCGACCTTGATCGACATTCACACTTAAGGTCGAACTGTACTGACCAGAGTCTGGGTCTTGAGAGTAAGAAGCCTGATAGAAGGTAAAGCCATCGAACTTAAGAGGATTATTCATGAAGACGTGATGCTGTTCATTTCCATCTTTTTTAAAGAGATTAACAAAACTCTCATAACTTGCAGGGTTATTGGTTCCTGGGTCTTTGTCCATTTTAAACTTTGTAAGTGTTAGCTCAAAAGGTAAATTATGGGACTTCTTTGTGAGGTATATTCTAGTCTCAACACCATCTATAAGGAGATTGAGGGGCTTTTCGTTGGTGAGCCAATAACTCTGGTCTCTAACTTTAATTCTTGCGGCTTTGAGATTACCGATAACAACGGAGCCATTTTCTTGAACTGGAAGTACCTTCTTTGGAAAAGTCAAAGGAGCTTTTCTGTCACCGTGATTAGTCATTGATAATTCAAATCCCATCCATGGTAAGTCAACCTTCTTTTCTAGATTGATATTTTCACTTATCCACTTCTCACTGTCTTTGTCGAAGTAAGCAAGGGCTTTTCCAAATAAGAAAAGATGCGGTTTATCTTTAAAAAGATCCATTGAGAAGGCCCTAAAAGGAGAGTTCATTATGGGCTTTAGTTCGACATCCATTGCCCATGGAGATAGATCTGGTAGAAAAGAGTACACTAGACCTTCATGATTAAGAGCAAAGAATCTCTTTCCACTACTTGTTTTTTGGACTTGGATATTTTTTTCATCTAATGTGAAGCACTCTTCTTTCTTTGAATCCCAAATAATAATTCCAGACTGATTTTTCTTTTGAAAGCAGTTGAACATACCATACGGAAGATAAGTAATATTGAGAAGGCCCATTGTCATAGAGGATTTGTAGTCAAATGCCTCTGGATGCAGGCTTAGTGTAAAATCTTGAGTAACATTTGGATTCGCTAAAACATAGGTTGAAGAGTGGATAAAGTTAAGTTTTTCAGTCTTCTTTGTCTCAGACTTTGCCCACTTTGTTTCTTTCTCTGCAAATGGGTAGTAGTCTTCAACCTTAATGTCTCCGTATTCGATACCTATATTTTTATCAAATGGAGTGTAAGGAAGATTCAGTGTTGCTCGAGTATTCTTTTCAGGTGCTATAATCTCAATAACATCAGTATTGAGAACGACGGTTCTTGTAGGGCTATTTGGAGGTAAATGAATTGTACCATCAATTCCAGCAATATAAGTGACAAATGATCCTATCCCAATAGTTATGAGACCTGTGTGAATGACGTAGAATCCATAGAGTCGTTTTTTGGCAGGAAGTCTTGTAAATGTTGCAAATAAAATACTTAGAAACATGAAGAATTGGACACCCATGAATGCAGGTGTTTTATAAATGAGCCTATTGGCAAAATCCGTTCCGTAGTAACTCTCTACAAACGTTCCAATTATCATCATGACTGAAAAAATCACAATAATGATAACTGCAAATTTTAAGCTACCAATCTTCTTCTCTATTTTATTATATAACTCTGTCATAGTGTCCTCATTATAAACAGATTGTTAGCACATCTACTAGCAAATGTATGTAAAGTTCATGTCAATTATCATCAGTTTTTTTACGATAAATAACTAGTATAGGCCCATATTATTCCATACATAATGGGCTGGTGAATGAGATAAATTGGAAGTGCCTTCTTGCCTAAGAAGAATATAACTTTTGTAAAAGAGTTTGTTGGTAACGAGATCTCGTGAATACCGTAGTGTACGAAGAAAACACCAAGAAATGAATGTCCGACCCAAGGCCAGATAGGGATATAATCCATTGCGGCATGATTCATTTCATAAAATGGAATCTGAATATTTAAGACTTCAAGCATCATAAAGAAGTAAAACATGAAAAGAGAGAAGTGAGGCCTTTTTATGAAAGGCGTTATAATTAATGTCGAAAAGAAGATACAATGCAAAGTTCCAAAATAAACCCAATTGTTTTTGAACATAAGAAAAGTTGTGACACTTATTGCGATGGCACAAATTCCTACCTTGAGGAGTCTAAGTGTGTAGGGACGTGCTCTCAATGTCTTTCTATGGGCAAGCGTAAGAGACATGCCCATTGATATCATAAATAAGAAGACAATTAAGCGTGGTAGCCAATACCAGAAAAAGTCCTTCGAAAAATCAATGTCCACGTATCCAAATATATCGAGGTCATAGAACAAGTGAAAAAAGATCATAAGGACCACAGCGACGCCGCGTAGGAAGTCTAGTGAGTTATATCTTATATTTTTAGCTGTGCTTTTTATTGGCATGCTCCTATTGTGTCTTTATAATATTTTAAATCAAAGTCGCGCACTTTTCTATCGTTAATAAGGATGTTTTCGCAAATGAAGGTTTTTAAGTTTTTTACGTACTTCAAAATTATGCTCTCGATTATATTTATCGCTTTTTTATCTCTATGTGCGTTCATTTATATTACTATGCAATTATCAAAGCCTGTCATGGACGGAGAATTAATCATTAAAGGTTTAGATGCTGAGACTCAAATACTTCGCGACAAAGAAGGTATACCTCATATTTATTCAAAGACACGTAAGGATATGTACTTCTCACTTGGTTTTGTTATGGCTTCTGATCGGCTCTTTCAATATGATATTATAAGAAGAGCAGGTTCTGGTACTTTGTCTGAGGTTATTGGTGATAAGACAAAGAATGTTGATATTCTCTTTAGAACTCTTGGTGCAGACATTCACTTTAAAAATAAGCACCTCTCTCTACCACAAGAGGTTCAAGATGATCTCAATGCCTTTAGTCGCGGTTTAAATTACTATGCTTCTCATTATCCACTGCCAATAGAGTTTAAAATACTAGGTTATCAACCTAAGCCTTTCACGATAATGGATGCTTACTATGTCTATACATATATGGCGTATAGCTTTTCACCGATGCTCAAAGAAGATCTTCTCCATTCTCAAATATCACAAACTATAAAAAATAGAAGACTAGAATTATTAACAAGTAATGCTATCGATGATGAAATGAAGTATGTTCAAAAGTCATCTTGGGACATTGATGGTGCTATCTCTAGGGCCTTTGCTATTGATGATGTCTTAGGATACCTCGCGCCGATGGAGGGCTCGAATGCATGGATGATTTCAGGGGATAAGACTAAAAGCGGTAAGCCTATTTTGTCTTCAGATCCGCATATCTCATTTTCACTACCAAATATTTGGTATGAGGCGCACTTAAATTGTGAAGAAGATAACTACGAAATGTATGGCCATTTCTTACCTCTCATTCCATATCCGGCGCTTGGGCACAATAGAGATTATGGCTGGGGCCTTACAATGTCTTATACCGATGACCTCGATCTCTTTCAAGAAGAGATAGAGAATGAAAAGTTCATGCACGCTGGTGTTTTAAAAGATGTAAAAACTTTTAAAGAAATTATAAAAATTAAAGGCGAAGAGGATTATCTTTACAATTTAAAATGGACCAGAGGTCCCATTGTGGATGAAGTCTTAAAGACAAAGAATGTGGCCATGAAGTGGGCCTTTTTTCATCCTGAAAATCAGCCCATCATGACATTTTATAAAATTAGTAGAAATGTTAATTCTTTAGATGACTTCAAAGAGGGGGTGAAACTTGGTAAATCACCTGGGCTTAATATTCTCTATGGAGATAAGAAAGGAAATATTGCTCAATTCGTCTATGGCACTTTTTTTCAGCGTTCTAATGCAAAGTCCAGTCATGTGGTTGGAGATGCAAGAGACTTCATAACAGGTGAGTATGCATTTAAACTCAAGCATCATCGAATTAATCCAGAAGACGGAGTTTTAATTTCAACCAATGATCGCCCGGATGAATCAAGAGTTATGCTAAAAGGGTTATGGTATCCAAAGAATCGTCATGATTCAGTAGAGCATCTATTAAATTTAAAAGAAAAATGGACTCAAGAAATGATGACTGATGTGCAGACGTCTAATCTTGATATTTTTGCTAAGAGTTTTTCAGGTATTATGGTGCAAGACATTTCTTCATTTGAGCTGACTGAAAATGAACATAAAATTCTTCATTACTTAAAAAGGTGGAATCATTTAAGTGATGTTCAAAGCATCGGAGCAACGATTTATCATAAAATTAACTATACACTTTTTCAGGAAATATTAGATGAAATGCCTAAGGAGATGCTTGATAAGTATGTCCTTTCAACAGGGTCTTGGTATTTTCTTCAAAGACTTCTTAATCTTCCAGATGATTTATGGTGGGATAAAGTCACTACAAAAGAAAAAGTAGAAAAGAGAAGAGATATATTGATTTTGGCCTATAGAAGAGCAATCAATCTCTTGCAGACTGAGCTTGGAAAAGACCCATCAAAGTGGCAATGGGGAAAAATTCATACGATTAGCTTTCCACATCCTCTTGGACTTTCAAAAGTTCTAGGTAAGTTCTTTAATCTAGGACCATATCCTATTGGTGGAGCAATTAATGTCATCAATCATAATAGAAGAAAGGGTTATCTTGACGGGCATGCTGTGAAATCAGGCCCTAGTACAAGAAGAATTGTCGACTTTGCACGACCCGAGAACTCCCTTGGAATCTTACCTCTTGGTAACTCCGGTCACCAGCTGAGTCCGTTCTTTGATAATCAAAGACAGCGATTTATTGACGGTGAATATCGTTATCAATTGCTTAATAAGATAGAT
>DDIK01000118.1 GCA_002338505.1 Bacteriovorax sp. UBA1852
AAAAAGTAGAGAATTCATAGACTAAAGATATTATTACACTCAAAACACCATACTTCACATCACCTTGATAGAAGACCATATCAAGATGACCTCGGTAACGGTCAAATAGAACACGATTAAAACCCCCACCAAGATAATAACTCAGATAAGACTTCTCTAGGAGTGCAAAACTGACCTGAGGCTCACTTTTGGCGCTTATACTTTGTGAGTTGATGCCCAATATAAACTCGACTCCTTCAGTTAGAGTTAGTCGCATTCCAAGGCCATACATTAAAGTGTCTATTTCAATATTGTATTCGATAGCTCCTGCTTTATAGTCGTCATTAACAAGAGTAAATTTCTTTGCGTATAATTCAAAACCTAATTTATCAAATTTAATACCACCAGTTAAACCTGGGGCCCACTTATTCGAGCCATTATAAGCATCATATTCAGAGACAACACCATTAAAAGAATAACTTAGTCCACCATAGAGATAGCCTGCAAAAGCTGAGAAGCTAATTAAGAGGTAAAGAACTAGGGCTGCAATCTTTTGCATGTCCACTCTCCTTTCTCTTTAATAAAATGAAAGCGATCATTTAAACGATGATCTCCATAAATAAAGAAAGTAAATTCGTGTGGCTCGAGATTTAGCCCTCCCCAGAAAGAAGGATAAGGAACATCCTCTTTTTCATACTTCTTTAAACTCTCATGAAAGAGCTGCTCAAGTTTCTCTCGACTTTCAATCTCTTCGCTTTGCCTTGAAATCAGACTCGCAACCTGACTTTCTTTTGCGCGAGACTTAAAATAATTCTTTGATATCTCTTCATCAACTTTTGAAACGTTGCCTCTAATCCTTACCTGTACACCAAATTCATGCCAGTAAAAAGTCATCGCAGCTAGTGAGTTTGTGGATAATTGTTCAAACTTATTTGAAAGGTAGCTTGTAAAGAAAGTGAAGCCCTCTATAGAGAAGTCTTTAAGTAAAAGTGTTCTGGCATCTGGAAAGTTATTTTCATCTACAGTTGAAAAGGTAAATGCCCTTGGATTCTTATCCAATTTACTGGCCTCATCAAACCAACTCTTAAAAATATCAAATGGATTAGAACTTTTTAAATACTTTAAATGGTCACTCACGATAAACTCCTTGGTTCATCATACAGTTTTTATAAAAAGTTAAAAAGTATTTAATGTGAGATCACAACCTCTTTTTTAAATTCCCGAATAAAGATTAAATTCTCATGCTCTTTTTTAAAGAGAGAGTAAATAGAGTATTCAAAAGGTTCGAATTCTTTGATCTGTGTGAGTTGATTGAACTCTTGATCCTTTTCATGTGACATGTAAATTAAGGCCTCCCCCTTAACGCACAGTTCCACTGCAAACTCATCATGATCGGTATAAAAGACTTCTCTTGGAGAGAAGCTGTTTTGCGCCAAGAAACTTTTTAGCGACTTCTTCATGACCTCTTTATTGCCTAAAACAGCTAGTGGTAATCTAGAGAGTTCATACTTACTAGGCTGCTCTTTAACTGACTTTGAGATAAATACCGAGTTTCTAAAAGTGGCGATTTTCTCTTGACCATAATTAGAATCATTAATCTGAAAGTCACTTATCGCAATGTCGATTATATCATGATCTAAGAAATAGACTGACTGAGATGAGTTTTTTACATTTGATGTTTCAACGAGACCAAACTTACTATAATTCATCCAATATCTCTGAAGTAGCTTATTAATAAATCTACCCTTGAGAGATTTCTCAATTCCAACTCTAACGTTATAACCTGCGACCCCTTCTGTGGTGAGGTAGTCTTCGAGTCTTTTCCCCGTAGAAAACATCTTTTCCGCATAGCGAAAAATTCTTTCGCCATCAATTGTAAGCTTTAAATCTTTTGGGGAGCGTATTAAAAGAGTGTTATGTATGTTACTTTCTAATGACTTGACGTGCTCACTTACCGTTGACGCGGCAAGACCAAGACTTTTCGATGCGTCTTTGATTGAACGATATTTCGCAACCTCGTAAAAACAGTATAAGTGGTTCCAATTCATTAAAGTTTAATACATCGAGAAAACCGAATTATCAATGATAGACCTTTTTAAAAGGGCAATAAATTGTGTAACATATTTTTTATTTAACGAAGGACGTTATTATGGCAACGAAAAATCAAACATTTACAGCGATTAAGAGAAAGTCAGATAAGAACATAAGCCTAATGAATAATAAGAAATTAAAACTAATTAGCGCCTCAAGCCTCAAGAAAAGTACTTTTGATAACTCAAATATTAATAAGCTAGTGATTAAACACTCTACTCTAACAGAGTCTCACTTTAGAAAGTGTAACTTAATGAGTGCATCTATAGATCATAGCGATATGGCAAAAGTAGACTTCACGTGGTCAAATCTTAAAGCGAATAAGTTCTACCGAGCAAACTTTAAAGGATCTCATCTTGAGTTTGTCGATCTATCTGAAGCAGTTGTTAAGGAATGTTGTTTTAAAAATGCTAGTTTAAGATGGTCAAAGTTTAATATAACCTATTTTGAAAACTGCGATCTCTCAAAGGCAGATTTATCAAATGCCGATCTCTCAACAGCGAAGTTCATAAATTGTAACCTTAAGGGTGCTAAGTTTAATATCAATACCAAACTTCCTTTTGATATAGAGATTGCCAAAGATCACAAGATGAACTTTCTTGGTGTTCAATAACTAAAAAGAATTTGGTTTTGCTCTTTGAATAATAGTTACCAGTGCTTCGTAGTGCTTAGGAAGTCGTTCATTATCAAGACCAATCTCTCTTAACTTTCTTAAAAATTGATCTAATGAATCAGCACTATTTCCATGATGAAATAAATGATCTGCTAAATGCAGAGAGGCTATGAGTACCGGAGATAACCCAAATAAGGAGCTGGCCTCAAGACCTCGAGGAAAACCTTTTCCATTAGGCCACTCATGATGCTCCTTAATAAGAGTCAACACATCTCCCTCAAGTGAGTTACTCTTTGAGAGCATCTCATAACATTCTTTTGCATGATCATTGACCAACTTCTTCTTATCTCTATCAAGAGTTTCAAAGCCTTCGGAGTTCTTATTATAGATTCGACACAAGTCTGAGTCGGCAAGAGTGATGTCATGTAGTAGAGACGCCATCGTAAGCTTCTTCATAGTTGTATCATTATCGAGTTCAAGTTCTTTAGAAATAAGATAATTCAAAAAGCATGAGGTTACCGAATGAGAGACAAAATAGCCTTTATTGGAAAAGAGAGACTCAATACTCTTACTTAAAACTTTATCAGACATTATTTCAGTCAGACAGCTTTCCACCGTCTTAGTTGCAAGTTCAATTTGGAGATTACTCATTCCAAGAACTTTTAAACTATCTTGCATTATTTCAAGACTATGACCGATGATTTCGACTTTTGAGATATTTGCCGGCGCCATAGAAATATTATTCACATGATCTCTTAACGCCTCTTCAAGAAATATTCGAAAGTCTTCTTTTCTTAGATAATATACCTTCTCAACTTTATCTTCGTAGCGCTCAAGCTCCTCAATTGACTCATCTCCCTTATTCTTAATCTTGATAAATTTTTCGTTATTAATCTTAAGAAAGACATCATAATTTTTAACATTGAAAAGCTTAAGAAAGTCAGACTTTATAACTGAGTAATTACTTAGATCAGGGATAGTCCCAGAATCTTGTTCTTCAGTATTATTTTCAAAGAGTACTTTTTCGATATGATCTAATAATAATTCAAAGTCCACAGGTTTATGGATGAAGAAGTTTAGGGAATTGACTTCGTGAAAGTTCTTCACATCAGTATAGTCCTCTAAATAACCACCACTAATAAAAACAAAGGGCAGGTTCTTGTTATCAGTATTATATTTAAATAAGTCTGCTCCATTGCCATCAGGCATATTATAATCAGACAAGATCAAATCAAATTGATCTGATTCTTTTAACTTTGAAATAGCCTGATTTCCACTTGAGCACTTTGTGATTTCACATTCGACTTCAGAGAGAATAAGTGTTTCTAAGATTTCTAAAATTTCAAGTTCATCGTCAACTAACAGTACTTTTTTCATCACTCACCAATTAATAATTTCCAATATAGAGATTTATTACAAACTCATACGAAAGTTGCGCCTTGAAGTTTTTCTCTTTTGGATATACTAAACTGGGCCCAGTTCTAACTGTTATCCAGTCGCGATAAATCACTCTTCCGTACTCTAATTTTATATTATAATCGGTAATACACCAAAAACAATTTACTTCTTTTTGACCATTTGCCTTCATTCGAAAAGAAATATTCTGCTTGTTAGACAAATTATAGTAAAACTCTGGTCCATGCGAATAGACAATATCTCCAGTTTCATCCCAAGTTCCAATATTTGCAAATCGAAACAAAAGATGGTCTTTAATTTGGTGGTCATACTCTAAATACGTAGAATTTGCGATTCCTGACCTTCCAAACCAGAATACTCTATTAATCAAGCGATAAATCTCTTCTTCTGACTGATATTCTAACTTTTTACTGATAAATAAAGAGATATCCGGTTTTGAACTGACTGAAACTCGAGAACCTGTTGAGACTTTCCACTGAAGCTTAGACTCAGGCCCTGGACTAATCTTTAATGAAGGGCCTTGATCTTTAGGGATAACTTTCGTTTTTATTTCTCCCTCTTTACTCATTTTAAACTTCAAAAGCTCTTCAAGATAAGGAAGATTTAATCTTAGATTTACCTTACCATCATTTTTAACTCCATCTCCATCAGCACGCATAGACTGCTCAAAAACAATTCTCGTCTTATTTTCCTTATCCGATCTAATGAATCTCCCAAAGAAATTATCGATTACTTCAGCTGAGTTTTTGACTGTGTTAGAGAGGAATTGATGAGTATCATCTACAGTTGTGCTTTGATTTTCAGTATTTTTTGCAAATACACATGACATCAAAGTGATATGCATAAATAGAAGTAGTTTTTTTCGTAAAGACATAGTTAATGTATAAATCCCAAATAAAAACAGCACTGTAAAGAAAGCATTCCAAATAAAGCTCAAAGTATAGTAATGTAATATTGGAGACGATATATGCCAAATATAATAGTTATGATCTTGATCTACATTTTAACAGGAGCGCTCACTGGATTTCTATCTGGACTATTTGGTATTGGTGGAGGCCTCTTACTAGTACCAGTTCTTGCCTACTCTTTTGAACTTCTTCAGTTACCAGCAGAGCATATAATGCATATGGCGGTAGGTACATCCCTCGCGATTATAATCGTAAGTGTCAGTTCATCGTCATTCTTTCATTACAAGATTAATAAGCTAGATACTACCACTTACCTTAAGCTTGCTCTTTTTACGGCCATAGGATCATTTAGCGGGGCCCATATTGCTTCTTATATCAGCAACTCAGCACTCAAACTTGTCTTTACGATCTATGTCTCTCTAGTTTCAATAAAGATGATCTTTTATACCGGAAAAGAGAATAAGTTTGTTAAAGCAACCCCTACAATTATTTATAATTTCGTAGGACTCATTATCGGTCTCAAATCGAGTATCCTAGGGATTGGTGGTGGAACAATATCAATACCATTTCTTATCTGGAGGGGTCATCGCATGATCGACTCAGTAGGAATCTCCGCTGCTCTTGGTATACCTATCGCAATCATTGGCTCACTCACCTATATGTATATAGGCGTCAACAAAGGCATTGATATTCAATATGCAATTGGCTTTATCTATCTGCCAGCGCTACTCTGCTCTGCTTTTGCTATCCCTATATTCTCTAAGATTGGTACTAGGTTAGCCCATAGATTAGATCAAAAAAAGCTGAAGAAAGTTTTTGGGATGATACTAATACCAATTGCCGTTAAGTCTATAATTAGCCTTCTATAAATAACAATGGGTATGGGAAAAATGGTGGGCCGTGACAGGATCGAACTGCCGACATCTACCTTGTAAGGGTAGCGCTCTCCCAGCTGAGCTAACGGCCCAAAATGACTTTTGTAAGAGATAAATTAATCTAATGATTGAAATGTGTCAATATAAAAAAAGCCCTCTTTTTTAAAAAGAGGGCTTCTTTGATCAGTTTTTCAGTTTTTATAAAAAGGTACTCTATTTAATTAGCGACAGCTGAAGTATCAGTGTCACCATCAATAACTTTTAATCCTACATGTTGCATAAACTTCTCAGGCTCTCTTAAGTCTAGAGCGACCTTGAAAACATCTTCAACATGAGCCGTTGGTATGACATCAAGACCATTTTTGATTTCACTTGGAATATCAGGAAGGTCCTTTGCATTCTTTGCTGGAACAATAACTGTTTTTACTCCAGCTTGTTTTGCAGCAAGAAGCTTCTCTTTTAATCCACCAATTGGAAGAACTCTACCACGGATTGTCACTTCACCAGTCATTGCGACATTTTGTCTTACTGGCACTCCTGTGATTGCTGAAGTTAGAGCTGTTGCCATTGTGATACCTGCACTCGGCCCATCTTTTGGTGTCGCACCTTCTGGTACGTGAATATGAAGGTCATTCTTATCAAACCACTCATGATCAATTCCTAGACGATCAGATATACTTCTCACATAACTTAGTGCGGCTTTGGCAGATTCTTGCATAACATCCCCAAGCTTAC
>DDIK01000158.1 GCA_002338505.1 Bacteriovorax sp. UBA1852
TTCAGTGAGAGGTAGTGGTCGAATAAGACTCGTTGATATCACTCCCTACCTAAGAATTAATTCAAATAGTTTTAAGCTACCAAAGCCAACTCAAGATTATATCAGCGATATAAATAATAACCCCTGGATAGTTTATTTTAAGATCGGCCCATCTTGGATCATTCAGACTTTGGCATTAGATAATTTCCAGGTTTCAGGAGATCTTAGCCAAGACTATAAAATCACCTATGAGTCCTTTGGATTTAGCATAGGCCTTGGAGTAGAAGAACAAACAGTATTTAAAGAAACAAGGCCAGTCTTCTTTGAAGTTAGTGTTTCAGCTTATCAGTCATATAAAGTTAGCCTTGTTGATAAGAGTGATTCCACTGCGATCAATATACTTTCAGAGAGAAACTCTGAGCAGGCAATTAAGACCTTTCAACTTATCTTTATTGTCGGTATGACTTTATTTTAAAATCTAAATCTTAATGAAAATCTCGCACGAGTCTGTGAAAAGTTACTTTTAAAATCTTCTATCATAAAACGAGCTGAGACATTCTTCTTGATATAGTGAGCGTAAGTCATTGACAAATTTCTCGAGATTTTTGAACTATCATAATGTAATTTTGACTGGATCAAAATAAGATTTCTCTTTAGTGGAGCTCTAGCGTAAAAGCTCAAGTACGGCTTAAGCTCTAATAAGGACTTTGAAAGAAAGTTTTCAAACCCTAAGAATCCTGAAAGAGATAACTTTTCTAAGAACAAAGTATAGCCTACTCCCCCTAGAAAACTAAGATGCTTATCAGAAAATAAATATGAGGACCTTTTGACGCTTAAATCAATCTCCCACGAGAATGACTTAATTTCATTATAATAGGGAGAAAGTGAGTGGATCTTCACAAGAGTCAGATCTTTTAAAGAAAGAACATTTTCCCTAAATTGAAAGTTAAAATCGAAGTAATTAATAAAAGAAAAATTATCATGCCCAATATGTATATCATCAAGGTCTTGGTATCCAAGAGCAAATCTTGCTGTCATCACTTCACTATTTTTTGTATAGAGATATCCAAGCTCCCATTTATTAGGATCATGAAACTTTAAAGGATCATCTGTTTCGGTTCTATTCATTACTAAATTATCTGTAATAGTATCTATAGACGCGCGCTTTTTAAGAATAAGATTCATACGCTTCTTATTAATCTGACTGATTTTCGTTTCTTCTTTATAGTTTTTAAATTTCCAATAATCGATAAGCGCATCAAGAACAATAGGAGATTTTATTTCATGGATAACTTCGATATCACGATTCGCTCTTTGAAAGAGGTCCCTTTCAGTAGAGTTCATTTGATCAAGTTGATTTCTTACGATTTTATTAATTGATGGATAGTAAGTCACTCTCTCATGATCCAAAGCATCTCTGGCCCACTTAAGAGTCTCAATGGGATGAGCGAAGACATAAGATTGATCTAAGAAATTAAAGTCTTCATCCACAACTTGTAGTGTCCTAAGAATAACACTTGAACAATTCTCATCAAAGAAGTAGTAGTCAAAACCAGTATTAAGAGAGAGTTCGTATAAATGAGAAACAAAGAAATCTACTTGCTCTTGTGATAATTTTAATGGGTATTGCCAAAGATCACGTGCCTCTGAGTTTTGATAGAGACCGACATTTTGATAGAAAGGTTTAATCTCATAGTATCCGATATAACCACCGGTCACTCCCTTAACAGTATATGATAAAGGATTATCATCTGGGTTTGTTTGAGCGAGAAAGCCAACAGTATTATCACTTAGAACTGATGCTCTGGAGCGGCCTCCCCGAGAGAGTCTTAAGAGAGAGTGACCAAACATAGAAGCTGGATTTGAAAGATAACTTGAGGCGTAGACAAGAACAATTTCCTTTGCACCAATCTCTGTTTTCCATTCTTGAAAATCAGGGCAAGATTCCTTGGAAAGGCTTGGCAAGTATTGTCTGATGAATTCATATCTCGCGGGAAAAGAACATGCAAAAACTTTCTTCTCTCGACCGACAAGTGTTTTATTCTTAATTGCATTTACTGAAGAGATCCACTCATCTTCTAAGCTCTTTGCGCTTAAGTAAAATACGTTACGGTGATGGGCCTTAAATTCCCCATCTTCGAAGTGAAGAAGTCGGGCCCACTTCTTTTGAGAATAAGCACTCTCCTGCGCAAAGCAGAGAGTGCTTATAAAATAAATAATTAATAACTTTAAGAGAGAGAACAAGAATATAGAAGTCTCTTATCGCTTAAGATGACTTTGTAAGTTTCAACAATAACTTTTTCATTACTTGCCTTATTCTTAAAGATTTCATTGTAATTATTCTTAAGCTTAGATGAGAAATATTTGTGATCTTCGCTCTTACAACCAATTGTTTTAGCATAGGCACTTAAGAAGTCTCCGCTCCCCTTTGCCGCTTCAGCTTTAATCTCGTGAATATTATGAGTCACAAAATGAATTGTCTTCTTCTCTGTTTTTACAATTGAATGCTTTGTACAATTAGAAGTACCAAAGGTCATTCCAAACGTTACAGAGGGAGCAAGAAATCCGTTAGTCGTTGATCTTAACGAGGATGAAACTAATGAGTTCTTCTTAAAGACATACCAACCAGGGCCACAACCACTTGAACCATCTCGTGCCATGGTACTAGAAACTAGAAAAATACTTAATGATATTAATTTGAGAATTGTCTTCATTATTCCTCCTTGAATTAGACATAAATAATTCTAGCTTCTAAAGATGTATGATTACAAGTTTGAATCAATTATGATTTAATAATTAAAAAAATCTTTCACGGAGATAGAAACATGACAAATAAGTACTTCCATAACCCTCGCTGCTCAAAGTCTAGACAAGGACTCGAAATTATTGAATCGCAGGGCCTAGATTTTGAGGTCGTAGAATACTTGAAAACAGGTATTTCACAGGAGCAATTTTTAGAAATCATTAAGAAGTCTGG
>DDIK01000077.1:0-279 GCA_002338505.1 Bacteriovorax sp. UBA1852
CATTTTTTACAATTTTTAGAGTGAGAGATTTTGATTGCGCGCTAAGAGAGAAAATACAAATTAACGCAAGTCTAAAGAACAAGATTTTCATAGATTACCCGTGACACTTTTTTAATATTTTTGATAGTATACACCAACAATTAACAATAAGAAATTTACGGATGATTTATGGAATACAACTTCAATGACATTGAGAAGAAATGGCAGAAATACTGGCTTGAAAATAAGACTTTTAAAACTGATGCCTCCGATAGAACTAAACCAAAATACTATGTTTTA
>DDIK01000077.1:468-22618 GCA_002338505.1 Bacteriovorax sp. UBA1852
CTAAACCAAAATACTATGTTTTAGATATGTTCCCCTATCCTTCAGGAGCTGGACTCCACGTTGGTCACCCAGAGGGTTATACTGCAACCGATATCATGGCCCGTTATAAGAGAATGACAGGTCATAATGTTCTTCATCCGATGGGCTGGGATTCGTTTGGTTTACCAACTGAAAACTACGCCATTAAAACAGGTATTCATCCACAGAAAATCACCGAAGATAATATTAAAACATTTACTCGTCAGCTACAGGCCTTAGGCTTTTCGTATGATTGGGATCGCGAAGTCGCGACCTCTAGTGTTGACTACTATAAATGGACTCAATGGATTTTTGTTCAGCTATACAACAAAGGTCTCGCCTACGAGGATGAGATACAAGTCAATTGGTGTCCAGAGTTAAAAACAGTCCTAGCAAATGAAGAAGTCATCGATGGTAAGTCTGAAGTTGGAGGCCATCCTGTTATCAGAAAACCGATGAAACAGTGGATGCTTAAAATTACTGAATACGCTGAAAGACTTCTTGAAGATCTTGATGGTCTTGATTGGCCTGAGAATATCAAAGAGCTTCAGAAAAACTGGATCGGTAAATCTGTTGGGGCAACAGTTAAGTTTGAAGTAGAAAATGGTCATGGAGAGCTTGAAGTTTTCACGACGAGACCTGATACATTATTTGGCGCAACTTATATGGTCATTGCACCAGAGCATGATCTCGTTAATAAAATTGTAACTGATGATAAGAAAGACGAGGTCGCTCAATACCTTAAAAAGACTGAGCTTAAGTCTGATCTTGAAAGAACAGATCTTAATAAAGACAAGTCCGGTGTTTTCACTGGTGCCTATGCAACGAATCCTGTTAACGGTAAGAAAATACCAATCTGGGTTGCTGATTATGTTCTCATCTCTTATGGAACAGGAGCAATCATGGCAGTTCCAGCTCATGATGAAAGAGACTGGGAATTTGCAAAGAAATATGATCTTCCAATCGCCCAAGTTTTAAAAGGCGGAGATGTTAATGAAGAAGCTTTCACAGGAGAAGGCGAACACGTAAACTCTGATTTCCTAGATGGCCTTGGTAAGCAAGACGGAATTGATAAGATGATCTCTTGGCTTGAAGAAAAGAAGCTAGGCCAAAAGAAGACAAATTATAAATTACGTGACTGGCTCTTTTCTCGTCAAAGATACTGGGGAGAACCATTTCCAATTCTTAAATTTGAAGACGGAACAGTAAGATGCCTTGATGCTGATGAACTACCTGTCACTCTACCTGAAGTTGAAAAGTACGAGCCGTCAGGAACGGGTGAATCTCCTCTGGCAACAATTGATGAATGGCTCTATCTCACTGATCCAAAAACTGGAAAAAAAGCGAGAAGAGAAACAAATACTATGCCTCAGTGGGCCGGTTCATGTTGGTATTATTTAAGATTCATTGATCCAACAAATAGTGAAAAAGCATGGGATGAAGATCTCGAAAAATATTGGATGCCAATAGATCTCTACGTTGGTGGTGTTGAGCACGCTGTACTTCACCTACTCTATGCTAGATTTTGGCACAAAGTTCTCTTTGACCTAGGACTTGTTTCAACTAAGGAGCCTTTTCAAAAGCTTGTTAATCAAGGAATGATTCTTGCCGAAGATGGAGAGAAAATGAGTAAGTCTCGTGGAAATGTCGTCAATCCAGATGATATTGTTAATGAATTTGGTGCAGATTCATTAAGACTCTATGAGATGTTTATGGGACCTCTTGAAAAAGTTAAGCCTTGGCAAACAAAAGGTGTAAAAGGTGTTCATAATTTTATTAGAAAATCTTTTAACTTCTATGGAAATACAGAGAACACATATGAAGGCGCTGAAAAAAATGATGACGTTTTAAAAGTACTTCATAAAACTATTAAGAAAGTTACTGAAGATATCGAAAATATGAGATTCAATACAGGAATCTCGGCCATGATGGTTATGAATAATGAAATCATTAAAAAAGACAGAAAAGTTTCTCTTGAGACTGCTAAGACAGTAGCAAAACTTCTCTCTCCATATGCACCACATGCAGCAGAAGAGATGTGGGCAAATCTAGGAGAAAGTGAATCAATTGCTCTTCAGTCTTGGCCTATCTTTAATCCAGATCTAGCAAAAGATGATCTCATCACGATGGCAATTCAAGTAAATGGTAAGACAAGATCAACTCTTGAAGTTCCAGCAGATATTTCGAAAGATGAATTCCTTGCTAAAGCAAAGAGTGATGAAAAGGTTGCAAAATTTCTTGATGGAACAATCGTAAAAGAAATCTATGTGCCAGGAAGAATTTGTAATATTGTTGTGAAACCAAGTAAATAGGAAATAAGTGTTATGAAAAATAAATTCTACTGCACAACTGCAATTGACTACCCTAATGGTAAGCCCCATATAGGCCATGCATATGAAAAGATTGTCACTGATGCTTACAATAGATGGTATAAGCTATTTGGCCATGAGACATACTTCCTAACTGGAACAGATGAGAATGGGCAAAAACTTATCGAGTCTGCAAAAGCTGCGGGAAAAGATACTCTTCAATATGTAGACGAGAATGTAGAAATATTTAAAGAGCTATGCACACGTGCCAATATTTCAAATGATGACTTCATCAGAACAACAGAGAAAAGACACGAGCAAGCATGTGTAGAATTATGGAAAAACCTTGAAGAGAAGAACCTAATTTATCATGGTAGTTACGCTGGAGACTATTGTCTTTCTTGTGAGGCCTTCTACACTGAAACTCAAGCACCAGATGGTATATGTCCAGAGCATCATAAGCCTCTAGAAAGAAAGGAAGAAGAAGGTTACTTCTTTAAACTGTCTGAGTATCAAGATTGGATAATTAAATATCTTGAAGACAACCCTACTTTTGTAACACCTAAAGCAAAGTACAATGAAATCCTATCTAGGCTTAAAGGTGATGACTTAAGAGACCTCGCTATTTCTAGGCCTACTCAAGGCTGGGGCGTGAAAGTTCCAGGTAATGACAAGTTTGTTATGTACACTTGGTTTGATGCTTTAATAAATTACTATTCTGCACTCTCTCCAGAACAAAAGAATCTCTGGCCTGCTGACCTACATGTTGTCGGAAAAGATATTCTTTGGTTTCACTCTGTCATCTGGCCTTGTATGCTAAAGGCTTCAGAACTACCTCTGCCAAAACAAGTCTATGTTCACGGAATGGTCTTAGCGGAAGATGGAAAGAAAATGAGTAAATCTCTTGGAAACGCAATTGATCCCTTTGATATGCTCGATAAGTATCCAACTGATACCTTTCGCTACTATATGCTACGTAATATTTCAGCAAACTCAGATGGCCGTTTTTCAGAAGAAGAACTTATCTCTAAGCACAATACTGAACTTGGAAACGACTATGGGAACCTCCTCATGCGGATCATAAAATTGGCGAGAAAAGTTCTTCCTGATACTACTCTTGATTCAAAAGGAGTCACACAAGACTTTAAGGTTGAAGAGTATCTCTTTGAATCAAAGAAGTTTATGGAAAATAGAGAACACCATAAAGCTATTGATAAGATCTGGGAGCTTGTTAACTTTCTTAATCAATATATTAATGACAAGGAGCCATGGAAGTTTAAGAACGACCCTGAAGCTTTTAAGGCGATTGCCTATAATTGTATATATGGTATTGGCGTAGCTACGATTCTACTTAAACCTTTTATTCCAGATGTAACAGAAAAAGCCTTCTCATATCTCGGAACTCTAATGGATATAGACAGTCTGCTACAATTTGAGGGACATAAATTTAACCTTGAAAACCCTGATGCTCTCTTCCCAAAAATAGAAGCATAATTTGCCCTGCCCACTAATAGTGGGCATATCTCAAAGTCTCAAAATATAAATAATTGAGAAACTTATATTTTAATAGTTCCATACTTCTATACACTTACAGTATAAACTTTTGCGAAAAAGAAATTACTTATTCGATTGTTCTTTTTGAAATACACTAGCTTCTATGAATCAACAGGAATTATTAGAACAAACATTATCCGGACTTGAGAAGCTTATAAGTAAGTATAAAACAAACTCAACTCCAGGAGACAGAGAGCGCCTCAAAGCGGCTCAAGAGGCTCACTCTTCATTAAGAAAAGTTATTTTAATGATTGCCCTTAATGGAGATTTCAATACGATTAGTCCAGCAAAGCAGGGAAGTAAACATGGTTGGATGGTCATAGATAAGAATAACAAGACTAAGTACTATTGCTAATTAATCTTGGTCATAAGTATTAGAGCAATTCATGTAAATTGGAAGGTGATCACTGACAACCTCTTTAAAGTAACGATAATAACTTTTCTTAAAGAGTTGTGGAAAAAAAATCTTTCTATCAAGATCTTCAACTTTTTCTGTAGCACTGCTAAATCTCTTAACAATTTCACCACGAGATACGGTATACATGGATTCAATCGTGTCTTTATAATACCTTCGGAGTGTTTGAACCTTCGATTTTCCACTTTTAGAAATAAGGTAATCATATGTAGAGTTATCTCTAACTTCCTCACCTCGAATTAAGTACTTCTTATTAATCATGTGCCTAATACTATTGTTCATGAAGTTAAAAGCTTTGAAGTTATTCTTCCCAGCACACTGAAAGGTAGTCTTATCATCAAACAGAAAGTGATCATAGTTATTAGATAGACCATGTGTAAGATCACCCGCTCTCTCTAAACCCCTTGATAAACTTGTCATTTCTTTAACTTTAAGAGACATATCACCAAAATCTGAAAGCATTTCTGACCAGAATAACTCATCACTATTTAGATTCATATCTCCCATAATAATAACATCGTCTTCTTTAAAGGAGTTCTTATAAAGCTGCACAAAATTCAAAAGATGCTTCATCTCTGAAAATCTATGATAAGTTTGGCTAGTTACACCAAATCCTAAGTCTGTATGATCCTCGACATTGAAAGCTTCACGAAGAATTCTCTTTTTAAATGCATCATCACTCGTTGGTGAATACACTGTATGGGTAAGAACTAAAGAGAAATCAAATCGTCCACTTCTAAAACTACCGATGAAAGGAAGTCTTGATAAGAGTGATGAAACGTTTCTTCCATAAAAGTTTTCGTCAAAATTTACATAGCATGCATATGAATTCTTATTAGATACAAAGTTTTCACAGTATTCATTAGAAATAGGCTTCACCAGCTTCGCGCGATAGAAGTAACCTGCAAGCTCTTTTACAGTTGCATTCCTTGAACCGTCTGCACGAGGTGTTAACAATAAAGCCCAAGATGGATCTAGCTTTCGTAATTCTTTAAGAATCTTCAAATACCCGGGTAGCGCATATTGCGATTTTAAAAAACTAATTCTTCTGTTCTTCTCTTTAGATGAAAGTCTTGGGTTTTCTCTTAGTAACTCTATGGCCTCGTAAATAGAGTCATTATGTCTTCTATTTTCACCGGTATTTGAAACCAGCTCAACTGCTCCAATCAGATCCCAATTATTCATAATAGTAGCAATTATCGAGTAATCCTTGAACTCTGTTTTCGACGAGCCAGCCTGATAAACATTGAAAGTAGATACACGGACGTTCCGCTTTGCCATCGCTTTTTGATAAGAATAGTAGCGGTTAACAGCATTATCATTATAGTGATGGAATGAGTTATGGCACCCTATTGAGCCAAACTGGCCGTTACTTACATCTTTTTGCTCAAGACAGTAAGTCTTCTCAGAAGCAAATGCCACAGATAGAAAGAGGAAATAAGCTAACAGAATAAATGTTTTCATTCACACCCTAATTAATAACAGAGCAAAATAGTACCCCTCACTTAACATTAATTCAAATATGAAATATCACCCAAGCTACTGAAATAACGTATTAATAAGTTCTAATTTTGTTAGCATTTTCTTACTTTCTTACTAAAGATTCTCAAAGCCTATGACGACAAGCACTATAGATAAATATCATTTGGAGAAGGTATGAAGTTAAAAAAAATTGTTCTGATTTCCCTGTTAGTCGCAAGCTTTTCTGCTAACGCCAGTTTATTTAAATTAGCTGATGTCATCTTTACTAAGAAAGGTGTTACAGAAGCACTTGGAAAGGTTGGTATTTTCGAAAAAGAGGTTACAAATGAAGTGAGCTCAACAGTACAGTCAGCTCTGGACGACCTTGCGGAAAGCGGAAAAGGTTCAATTAAAGACCTTAAGGAACTAAAGAGTAGACTGGAGACTACTGAAGACAAAAAGAAGTATGCTCAACTCATGGAGATACTAAACAGAGACCCTAAGAAACCGAACTACAAGGCTCCTGTACAAGAAGACATTGTCGATGCGATTAACAATCTTGTAGAACTTTCTCAAAGATACGCTCTAAGAAAATCTAGTGGACTTAATGCATGCGTCCCATGTGTAAATGCTAAGCTAATGGAGTACAAGTTTAAGTTTGTACTGATAAAGAAAAAAGGCCAGTCAAGACAGATACTTAGACAAATGTCTAGCTCAATGAGGTCTCCACTACAAATGAAACAAGTTGCAACAAGTAGACTTGAAAAACAAAATTTTGGAGAACTTGATACTAAATATGTTGAGTCACACGAATATGAAGTTCTTCTATACACTTCGTATGTCGAAGATTTCGGTTCTGAGCTTGAAAAAGCTTTTGTAAAGAGACTTAAAAAGATTAGTAAAGTAAGCCCTGGTCAGTTCAATATGTTTGATGAAGCAAATGGGCATAAGTTTTATAATATTTTCTCAACTAACACTAGTGACAGTGATTTAAGAATGTGGATTGATCTGCTAGATGAGACATATGCAGAAATGAGCACTAAGAATAGGAACACTATGGATGCCTTTTACACTGTTTTACAGAAAAAGATTGACAGTGAAACCGATCCAGCAGAAAAGTCACTTAAAGAGGACATGCTTAAATTCATTAAAAACAATAACTGCTTTGCAAAAAAATAGGATTCTTATACATATCATAAAAAGGAGAAGCTTAAAGCTTCTCCTTTTTTTTAATACCTCTCTACGATATTTGTAATTTTTTTAGCGTTCATGATGAACTGGTCTATACATTCAACAGAAGGAATGCTTCCAGTGAGTTTATTTTTATCATTGAGTGCTCTCATTGAATGGTAAAGTCTTGTAGAGTTTCTCTTTCGAAAATCTTCAACAGATCTAACGCCAACATAAGTAAGGAGTTCAGCATACTGATATCCTACCCCCTCAATCCTTGTTAAATCCAACATACTCGCCCAATTATTTATGTACCCTACAGGTATCTCACTATCTTTAGCTAGCTCGTCTCTATCTTCTTGACTCTGAGCCTTTACGAGATACTCCGAAACATCCTGAATTCCAATATAGGCTAATTTCTTTTGAAACTCATGGCCTATGCCCTCTACTTTTCTAATCGATTCATTCATTAATAATCTCCTTTAAGTGTAGAGTAATAACTGTAACTTTAATAATTATAAAAATGTTAGAGAAAGAAAGTAGATAATGTTTAGTTTTCTTCACAACTATTTTGATTGGATATCCAAGCAGCGAAGACTATAATGAATAATTCTAACAGGTGGTACTATTTGATCGAAGAAAGCTACAAAAACATTGCAATTACAGTAGGTCAGCAACTTACTAAAATAAAAGAAATTTCTATTCTTGAAAATGGTGATGAAATTTTTAACAGTATTCTTAACTCAATAAAACAAGCTGAAAACTATATTCTCTTTGAAACATTTATTTTTTGGAATGGAGAAATCGCTAAGAAAATATCAGATGCCTTAATAGAGAAGTCAAGAAAAGGAGTGAAGTGTTACTTACTTTTTGATGGGTATGGATGTAAAGATCTAGATAAAAGTCTCACAGAAAAAATGCAGAAAAATGGTATTAAAATTTCATATTATAATCCCTTCACACTAAAAGGACTTTTTACAGGGAAAAGCCTTAACCATAGGACACATCGAAAGATACTAATAATAGACGGTAAAACTGGCTATATTGGTGGTGTTGGAATTGCTGATCAATGGCTAGGAAACGCAAATTCTCCAAGTCAATGGCGAGATCTGCACTTCAAGTTAGAAGGAGCAATACTAGATCAATTACAATCTGCTTTTTTTAATAATTGGCTTGAGTATCCAGAAGAACATATTAAAAATGATATGCTCACTTTGAATGACTTAGATGATAATGGTATAGATGGAAACGTTGTGCTGAGTACTCCTATGTCAAAATACAACTCACTTAGATTACAACTTCTAGAAGCGTATCAAATTGCGAAGAAGAAAATACAAATAATGACACCATACTTCATACCCGACGATCAAGAACTTAAGATAATTTCAGAATGTGCAAAAAGAGGAGTAAAAGTTGAAGTCATAGTGCCCGGCAAGCACATAGACAAGAAGTTCGTCAGATATTGCTCAAGATACTACTGGGGAAGATGCTTAAAAGCAGGCGTTCAAATTTTTGAATATGAGCCAACATTTAATCATTCAAAGCTAATAATTATTGACGAATTTTGGGTAACGATTGGTTCGTTGAACTTTGATGCTAGATCACTTAAGCTTAATGAAGAAGCTAATGTTCATGTCTTTGACAAAGATTTTGCAAAAAAGATGTCCACTGTATTTCAAAAAGATAAAACAAAGTCGATACGAATTGATCTTGAAAAATGGTTGTCTAGACCTCTCTTAATAAAAGCTCTAGACTTCCTGGCCGCAAGACTACGCAAATATCTCTAATTAAGTTTATCAATAAAGGTTTGAGCTTTAGCCCGAGAGATATTTATTTTCTTAATTAACTCTTTCATTTGAAACGAAACTGACTTCATTTCGACTTCTAGATTACCAACGATCTTAGCATTTAAATTGTGTTTAATAAAAATAACATGATCGTGAAACTTCTTAAGAACCTTAATCATTCTTTGTTCAACAATCTTCATCGAAGCTAGTGCTTCTTGGAAACTGTTTCGTGTTTCTCTCAACTTTTTAAGACTCTGATTTCTAAACTTTCTCTTATCTAGTGACATTGCTTCATCTTTCCATTCTTGAAATAGGTCATCAGCAACATCCTCAGCTTTTTTGAGGTTACGGCTTAAGGCTTCACTCTCATTAGCGATACTATTATAGTCATCACTTAATGAGTCATAAATTTTTTCAAGGTGACCTTCCTTAAAATTATAGTCTCTTCGAATTCGCTCTAAACTATCTTCAAGTTCTTCTGCCATATCTTCCTGTGAAGACTCTGCATCTATCATTTTTGATTTTAGAATATCCCTTTTTTCTCGTCCTAGAGTTTCCCAAATGTTATAATAAATCGTAGAACAACTTGATAGAAATAATAAATTTAAACTTAATAATATAATCTTCACTGAAAAAACCCCTTTCTTATATAGTTAGTAATTTGCAACATAATGAACTTCTATCTTTTAGCAATAATCCATACTGCATGGATTATTCCAGGTATATAGCCTAGTAGGGTTAAAATAATATTAATCCAAAACGCTCCCCCAATTCCTACCTGTAAGAAAACACCTAGAGGCGGTAGTAGAACTGAGAATAAAACTCTTATTAAATCCATAATTTAGAATCTCCTATATTTGTTACATTTTAAATTAATTCTACTTTCTAAAATAAATAAAATCTTAGACTCTATTTAATTTTTGTGTGAAGTATTCTACACATATCTATAAAAACTTATAGGCAATACCAGGAACAATACTCACCTCAAAATCATCCTCAACCAGATCAGACTTTTCAACTGATGTACTGTATTGCTTCATTCCTGTATCAACAAAGATGACCCAATTCCGTTGATAGTATTCAATCCTCATTTTAAAACTATAATTTATACCACTTGAAAGTTTAGAATATGAGAAGTCAGACTTTGAAGACTCGTCTCTAGATACACCAAAATAATAATTTGTATAAGCAGTACTCCAATACTGTAAATAAATTCTTGGTTCTATTTTCCAATGTAGACTCGGACGAAATTCATATTTTAAGACGGCTTTGAATTCGGTTCCCTTAAACTTTTCATGAAAACCGAAGAAGTTGCGTTTATAAGTTAATCGAAAATATTTATGCTCTAACAATAGACCTGCGAACAGGTCCTTCTTTCTCTCTTCTATTTCAGGGTGCTGAAATGGTTCTCCATCGTAATTTACTAACCCTAAAATAGATAAGCCCGACTTAGAGAAAAGAAGAGACCCCATACCATCTCTATTTATAAAAAAAGGACCATAACGGAAAATGAAAGCAGGAAAAGGCTTCAGAGTATTTCTGCCCTTATAATATTTCTTTTGATTTCTATATTTAATATTAGATTTAAATTTTATAGCTGAGCCCAGAAGAAGTTCATACGCGGGGACATAGCCTGACATATACTTTGGGTATATCTTTGTCTCTTGGTTACCTTTAATAATAGTCATAGTTTCCAAGACTGCTGGTAAAAAGGTAGTTTGATAATCAATGCCTAGTCTATCAAACTCGACCTGCCTTTGATTCAAAACTATGTACTTATCAATCTTACAGTTATTCATTACGAATTTAAAGCTCAATGAACTAACACCTTGTAAATCAAAAGAGATTTCATTCTTAGAAACATTTTGTTTTTCAACTTTGAAGTACATATCTTCAATGAATGACAAATCACTATCGATAGTCTTACCATTTTCTTCAACTGTAACATTTATCTTTAGTTCCTCTCCTTCAAAAGAACACTTGCTATTACTTTCAATACTATAAAGTATATATTGCTGATCATTTATATACGGAATTTTCACTAGAGGAAGAACATTCTTAGCAAAAACACACTGTGCCAAGAAAAGAAATCCGAGCATTAATTTAATCATAGTAAGTTACCTCTTATTTTAGATTCGTAAGATCAAGCACTTACGTATTGAGTTTAATAAAATTAACCTTAACAGAGTGAGATAATTTTTATGCCAAGAGGACTTGCAAGTTTTGTGTACTAATCTTCACATAATCTAAATCAAGAAAACAGGAACTCCTAATTTATATACCTTAAGATATCTTTATAATTTAAAAGGAGTTACATAATGAACAAATTAGAGATTAAGCCAAAGAAAATTTATGAAACAATTAACCTACAAGCTCTTAAAGTAAAATCAGAATTAGAAACACAAGTTCTAAAGCAAATCAAAAAGATTGAAGAACATTTAGACACGACTGAAAGTGACTTCCCATTTAGCCTACTTCCGGACTCAATGAAAACGAATCACATCAATGAGCCGACAATAGCATTTGATAATGTTACCAGAAAACAACTGTATCATCTTGCACAACTAAAGAATATTGAAGGAAGATCTAAAATGAACAAAGCACAGCTCTACAATAAACTTAAGACATATCTATAAATGTATATAAAGGAGTATAGTTATGAAAATCAAAAGAGCGTCACAGTACACAGCATTCGTTAAGGCTTTAGCAAAGTATTTAAATGTTGATGCAAAAAATCAAACTCATGAATCATTTCATGATGATCAAATTAAAGAAGATGCTAAGAAGTTTTCAAAAACGCTTGAAGACTTAGGCCCAACATTTATAAAACTTGGACAAGTTCTTGCGACAAGAAAATCTATGCTCCCAGCCCCATTCATCCAAGAATTACAAAGGATGCAGGACGATGTAAAGCCTATAGAAACAAGTGTTGTTATGAGTACAATAGAAAATGAACTCGGTACTAAAATCGATGACATCTTCAAGGAATTTACCTCTACTCCAATTTCTACCGCTTCTTTAGGACAAGTTCATAGAGCAGTTCTTAAAACAGGAAAGGAAGTAGTTGTTAAAGTACAAAAACCTGGAATAACCAAAATAATTGAAGACGATCTTAAAGTAATAGGGAAATCAGTTAAACTGTTAAATGAAGTCAATCAGGACTTCAAACGTTATCACATTCAAGGCATTCTTGATGACTTCAGCGAAAATATAAGAAGAGAACTAGACTATAAAGAAGAAGCATTCAATTTAGAAAATATAGCAAAAAACTTAAAAGATTTTGAAAAAATTGAATTTCCTAACGTCTATAATAGTTATTCTTCTATGAAAATTATAACCATGGACTTCATAGATGGTGAAAAGGTTTCAAATTTATCTCCACTAAGAAAAACAGAAATTGAAGGTGAAAAAATAGTAGAAGAGTTATTCAAGGCATATCTCAAACAGATACTTGTCGATGGGTTTATACACACAGACCCTCACCTTGGAAATATATTACTAATTAACAATAATAAAATTGGAATAATTGATCTTGGTATGGTTACAAAGGTTGGGCCAAGTATTCGAAAAGATCTTCAACACCTCATGCTTTGTATCTCAGATGGAAGAGCAAAGAACGCTGCCGAGTTAGCATTAAAAATCGCAACACCTATGAACGACTTTGAAGAGAACGTCATTGAATTCAAACAAAAAGTTTACTACTTAGTTAAAGAAGAACAAGGCAAACCACTTGAGAAAATAAAAGTAGGATCCTCACTGATGTCAATTACAAATGTAGCTGCTGAAACAGGATTCACATTACCGAATGAATTTGCCTCTATTGCACGTACATTAATGTATCTAGACGATATATTCTTATGTCTAGCGCCAGGATTTAATCCTCAAGAGTCACTAAAAAAGCATGTTATGAAGTTTGTGAGTAAGTCTTATAAAGAGAATATTTCTTTTCAGAGTATATTCCAAGATAGCATGGAATTTAAAGATATAGCAGAAACTCTTCCTCGTAAAATTAATACAATTCTAGAAGAGATAATCGATAGAAGACTTAAACTAAAGATTGATGTGATCGACGAAGAGAAACTTATTTCTGGATTTGAAAAAATAGCAAATAGAGTTACAACAGGACTAATCATATCCTCTATGATTGTTGGAGCGACCTCAGCGATGAAGTATAAGTCCGATTTTACAATTTTAGATTTTCCTGGAGTTGCAATGATACTTTTAAGTCTAGCGACATTTGGAGCAATTTTACTAATGTTAAATATATTTATAAAAGATAAGTAATTAAGTAATAACGTCAAGTTCTACTGACTAACAAAAATAGTACCAAGAGCATGATAATAAATGAGGATATTTTAAATAATGGTTTTGTGTGTACTGGTCTGTCAAAGGGCCCCTTCTTTGGTTGAGTTCGTGTCGGCTTCTTATAAATACTAACCCCTATAACAACAAAGAGGAAAATTCCTAACCACATAAAGTTACTACTTAAATTCATCACTACCTTCCTTTCATTTTTGATTGTTCTATTTTAATTTGATCTATAAGAGGTGAAAGCCAGTCGAATTCTTTCGTATTGGCTTTTATTTTTTCTACATTCTTATAAATAATTATTCTCTTTTTTAAATACTTAAAACAAACACCGATCCCTGTTAATGACAGACATAGTCCAACTCCCCCACTATATAGAAGAGACAACTTCAGTTGTGAGCTCAGATAGGTAAAAAAAGTGTAAATGACCAGAACAGAAGATAAACCGAGAATAATTGATGATAGATTTATAATAAAAACACTTAAACCAATCTTCTTCGAATCCTTAAGTACTCTCTCTAGCACTAAGTCTTTTACACTCTCCTCTTCACCTCTCAGTACATTGTCTTTAAGAGTATTAAAAAGCAAAAGCTTAAAGGTTGACATAAAATTATTTCCCTAGAAGCTTACTTGTCGCTAGACCTACGAGAAAACCCACAGCTCCTACGCCAACAGCGGTATGAATGGGATATTCTTTTGCAACTTGGACAGATTTCGCGACAACTTCTCGAGATTTGTCTACAGCATCGTCTGAGACTGAAGATACAGTATTAATTATATTCTCAACCTGATCGTCTTTAATAAAATCTTTTGCGTGTTTGTCATTTGTTTTAGATGTCATTTTCACTCCTTTACTTTGTTAGTATAAGCGTTCATCTTACTGATTCTTTTTTGATAAATCTCGATTCTAATGAGTAGTGTATTTGTAAAAAACTACACATAAATTTGACCTACTCAAAACCCTAGACACATTATTTCAAGTTATAAATATAAGTGACTTTAAAAGACGGTGGGAAACAAGATGAAAGAACATAGAAAGATTAATTCACTCAATGTACTCTTGATGAGTGCTTGCTTTGTACTAGTTTGCTTTGGCCTTCAGCAGATAAGAACAATTATTATTCCTTTAATTGTGTCATATATAATTACCACATTACTTACCCCAGTATCGAGATACCTTGAAACAGTATTACCCCTAAACAAAAAAGTTTATAACGCCTTGATATTTATCATTCTTATTTTAACAATTGTAGCTTCGACAGCCTTTTTCTGGAATTCGATCAGCCAACTAATTAGCGAATTGGATGTTTATTTTCATCAATTTAATAAGTTTATTCAAAACAACATTAATAAAATACAAGCTAAATTACCAAATTTTGAAATAACCAATATTTTGCAAAAAGAAATTAGCTCGCCTGTAAGTAAATTTATAGGATCAGCTTCTTCTGCAATAAGAGGACTTAGCGAAATCACATTACTTACCTTTGTATATACTTTATTTTTTCTTTATGACCCGCTATGTATGTCAAAGCTACAAAATGATAACTTTACACATGTACAATCAAAAATCAGACGATACATTACAATAAAAACAATCACTTCTCTCATAACAGGCCTTATTGTAGCTTTATACCTCTTAATTATGGGCTATAAATTTATTCTTTTCCTAGGTCTTGCCACGTTTATATTAAACTTTATTCCATCATTTGGTTCATTAATAGCAACACTTTTATTAATCCCAGTCATAGGCTTTGAAGCAGAAAATTTTCTTGAACTTATTGTACCTCTAGTATTTCCTGCTGTAGCACAATTTTTTATAGGCAACATTTTTGAACCAAAGCTGATGGGCAATGCTTTAAAGCTATCTCCCATTCTAATTATTATTTCACTTATATTCTGGAGTATAGTATTTGGCGTCTACGGGCTTTTTTTAGGGGTTCCTCTAACACTTGTCTGTCAGAGTATTATTAAGTCATCGGATCTTAAGAAGCGTATATTTATTAATTACAAGTCGAAACGAAGTTAAAGTTCCTGACAAAATACACTGTGTATTTATTTATACAGAAACTAAATATTAGAATGAATATTAAAAGACACAACCCTAATATTATTTTACTACAAAACATAAAAGGAGCTAAACATGGCAGCAACTAATATCGCAACAAAATTGAATCAATCTAAATATGATAAGAGATTCTTATCTATAGAGAACACAAAGAAAGAAAACTATCTAAATCAATTAATTGATGTAGTTGAAATGAAACTGCAAGAATCTGAGTTAAATGATATAGTCGACAGAGAAGCTGTGGAACAAGACTCCTACAAAGAAGCTATTATTAATAGTTCGTATCAAGAATTAGATATTATTGACAGCCTTTTTATTAAAACCAATTTTGTAGACGAGATTAGCGCCAACTTGATTATGGATGAAATCATCGACAGGACTAACACCCTAGAATCAAATTTAGATGCACTAATAAATATCGAGAATTCATTAACATACAAAATGATTCATTAGTAAATTTCGACTTTCTCTAAGTCTTTAACCAGAAGGACCTTGGCCATTGCAATGTATTTCTGTAGGCCCACAAGTGTCTTATCATTCATTGTCTTTTGCATAACTTCATAAGTAATACTCTCTACTTCTAATGTATCAAAGATTGCTTGAGGCTTAACCTTAGCAAATAACTGATTCGCAAGTTCCTCTTCTACAATAGTCGAAGGTTTGAATAAAACATCCTGCGCTTTATTGATATCTATATTATTTGAAATAAAGAATTCTCTTAATTTAGAATCTGACTGAACACTTAACTCAATCTCTTTAATCAATTTCTTTTTAAATGCCTTTAACTCTCTTCTTAGTTTCTTTGCTTGTCTAGGTGATACTCTCTTTATCTCTGCTTCAGCAGTTGCAATAAATCCCTTTGTGACTGTAGCGAGTGTCTCAGACGCTACCGCGGTCGAAAGACCTAAGGACTCTCTCGCCTGTTTCTTAACAACTTCAGCAGTTAATCGAGCTCTTGCATTTGCAATTTTTCTTATGACAACAGATTCACCCATGGCATTGATTAGAGGAATCCTTTTTCCAATGTGTGGTCCCCCCTGAATCATAAGATATGGAATATCAGTTTTAAGTCTGAGTGGTGCTTTATGAAATATCTTCGTAAACACATCAATATTTTCATAGAGATACTTCTCAAATTCTTTCGTAGGTAGTTTTCCTAAATCTCTGTGCATTCTTAGAAAGTCATGTTTAAAGAGTCCCATATTATAAGTATTTTGATACCAAGCCTGTTGTATCCAATTTGTTCCCCAAGCAAGCTCTCCCTTCTTAGCTTTCTCATATTTAACAAGTGCTTTCTCGATTGATCCACCCTCTTTAAATTTACCGAGATAGCTATTCATAAAGCTTCTCATATTAGAAGGATACTTAAAATAGTCCACTAGAACTTTTGCTGTTTGTCTATCAACTTCCTTAGTCGTATAGTTTACAACTGTATTAGAAATATAGGATGTGTTATTACTTATTCTCTTCGACATCTCAGAAACTTCATCGACCATATTCTTTATCTTAACTTTTGCTTCTTTAGAGCTAAGGCGACCTGTGTTTAGGTCTTTCTTAATTTTTTGTAATTGCTTAGAGTATTTAAAAGCTTGTTTCTCAGTTAACTTACTTGATCCTAAGACTGACTCTGCTTGATTAAAGTTTATTCCTCGAAATGAATCCTTTATCTTATCTGAGTAGTTTGTAAAACCAAGAACGATTTTTGAGAATTCAACTTCCGCTTCATCAGCAATCTCTTTTGAAGATTTCCCTGCTTCACTAAATGATTTCCTAAATCCAATAGTATTATGATTTCTCATTACAAATCTTGTTTGGTGACTGATACTCTTAGCTCCAAGATATAGAGATCGATTGAGTATTCCTATAAGTGGAATAATACTCGCTGTTTCGATTATAGTCATTGCCCAACTACGTTCGACACTCTCATAAGCATCAAGTGAAGTATGTCCAAGCTCTGCCATTGACCTTACCTCTTCTTCATATACATCTGCTCTTAGCTTCATGTCATATTCACTCTTAGCCGCTTTTCCTTGCATAAGAATTCCACCTGCTCCACCACCGACAACAGCAATCCCACAGACAACAGTTAAAGTACATACACCAAAGGCTGCAACTGCAGCTGCTCCGACAACGAAGCCACCAATCGCATACCCCATATTTCCCCACTCTTCCGTTGTCATAGATTCAACTCTATCCATCAACTCAGCAGGAACACCATTTATGCCGGCCATTTTATTTAATTCATCTTGAACACTGAGAGATTGATAAAAAACAGACTTGAGTGTTTCATGATCATTATCATCAGCCTCACAAAAGCTTTCTAGATTCGTGTAAACATTATGCATTCTTTCTACCGCAGCTCTTTCTAAGAGATCAATATAGAGAATTTTTTTCAATCTACTATCAACATCAAATATCTCACTTCTTAAATAAGCTTCACTATTTATTCCAAAATCCTTAGCGATATCTTCAAAGAGCTCTTTTCTTTCTTCATGATCACTAGACTCCATAATTTCTTTAAAACTTCCAATTTTTTTAGCATCTTCATATTCTAAATATTCTTTTGCTACATTAAAGAGAGATTCTTTTATATCTCCATGCAGGTTTTCGTCTACTGCTGATTCAAATTGATCAAGAGTTAAAACTGCCTTAGGTGCAATATCATGAATAATATCAAGAGTTCTCTTTCCTCGAATATTTGCATCAAAGAGATTCTTTCCTGATTTCTTAGCTTCCTCTTTAATTTTTCTCCAAAGTGCTAGCTTATCAGAGTTCTTAAGAAAGGTTGTTAGAAACTCAGGTCTCGCGGGTCTATTTAAAGACAACTCCTGACCAGCATCTTTTAATCGATCAATCTGTGCTTCAATATTTCTAACATAACTTAATTTCTTTCTTGCAGCTTGTTTTCTAGAACTTCTGTCTTTACCTGAGATATTTTTATCTCTGATTCCTTGATTGATATTTTTTAAATCTTCAACAGCTACAAGATAACCTAGTCTTGCCATTGCCAACTCGAGGTAAGAGTTTTTAATATGATGATTGATATATTCATACTCATTCACATAAGCAAAAGGTAATAGATTATGCTCATCTCTAAGTTTTTGCCACAGAACAGACAAGAGTCTAAAGTGACTTTCAAGTTCCTTTTTGTTAAGCTCTCTATAAGGTGTGTAGACACCACCAACTTTTAGAGATTCCATAAAGCTAAGTAACTTTTCATATGGAAAATGATTATTGCGACAATAATTTGATTTAGCTTCACGACAAGCATCTTCAACAGTCTTCTTTAGCGGACTATATCTACTCGTTAAATCATAGACAGGCTTATCACCCTCTTTTCGATTCAACTCTCTAAGAACATCTGTCATTTTTGATATTCCCCAGTTTCTAGAGTCTGGTTCAGAGTATAGAGAAGGCATACCAACTCTTAAATTAGTTCTTTTAAGTTTCTTAATAATATCATCGCTTACGACATCCCATACAGAGTCTGCTTTCGCTTCAGACATTTTACGAGCAAGATACTTTGAAGCTCCAAGCTTTTGAGGATAGATCACATACTCACTTGCTGATAGGTAATTAAAACTTTCATCCGAGCGTGTAAGAATGTCCTCAAAAAGTTCAATATCTTTGTATACATTAAACTTTGGTAATTCTTCTCTTACATAGACCTCTGTCTTAATTCGCATTTTTCGTTTATTTCTCTTTCTTAATTTACTTAAACGTGAAGTACCTTGCTTTTGTGAATATATCTCTTGTATGGCTCCTTGCTTTATTTTTTTAAACAACTTCCAGTGAGTGATATCGTTAAATGTATATCTCAATGAATATGGAGTTTTTTCTCCGCTTTCTTCGGCATTAATCGCTTCTGCTGCAAATCCCATAGATTGATTTTCAAGAGCTGGCCATAAGATATCTGACATAGGGTTAATATCAAGAGTCTCAATATAGATATCTTGTACCCCTGCATCGTTCAACATTACTGGAGCATCATGGTTGAAGCCAAAATTAAATCCTTCTTCATCAACTTGAAAAAAGAAGTCATCTCTAACAAGTCCTTTTTCTGCTAGTAATTTTTCGAGATAACCTCGACTATAAAAACCAGATTCTTGATCTTCGCCTCTTATTGCTTCAAACATCGCATACTGGGAATCTTCAAACTCTTCCCAGTTTCCATTACTCTTATTTTCAACACAAGACATCGGGATTTGTACTTTCTTAGAAGAACTTCCCCCCGACATAAATTCATATTCTTTGAGTTGATTAATCATTGTTTTTACTGTTAGCAATCTTAATGCAGCTACATAGTTTCTTGGACTTGGGTACTTTAGGTATGTCTTAATTAGTCTTTCGAATTTGAACTTGAGAGTCCAAAAGCCCCCAGCGTCTTTAACCTCAAGAAAGTTGATATCACCATAATCATTCTCACCCTCTAGTAATTTTTTATACTCAGCACTTCCTTCTGGAAAAAGATCCATGGGAACATCGAAAAGAAAGTCATCCTCAAAGCTGTGTTCAAAGAAGTTATAAGGAATAACAATTGTCGCAATTTCATTCATTGATAATGCTATATCCTCAATGTATCTAATGATAAGTGCACTTTTTACTTGTTCGTCAACGTTATATGAGCTCTCAAGGACCCTAAACAATCGCTTTTGAATATATCTAGCTTCTTGAATTGCATTACTAATTCGACTAAAGAGTCGCTTTGACTTGAACTGAGACTTTATCTCCTCCTCATCATCATCCAGTTGTATTCTTGAGGTGACCCATGCAAGATCATAGAGTATGTTATCTTCTTTGTTACAGTCTTCAGTTTCCTGAGGTACAATTTTATTTTCATCATCTTTCTTATTTTGAAATACTGAGTCATAATCCTCAAAAGAAAGAATTTTCAGTAGATACTCGTAGTATTCTCCGCCCTCTTCAGTCTGAAAGTCATTTCTCAAATGATTAAAGCTATCAATAACTTCTTCATTGTGGCCATATTCAGTCTTATCTTCATCGGTAAACATCTTTGTTATAGGCTTAACTTTGCAAGCATAGTCACCCCTCACAAGTCTCCTTAGCCCTCGCATTTCAACACCTAATTTATCGATCTCTCTATGACCAATAGAACTAGGTATCCTTGAAATAGTCTCTCCAAGAGCTAACTGAAAAGAGCAAATAAAGATAAATAAGCAAGAAATTAGTTTTTTTATATAAATCATCATAAGATATATACAGCAAGAGAGATGCCAGTATACGAGATATAACTACCTGTTATCTCGATAATTCAAAACAACTGTCGTAAAAACTTTATATAGTGTCTATATTTTTGACAGCCGAGTAATTTCTACAGTTCATTTACTCAATATTCATCTTTGAACTCTTAAATCATAAAGCTCTATTCTTTGTGAACAAGTCGTAATTTTTCTCGATTCTCTAGACCTAGATGTGATTTTTGATATATTATATCTTTATGACTTACTCTTTATTCTCTCTATTTATCTTTGTATTATTTTCAGCTGCTTCTCTAAGCTCTCATTCTTTCGACACTGTCGAGGTAGGAAAGACTCCCTTCTATCAGAAGGTGTTCTCTCAAATTACTTATGTTAAGAAACTTAAGATTACTGATAATATCTCTAAAAACCCGATTAATAATCAAATTTTAAAAGTATACGATTCTCAAAAAAAGCATATTGGCTATATTCGAAATATTGAGACCACTACGGGCTGTGATAGTGCATGCCTTCCAGTCGTCTTCACACTCTTTTATGATAAAGATCAAAGCTTAATTAAATTATTGTCAAAGCCAGGCTTAACAAAGAAATATCATGCCAAGTTCACTGAAAAAGATTATCAGAAGCTTGCCCTTATTCTCATGTTAAATCCTAAAGTTTTTAACAAGGTTAAGGAGCCAACTGAGATGGTAGATATTATATCTGGAGCGACTAAGTCTGAATTTCAAAATGATGTTGTAAAAAATGCAGCTTACACATCTTTAAGAGTTAATTTATATAATCAAGATACTTTAAAAATACTTAAGACTTTGAATTCTTCTCCTGAAAAGTAGAAGAACAAAAAAAGGGTGAGACATGCTCACCCTCTATGCTACTGACCTCGAAGGTCCTTTCTTAGAATTTTACCTACATTTGACTTTGGAAGCTCTATTCTAAACTCATAGAACTTTGGAACTTTATATCCTGTAAGGTTCTCCTTACAAAAACTTTTAAGTTCATCTTCAGTAAGTGAATCATCATTTTTAACAACAAAGATTTTTACAACTTCGCCACTTTTTTGATCTGGTACACCAACAGCTGCACATTCAAAAACCTTAGGGTGCTGACAAATAACATCTTCAAGCTCATTTGGATATACATTAAATCCTGAAACAAGAATCATATCTTTTTTACGATCAACAATCTTAAAAAAGCCTTCTTCATCCATTACTCCGATATCACCTGTTTTAAAGAAGCCATCTTTAGTCATAACCTTATCAGTCTCTTCTGGACGATTCCAATATCCCTTCATGACTTGTGGACCTTTGATACAAATTTCACCGATTTCGCCTGCAGAAAGTGTATTTTCATCATCGTCTTTAACACAGACATCAGTAGATGCTATTGGTAAACCAATTGATCCATTATAATCTTGTAAATCCATTGGATTAATACAAGCAGCTGGAGAAGTTTCAGTTAATCCATAAGCTTCAATTAGAGGTGTTCCTGTTACACTCTTCCACTTATCAGCAACAGCTTTTTGAACGGCCATTCCTCCACCAAGAGTCAATTTCAAAGAACTAAAATTAACATTTTTGAGTTCTTCATTATTTAACAGTCCATTAAATAAAGTGTTAACACCTGTAAATGCTGTGAAGTCCCACTTCTTAAGCTCTTTAATAAATCCTGGAAGATCTCTAGGGTTTGTAATAAGAACATTAAGTGCACCAATAGTCGAAAAGGTGAAGCAATTCGCTGTTAAAGAAAATATATGGTAAAGAGGAAGTGGAGTAATAATAATTTCTTTTCCATCTTCCGTTAATGGAGATATCCAGTTTCTAGCCTGACATAAATTCGCAACAATA